>CBFHWA010000056.1:0-8632 GCA_965659525.1 Pontimonas sp.
CAAACCCGGTGCCATAGGGGTGCATGAGGTAGTTCATCGAGGCGGTGAGGTTGGTCCGCCCGTGGTAGCCGTGGTGGAGGACAGCGACCTCGGAGCGCCCAGTGTATTTACGCGCCACTTTGACCGCGTTTTCCAGCGCTTCAGCCCCGGAGTTGACGAAAACCGATTTCTTCTCGAAGTGACCCGGGGTGTGTTCGGCCAAGAGTTCAGCTGCACGGATGTAGGACTCGTAGCCGGCGAGGCCAAACAGCGTGTGGGTGAGTTTGCCTACCTGCTCGCGCACGGCCTCCACGACGGCATCGTTTGTGTGGCCGACCGTGGTCACACCGATACCGCCCGTGAAATCGATGAACTGGTTGCCATCCACATCCACCATCAGGGCATCGTGGGCGTGGTCGAAATACACCGGGAAGAGCTCTGAGACACCCTCGCTGACGACACGAACGCGGCGCTCGTGGAGGGCAAGACTATTGGGGCCGGGAATGGCGGTGACAATCTGGCGGTGACGGGTGGTCCCCGTCGACGAGGTGGCGAGAGTATCTGTCATAGTCTTGCCAGTTTAGACCTCGAGTTCGGCCTGGTCCTCAAATAACGCCGGTGTTTGGCTGAGCATTAGGAGACAATAGGAAACTATGCCCCAGCACCAGTTCAGCCTGAGCCTGCACACCAACCCCGGCTCAGGACACGACGAGCTTCGGCCCGGCCAAATAGCGAGGCGTCACACGATTGTCGCCGATGGCAAACCCGCCCTCGAGGGCTCCTCCGCGAGTATTTTTCACGGTGAAGCCTCGCGCTGGAACCCCGAAGAGCTTCTTATTGCCGCCCTGGCGCAGTGCCACTACCTGAGCGTGGTCTATGTAGCAGCAACACGCGGTATCGAAATGTCGGACTACCGCTGTAGCGCGCGAGGCAGCCTCGAATGGGACTCTTCTGGCCGCGGGCAGATGACCGAAGTGGTGTTGGAACCGGAGGTGACGGTTTCGCCAGAGCATGTGACGCTGATGGAGGATGTTCACCGTGAGGCCCACGACCTGTGTTTTATCGCCCGCAGCGTGAGCTGTGAGGTCACGATCAATCCCCGCACCATCGAGGCGTCCTGACCAGATACCCAGGTTGGTCCTGCGAAACTAGCGGGCGTCTTAGATAACCGATGAAGGTGCCAATGCGCTCTCCCCGCTCCCTCCTGTTCATGCCCGTTGTGGCCGCACTGGTGCTCGCCGGATGTTCTGCTCCGGCGCAGGACCAACAGGCTCAGTCGCCGGAGACCGAGTCCGCCCCCGAGTCGGGCAGCATGATGGCCGAAGGCGAGTGCCAGCCCGGTGGAGAGGCGGTGGCCTCGATTTCGGTGAGCACCGACCTCGAGGCTCCCCCCGAGATTGAATTCGAGCCACCGATTTCTCCCGAATCGACTGAGCGCGAAGTCATCGTTGAGGGCTCAGGTGACGAGATCAAAGCAGACGACCGGGTCACTCTTGCCTACGCCTACTTCAACGGGGAGACGGGCGCGAAGATCGGGCACATCGGTTACGACGATGAGGCCCCGGACATGATTCCCGTTGACCCCGCCACGCCCTACCTCCAGGGCTTGGTGCGCACGTTGATGTGTTCGCAGGTGGGTTCGCGTGTGGCCGGCGTTATCCCCGCTGAGGAGGCATTTGGGGCAGCCGGTGCTCCCGAGTTTGGTCTCGGTGAGGGTGAGTCAATTATTTTTATCGCTGACATTCTGGACATTCAGCCGCCACCGCCGGCTCCGCTCGACGAACTCGTCGGCCAGCAGCAGCCCGCGCCCGAGGGCTATCCCGAGGTGAGTGTGAGCGCCGGTGAGGTTCAAGTTGACCTGCCAGAGGGTGAGGTTCCCACCAGCTACGGTGTGGCCACCGTCATCGACGGTGACGGGGCGATGGTCTACGACGGCGCCACTGTGGTTCTCAACTATCACGGAGTCAACTGGAATACCGGCGAGACGTTTGATTCGAGTTTTGGAAGTGGCCAGCCGGCGACCTTTCCGACCTCCGGGGTGATCCCTGGCTTCCGTGACGGCGTAGTGGGCCAGAACGTCGGCTCGCGGGTTCTCATCACGATCCCCCCGGCCCTGGGCTATGGGCCCCAGGGGGGGACACAGGATGGCCGAATCGGCCCCGAAGATACGATTTTCTTCGTCGTCGACATCCTCGGTATTCAGTAACCGCGTGGCTTAGGCCTTAACGGGCTGGCGCTGATCCTCCGGGAGCGAATCGATTCTCGCTCGCGCGCGGCGCATACTTGTGGATTCGTCACCGAGTACCCAGCCGATGAAGCCGATCATGATTTTGCCAATTGTCAGTGCCGGCCACCTCGGACGCTTGAGCCCCAGTAGCTCGCGGTATCGAGGCTCCAGACTCGCGACGGCTGCTGCTGAGAGCAGGCGGTAGCCGGGTCGAATGGTTTTTGGCAGGGGTGGCTCGAGGATGAAGCGCAGGGCTTCGCTGACTCTCTCGTCGCTTCGTAATTCTGGTTCGAAGGCGGCGATCGCGTCGGCGAGACCCTTCTGGGTGGTGGGGGGATGGGGGTAGCCCATCAGTTTGCCCGCGGCTGACCATTCCCGCACGTAGCGGTCGGGGCCGGATTCACTATCGACATCGGGGATGCTCCGGCCGAGCTTCAGGTGAGAGTCGAGAAAGGCGTCGGTAAAGACGAGGTGGACCCAGGCGATGAGGGATGCGTCCGCTGCGGAGTAGGAGGTTGGCTGAGAGCCACGGTTTGGCGTGTAGTCGCCTTTAACTCTCTCGTGCATGCGCGACACCCGCGAGACCTCGCTCGAGACGGTCTCGGTCGAGCCAAACGTGGTGACCACAACCCAGCGCACTGTTCCTGCCAGCCGGCCCAGTGGGTCGGAGTGGTAGCGCGAGTGGTCGGCTACTCCCGCCATTGCTCCGGGGTGGAGTGTTTGCATCATGAGCGCACGGATACCCGCCAGCATGGTCGGTGCCGCACCATTGACGTGCCACACCGCCGAGCCGGGACCAAAATATCCGGCGTCGGTTCCCTCGCTCATCTGGACCACCCAGGGTGCTTCCCCATCACTCGTGCCGGAGAACATCATCAGGAGGTCTCGTCGAAGCCAGCCAAAGAGAATTTCGTTGAGGGGTTTGCGCTGGGAACCATCTGCCACACCTCAAGGGTGACACGGCCAGGCTGGGGGTGCGGACAATACCCCCCTGGGTATAAGGTAAGGGGTATGACCTCAGATATTTCAGCCACCACCAGCCCCGAAAAAGTTGTCGTTATCGGAGGTGTCGCCGGCGGTATGTCCGCGGCCACGAGGCTTCGCCGGCTTTCCGAATCGACACAGATCACCGTGTTCGAACGAGGCGGTGAAGTTTCCTTTGCCAACTGCGGCCTGCCCTATCACGTTGGCGAGGTCATCCCACACCGCAGCTCACTGGTGCTCCAAACACCGGGGGCGCTGAAAAACCGCTTCAACATCGACGTTCACGTGCGCACCGAAGTCACCGGCATTGACCGGGAGAACAAAACCGTCCACGTCAAAGAAGTCGAAACTGGCAAGGAATACACCGCCGAGTATGACGCCCTGGTTCTCAGCCCCGGCTCGACCCCCATCCGCCCGCCACTGCCCGGTGTTGATAAGTCCTACGTGTTGTGGAACCTCGACGATATGGACCGCATGATCGAGGCGACACAGACCGCCCAATCAGCCGTCGTGGTCGGGGGTGGCTTTATCGGTTTAGAGGTGGCAGAAAACCTCGCCCATAAGGGCATGAAGGTGACCCTCGTGGAGGCTCTTCCCCAGCTGATGCCCCTTCTTGACCCGGAGATGGCGTGGCTGTTGGTCGAGCGCGCCCGGGTCAACGATGTTGATGTGCACCTTGAGGCGAAGGTCCAAGAGGTCACCGATCAGGGCGTGACCCTAGCCGGTGGTAAAGAGCTCCACGCGGATATGGTCGTGATGGCCGTCGGGGCGAAACCAAACCTTGAACTCGCCAAAGAGGCCGGATTGGACATTGGCCCCGCTGGCGGTATCGCCGTTGATGATCAGCAGCGCACCTCAGACCCCGCCATCTGGGCGGTGGGAGATGCCGCGCAGAAAAAGCGCGAGGGGGGCGCGGGAATGATTCCCCTCGCCGGTTTGGCCAACCGCCACGGCCGTTACGCCGCCGATTCCATCATGGGTCGCCCGGTTCGAAACCACACCGCGTATGGAACCTCCATTGTGGGCTTCTTCGGTCTCGCTGCTGCCTCAACGGGCGCGAACGAGCGGGTGCTGCGCGAGCAGGGGCGGCCGACGCGCATCATCCACTCGCATCCCATCGACCACGCTGGCTACTACCCCGATGCGGCGCAGATGGCAGCCAAAATCATCGTCGACCCGGAAACCGACCTGATCCTCGGCGCTCAAGTTGTCGGCGATGACGGAGTCGATAAGCGCATCGACGTGCTCGCCACGGCCATGCAGGCCGGTCTCACGGCGACCGATCTGATTGACCTGGAGCTTGCCTATGCGCCCCAGTTTGGTTCGGCGAAAGACCCCATCAACATGTTGGGCTACATCAATGACAACCGGGTCGGGGGTGAAGACTCCGCACAGTGGCACGAAATCGACCAGCTCGTGGCGCAGGGTTGGGAGTTGATTGATGTGCGCTCGAGCTTTGAGCACTCCCGGGGAACTATTCCCGGGGCCGAATTTGTCGCACTTGACTCCATTCGCGACAACCTCGACTCCCTGCGCGGACGGCAGTTAATCGTGTTTGACCGTGTCGGCCAGAGAGCCCACACGGCAGCCAGTATCCTCAGCCTGGAGGGTATTGCGGTGAAAAACCTCGACGGAGGCTACCTCACCTGGCAACTGGGCACCCAGGCCACGACCCCCAGTATCAAGGAGGCGACAACGCCATGAGTCCACAAACAACACCGGCGAAAGCCGCGGTGAAGAAAAAAGCTGAAGAGGTTTTGGACGCTGCTTTGCCGGTGAGCGATGACAAGAAGATCGTCAATCGGCTTCGCAGAGCCCAAGGCCAGCTCGGCGCCGTGATTGCCATGGTCGAATCGGGCCGTGACTGCCGCGATGTTGTCACCCAGCTTTCGGCCGTTTCCAGCGCCCTGGATAAAGCCGGTTTCGCGATTATCGCCACGGCCATGCGCGAGTGTGTCACCGAAGACAAACTCGATGACGAGGGCAAACCCACCGTTGAGGACCTCGAGAAGCTCTTTTTGTCGCTGTCCTAGGGCGCGCAATTTTCCCGCGCAGTCCGGGCGTCGATTGCTAGGCTCATCGACGTGAGTGTTCAGGTTGCCGTTGTGGGCGCCACCGGCCGTCTGGGCCGCGTGGTGTGTCAGGTTGTTGACGCCACGACCGGCTTTGAACTCACCGCCCAGCTGGGCTCACGGGATTCGCTCGATGACCTCCAGGGCGCGCAGCTCGTTATCGATGTCTCGCTCCCGGGTATTTCGCCAGCCGTTGTTGATGCTGCGCTACACCACGGCGCCAAGGTCCTCGTTGGCACCTCCGGCTGGGATAGCGACAAACTCGACGCACTGGAGAAGAAACTCGCCGATGCGCCGGGTTCCGCGGTGATGGTGGTTCCTAATTTTTCCGTCGGCTCGGTGCTGGGAACACACTTAGCCAGTATTGCTGCCGAATTTTTTGACTCAGTGGAAATCATCGAAGCCCATCACCAGGCAAAAGTGGATTCGCCCTCTGGAACGGCCCGGCGAACTGCCGAGCGTATTGCCGAGGTCCGCGCCCGCCACGGGGGAGTGGTTGCCCCCCATTCAAACCAGACCGCCCGCGGTGACGACATTCTGGGCGTGTCAGTCCACTCGATGCGCCTCGCCGGAGTGGTGGCGCAGCAGGAAGTCGTTTTCGGTGGCACCGCCGAGACACTCTCCATCCGCCACGACACCTACTCTGCCGATGCTTACCGCCACGGGATCGCCCTGGCAATGACGGCGGTGATGGCCCAGCAGGGGCTCGTCGTCGGTCTCGATGCGGTCCTGGGCCTCCACACCCGGGCCACCTCGGAGGACTCCTCCGCGTGAGCAGGCACTTAGCCGGCGCCGTGGTGATGTCGCTTCTGCTGCTGGTTTACCTGGGCTTTGCCCTGGTTTACGCCTCGGTCCTCCTCCAGGATGATGCCCTAATTGTCAACGCCATGGGTGTCGCACTGTTTGTTCTGCCCGTCTTAGGCGCCTGGGGCCTCGTTGCCGAATGGCGCTTTGGGGTGGCCTCTAGTCGGTTGCGCGAACAGCTGGAGCAGCGTGGGCTTGCCCCCGAGTTTCCCCGCACTCTCGCCGGTCGCGCGCTGCGCGAAGAAGCCACCGAGATGTTTCCCCAGTTCCAGACTGAGGTTGAAGCTGCCGAACACGACTGGACGGCGTGGTTTCGCCTCGGTCTTGCCTACGATGCCTGCGGCGATCGCCGGCGAGCGCGCTGGGCAATCCGGCGGGCGATTGCGTTAGAGAAAACCGGGACCCGAGGCGGGGCATAGGTCACTACCCGCCACGGGGAGAAGTCTCGACCGAGCCTTCTGGTGCCGGGTCAGACCAATCACTGGTGAGTCAGTGAGTCCCACTAGTTCAGTGTGGCCTGGAGTGCTTCGTTGATCGTGGAATGAGAAAAACGAAAACCCGCCTGGTGAAGCCTGGTCGGGAGGACTTTTTGGCTGGCCAGGAGCAACTCGCGCCCGGCCTCGCCCAGCAGTAGCGACACGGCGAACTGTGGCAGACCGAGCCAGTGCGGGCGCTTCATCAACTCGGCAAGCGCTTTGGTGACCTCTTTCGACGTCGCCGGTGTGGGTCCGGCGAGGTTAAACGCCCCGCTGAGCTCATCGTTTTCGAGTAAGAACACCAGTGCGTCGACTTCGTCGCTGAGGCTGATCCACGGCCACCACTGCTCGCCTGTACCAATGGGACCGCCAACACCCAGAAGGGTTTGGAGTCGAAGCGGCGCCATCGCGCCACCGGTTGCGATCACCAGGCCCGTGCGCGCGAGTGCCACGCGGGTGGCCGAGGCGCTCAGGGCTTCGGTGGCCGCCTCCCACGCTGTTGTCACCTCGGCGAGGAAACCAGAGCCAGCAGCTGACTCCTCGGTGAGCTCCTGGTTGCCGCGGTTGCCGTAGAACCCGACGGCGGAGGCCTGGATGAGACTCTGTGGTGGGGTGGGCGATTGCGCAATGGCACCGACAATTGTTCCCGTGGCATCGAGGCGCGATTGGAGGATCGCGCGCTTATGCGCGGGCGTCCACGGCAGTTTCGCGATTGATGCACCGGAGAGGTTAATCACCGCGTCGACGTGGTCGACAATCTTTTGGTCAATGTCGCCCGCGGCGGGATCCCACTGGTGTTCGGTCGCATCTCGTGGCTGGCGCCGCACCAGCACGTGAACCTCGTGGCCTCGTGAACGAAGCCGCGTGACCAGGGGGGTGCCAATCAGTCCGCTCGCACCAGAGATCAGCACCCGCAGGGAGTGTGCGGGGTCGGTGGGTAGTGCCATTACCGAAGGCTCGCCTCGAGGGTGATCGGAACGCCGGCGAGTGCCTGCGAGATGGGGCAGCCTTCTTTGGCTTCGGTGGCGAAGCGGTGGAAGTCCTCTTCGGACAGACCCGGGATACTGGCCACGAGCAGCAGATGCGAGCCGGTGACGCCTTCGCCGGGCACAAAGGTGACCGCTGCGGTCACCTCGAGTGACTCGGGTGTGTGACCCGCGCCGGAGAGCGCGTGGGAGAGGGCCATGGAGTAGCAGGCTGAGTGTGCGGCACCAAGGAGCTCTTCGGGGTTGGTCTTTCCGGTCTCACCGGAGGAGCGCGCCGCCCAGGTGACGTCGAAAGTTGCGGCCCCGGAGGATTGCAACTGGGTCTGGCCGGAGCCTTCGGTGAGGGAACCCTGCCAGTGGGTGCGTGCTTCGCTGGTGATCGACATTGAGAGGTCTCCTTTACTGACACCACGACCGATAGTGGAATGGTGTGGTCTCATCGAACCACGACGGGGAATCTTTCGCGAGAGCTTTCCAGCAACTTCTCACCATCGACATTGGTTCACCAGATTCTGCCTAGGTACCCACTCGGTGCCGTCGAAGCCTTAAGAGCAGGCTGTAGAGCTCACAGCCGAGGCAGAGACCAAAGACCGCGTTGAGAAATGCCGCCACGAATGCAACGGCGGCGGCGATAGCTAAGGCAAACGGGATGGCGATGGCGTGGAGGACCACTCCGGTGAGGCTTACCACCAGCCCCACCAGCTGGGCAAAACGCGGCCCTGCCGGGTCTTCACAGTAGGCAGGTGGCGAGAGTCGGGGTCGAATGAGCGTGCGAAAAAGCACGCCGTAGGGGTGTTTAGCGGGCCCCGCTATTGCCCCCCAGGCAAACAGAATGGTGATTGCAATGAGTAACCACCACGCGGCAGATCGTTCAGTGCTGGACCCCGCGGTGAGTGCTAAGGCGAGAACGACAGTCAGTAACACCGTGGTGATTGCCGCGCCAATGCGTGGAGATCGCGGATCAATCTGGCGTGCCTGCTGTGGGTTAGATGCGGTATTCATCAGCTCTCCGATCAATTTCGATAAGGGCATCGCGAACCTGTTGCAACGCGATGTGTTCTGGGGTTGCCCCGTGTAGTCGTGCCAGCACATCGCCATCAGATG
>CBFHWA010000057.1:0-3400 GCA_965659525.1 Pontimonas sp.
GATGAACTTCACTTCGAAGTCTTCCTTGCGGGCCATGGCCGCGTTGTCGACGTGTTGGGCGTAGGCCTGCTCGCGGTCGATCGGGAAGGTTTCGAGAACGTACTCGAAGCTCATGCAGTGGTTGGCTTCTTCCCACATCTGCTTAGCGAGGTAGAGGTGCGCCTCAGGTGCGTTGATGTAGGGGTAGACACCGAAAGCCAGAGCCTTGTTCACCAGCAGTTCGCTGGGGTTGAAGTAGCTCATCAAGAAGGTAATGGCGTGGCGTTCCTCGTCGGTCATCTTCTTGAAGTCGGCGATGTCCTCGCCGAGCTGGATTTCGTTGGGGAACCAGGTGTTGGCAACAGCCTGGTCATAGAGGTCCATTGCCCAGCGGTATTTCACCGGTTTGAGCAGCAGGCCTTCCTGAATTCCTGTTCCGAGAATTCCCATGATGGGTCCTTTCCTAAAGTCGGTCGTGCGGATTGTTATACGAGATAAAGCGGTCTGTAGCGGACTACTGGCAGCTATCGCACTGCAGCATGTCCATCGGGTCTACCGGGACGATGTAGTCCTCGGAGGCGGGAGCTTGCGTGGGGTTCATCACTCACCCCCCTTACCCGATGCTCCACCGAAGCCAAATCCCTTGCGGGGACTGGCACCGGCGGCTGCCGGCTCGGCCGATTCGGAGCTGGTGGCGCCAAAGCCCTTTCGTGGGGACTTCTGGCCATCACCTTCGGAAATCTGGGCTGACTTGTTGACCTTCACCGTCGACTGCTCGGCGGTGTGACGCGGCTTCATGTGCAGGTAGTACGTGGTTTTCACTCCGCGCTTCCACGCTCCGGTATAAATCGACATCAAGTCGTCGATATCCCGGGTTTCGAGGTACATGTTCCGGCTAATGGCCTGGTCGATCCACTTCTGGGCGCGGGCTGCCACCTCGAGGAAGGCAAACGGCGAGAGCTGGAAGCTGGTCTTGTAGACCTGCTTAATGTCGTCGGGAATCGAGGCGATTGCCTGGATGTCACCCTGGCTCTGGAGAATCTGTTCACGAGTCGACTCCCACAGTCCCCGCTCGCGCAATGCCTCGACGAGGTTGCGGTTGACCTCAAGGAACTTGCCCGAGCTCGTCGCCCGGCTGAAGATCTGCGAGAACTGCGGGTCGAGGCCCGGAGTGGTTCCCGCGACCAGACCAATTGAGGCAGTCGGCGCGATCGCCATCAGCGTGGCGTTTCGCATTCCTCCCTTGACCTTTTCGCGCAGCGCATCCCAGTCAAGACGGGTGGTGCGGGGGACCTCAATTTCGACACCGCGGTCGGCTTCAGCCAGGTCAATCGTGTCGAAAGGCACGAGTCCCTGCGACCACCGCGAGCCCTCAAAGTTCGGGTAGGCACCGCGCTCCTGGGCGAGGTTGGCCGACTCATCGATGGCGGCGTAGGCCACGTGCTCCATGATTTCGTCGATGAGGTCATAAGCCTCTTCGGATTCGTAGCTAAAGCCGAGTTTTTCGATGATGTCGGTGAAGCCCATCACACCTAAGCCCACGGCGCGGTTTTGCTCATTGGAGTAGTCCGCTTCATCAACGCTCGAGCGGGTGATGTCGATGAGGTTGTCGAGCTGGCGTACAGCTACCCGGGCTGACTCATCGACAAGATCCCAATCCATCTTCCCGTCGATTAAGTGCATCGACAGGTTGATCGAGGCGAGGTTACACACCGAGACGTTGTCGACATCCTGGGGCAGGCAGATCTCGGTGCACAGGTTCGACAGGTGAATCGTTCCGGTGTTGTTGTTCACCGCACGGTTGTTGATCGTGTCTTTCCAGGTCAGCCACGGGTGGCTCGTACCCTGGAGGGAAATCAGAATTGCTTTGAACTGTTCGCGAGCGCCGATCTTCTTGAACATGTTTAGCTCGCCAGCTTCTGCCATCGCTGCGTACTCGGCGTAGCGCTTGGAGAACTCCTGACCGTAGAGCTCGTTGAGGTCAGAGACCTCCAGCGGGTCAAACAGGTACCAGGGCTCGTCGTTTTGCACCCGCTTCATGAACTCATCGGAAATCCAGACGGCGGTGTTGGCCGTGCGGGTCCGGCGGTAGGGGTCACCAGAGTTCTGACGCAGGTCCAGGAACTCGGGGAAGTCGAGGTGCCAATTTTCCATGTAGAAACACAGCGCCCCGAACTTCTTTCCGCCTCGGCTGACAGCGCGCAGCACCGAGTCGATGGTGTGCATGAAGGGAATTGGACCGGTGCTCGAGGTGTTGTTCGAGCGAATGGGCGAGCCCTGGGCGCGCAGCTTGGTCACCGAGAGACCAATCCCACCGGTGCCCTTGGTCAGCCACATCACATCGCGAGTGGTTTTAGCGATGTGTTCGATATCGTCCTGCATTTCCATGACGAAGCAGTTCGCCAACTGGGGGTAGCTGGTGCCGCCGTTGACCAGTGTCGAACCGGCGGCCAAGTACTCGAGCTTCGACATTTTTTCGTAGAAGCGCAGCGCCTGGGTGGTCGGGTCTTGCTCATTGAGTGTCAGGCCCATCGCGATACGCATCCAGAAAAACTGGGGGACTTCGAGGGGGTCACCGTTGCGGCCTTTAATGCCGTAGCGGTTGTTGAGGGTCACAACTCCGATGTACTTCAACAGGTCATCACGGGAGGGCTCGAGTGCGTCAGCCAAACGGTCCAAGTCGAACAGCTGAACGAGGCGCTGGTCGACCAGCCCCTCTTCGACACCGCGGCGGACGTTTTCTGCAAAGTGGGCGCGGTGGAGTTCTTTGAGCTGCTCGGGGGATTCGTAGTCACCGAGGACTCGCTTGTAGAGGGTTTTGGTGAGAAGGCGCGCAGCGACAATGTCGAAAGCAGGGTCATCTTTGACGTTCTGCAGGGCGACCTGAATCACGGCTTCATCAAGCTGCTGGGTAGTAATACCGTCGAAGAGCGTGAGCTCGAGCTCGCTGGCAATCTGGGTTACCCACGCGATGGAGTCGTCAAGCCCCTCGGCCGCCTTCTCGATCGCGAGGTTGATCTTGTTGGCGTCGTAGGCCTCTTTTTGGCCATCGCGCTTGACTACGGTGATGTTCACGTCTTCTCCTTCTTCGTCGGCTATGCCGTCTTGCTACTTCGTTGAGGTCTGTGGGGGACACCTGATGACCCCGATTTCGTCCCGGTTACTGCCCCGGGAGACCATCGCAGATCGATGAGGCTCAATCACTATATCTATGGCTCCCGACAAGTTGGGAACCCTAGATATTGTGGGCGTGTCCTCCACACCTGTGGACAACTTTCTCGTGTTTTCCACAGGTATTTCGGCCGCTGACGACCGCCCAAAAGTCAGCTTTTCACTGACCACTGACAGCGCCAGCCAGGGCCTAGGCTGACAAGGCTGTGAACAGATATCGCGACTTGTTGACAACTGCCGGTGTGGCGCG
>CBFHWA010000057.1:3410-8205 GCA_965659525.1 Pontimonas sp.
GCGAATTATCGCCGCGCAGTTAACCGCCCGGCTGCCCGCCGGAATGATCTCCCTGGCCTACCTCATTCACGTCGAGCAGATCTTCAACTCCTATGGACTGGCAGGCCTCGTCCTGGCCGCCACCAGCTTTGGCCAGGCCGCAGCCGGACCGCTGACCAGTCGCTGGATGGGTCGCTGGGGGATGCGACTGGTGATCAACATCACGCTCGTCATCACCGTCATCAGCATGAGCGCGATTGCCTTTATCGCTATGCCCATATGGGGCTACATGCTCTTTGGCCTCATCGGCGGGCTGTCCACTCCGCCGATCCAGCCGGCTGTGCGCACGATTTACCCCAAAATGGTGAACTCCAAGCAGCTCATCCCGCTGTTCTCCCTCGACGCGTCAGCTCAAGAGATTATTTGGATCGCCGGTCCCGTTCTCACCACGTTTCTTGCGATCCAAATCTCACCGCCGGTCGCCATCGTCGTGGCCGGACTATTCCTCATCGCCGGCGGCATCTGGTTTGTCACCTCCCCGGAACTGGGCACCGTGCGCATCCCGCCCAGCCGCGGAAAAATGGGAACAGTCCTGAAAAAAGGCCCGGTTTTGCTGGCCACCATCACCGGTTTTCTGCTCATTGGTGCTGCCGCGGCCGTCGAAGTCGCCGTTGTTTCCGTCTTCGGCGACAAAGGCCCCCAGGCGGGATTAGTGCTGGCGCTGTGGGCCATTGCCTCCCTCATCGGCGGGCTCTCCCTGGGGGGAATGGAAATTGGTCCCTGGGCGCTGAGCTGGCGAATGGCCATCGTCACACTCGGAATGGGCCTGGCAATGGGGGGAGCTGACTTCTGGTGGCTGGTGATCACGCTCTCGATTGCCGGTGCCGGTCTTGCTCCCGCACTCGCGGTGATGTTTGCCATTGTCTCGGCCAGTGTGAAATTCAGCGAAACGGCGGAATCTTATGGCTGGGTGGGCTCTGGCCAACTCATTGGCGCGGCCCTTGGTTCGGCCATCGCCGGCTTCGCCATTGATGGCTATGGCTCCCTGGGCGGGTTCGTCACCGCCTTTGTTTTCTCCCTCGTGGGCACCGCGGTCGCGCTCGGATTTCGACGCGCTCACCCGGACCTGCGCGGCAAAGACCCGAGCCCCATTCCCGACACGGAGCCCATCTCTGTTGTCCGGCCGGCTCCGCCGGTAGCCTGACCCGGGTGAGTATCGTCACCCTGCCCCGACTGCACTGGGGCGAAAAAACCTCCGCCCGGCGGGGCCTCATCATTCATGGTCTGGGATCCTCAGCGCATACCTGCTGGCAGGTCGGCACCGGGCTGGCCGAGGCGGGTTGGTCGGCTACAGCCGTCGACCTGCGCGGCCACGGCTACGCCCCCCGCGCCGCGAGCTACCGCATCAGCGACTTCGCCGCTGATGTGGAATCAACCCTCCCCGATGATGGGGGTAGCTGGGATGTCGTCATCGGCCACTCAATTGGCGCCGCCGCGGCCACAGTGGCTGCCCACCGCTCACCAGCGTGGGCGAGAAAACTCATCCTGCTCGACCCCGCGCTTCGCGTTGATCAGGATCGTCAAGAGCAGATTCGAATCGGCCAGCTCTACAGCCACGATCAGCTCACCGAACAACAAGTCGGCGAGGAAAACCCGCACTGGCATCCACTGGATATTGAGCTTCGCGTCTGGTCCCACCGCATCGCCAGCCGTTTCGCCGTCGAACACGCCGTGCTCGATAACCCGGTATGGGATGTCAGCGCCGAAGCCACGAGTCTTCAGGTGCCCACCCTGGCTATTGGAGGCGACCCCGCAGTGGACTCAATGTTCACCGGTGAGCACGCTGCCGGCATTCTCGCGGCAAATAGCTGGATGTCCCACGTGGTCATCTCCGGCGCCGGACACAGTGTCCACCGCGACCGACCAGCTGAAACCCTGGCTGAAATCCTCCGCTTTATCGGCTAGCACCAACGGCCTACGAGGCTTCGCTGACCAACCTGATGGGAGCCGTTGGAGGCGAGGGGTTCGCGATTAAGCGCACCAACTCGCGAGCCATCTTGGGCCGAATCACGTGGTCAACCCCCTCAACCCGGGTGGTAGCCACCCCGCGCATCCTCTCGACGACCCGCAGGCCCGCCGGCGCGAGGAACGGGTCAAGAGTGCCGTAGATGAGGTCGATGGGGCATCTGACCTGAGCAAGATCGGTCACCGTTGTTTGGGATTCGATACAGCGCTCAAGTGAAAGCGAAAACGCTCGCCAATTGTCCTGAGAAACATCCACCAAACCCCGAATGGGTGAAATGCGCTCCAGGGCGTTCGCCGCCGTTCGGGTAAAGCCTGGGTTATCGCGCATGAAGTGATAGAGCTTCTGATACACATCCATCTGTGCGCGATCCAGCGGGTCGACCAAAGTGTCACTCGGGACATACACCGGGGGTGCCGCAATGACGAGGTGCTTGACCAGCTTGGGGTAGCGCGCTGCCAGACGGATCGCGATCAACGAGCCCAGTGAGTGACCCACCAGGGTGAGAGGGGTTTTGATCCGAATCCGCCTAACGGATTCAACGACGGCCTCCACGTGCTCGTCGAGGGTGAACTGGGCATCTGCGGGGGCGTTGGAGAGGCCAAAACCCATGAGGTCCACTGCCACAACGTGGTGGGTATCAACCAGTTGGTCGACGACATTGTCATAGGTGACCGATGAGGAAGCAATCCCGTGCAGGAGCAAAACCGGTTGCCCGCTGCCGGAATTGATTGCCACATGCAGCGGTGGTTTTCGACGAAACGGCCAGAAGCCTGAAGCAGCCATGTCTTTTAGTATGCCTCGCCAGGCCAGCACGGTGACCGGATGAAAAAAAATGAGTGTTGTGGTCGTAGCATTGCGCTATGACGCTGCTTCGCTCCCTCGCCCTCGCCAGCCTGCTCGCTATTGGCCTCACCGGCTGCGCAAGCTCTGATCACCGCACCGAGGCCATCGAATCAGGGATGATCGGCACCGAGCAGTTCGCGCCCGAGATGATGGGTGATGCTGCCACGAGCGGCCCGATGGATAGTGGATCAGCTGAGCTCACCGAACGCTCCGTCATCATCACCGGTGACATTTACCTCACCGTCGATCAGCCCATCGAGGCCGCAACCGAGGTTGAAAACCTCGTCACGGCCGCCGGTGGACGGGTGGATTCGCGAAGCGAATCAGCCGGCATCGACGGTGAGAACCCCAGTGCTTACCTGTGGGTGCGCATCCCCGTCGACCAGCTCGATTCCACGCTGGAGGCCATCGAGCAGTTGGGAATTGTCGAGTCCCAGTCGATCGCCAACCAGGATGTCACCTTGCAAGTCGTCGACCTCGACGCCCGGATTGCCGTGCTGGAAGAGAGCATCGAGCGGTTGCGCACATTACTGGGTGATGCCCAATCCACCAGCGACATCGTCGAGATCGAAACCGCCCTGTCTGAGCGTCAAGCACAACTCGACTCGCTGGGCTCACAGCGCAGTTACCTCACCGACCAGGTCCAGTTTGCGTCAATCGGTGTCGATATTCGCACCCCCGAGGTGGCCCCCGAGCGTGAACCAGACGGGTTCATCGATGGCATCGTTGCGGGATGGGACGGGATGCTCGCCTTCTTTGCCGGCACCATCGTCTTCTTGGGGGTTATCGTCCCATGGCTTGGCCTCATCGCACTCGGGGCACTGATTATCGCCGTGATTGTTCGACTGCGGCGAGGCAGCATCAAACGCAAGACCCAGATTTAGCTAACCCGACTACAGCAGAGTCTCTGCGCCCTTCGGGTTTGGCCCATACGCGTTAGAACCCGGCTGTGAGTCTTGGACGTAAAACACCAAGAGGATGATTCCTCCCACGATGGGGATGAACCCCAGGAGAACCCACCAGCCACTTCGCCCCGTGTCGTGTAGACGGCGAACGCCCAGGGAAATCACCGGGACAATAATCGCCAGACCGAACACGATCGACAGTGGCCCCGAACCCTGGTCGAGAAGCTCCTGTGACCACACCCCGCTAAAGAGCTGCAAGTCGATAAACCACAGCGCAATCGAGGCGAGAACGAGAAAAAGGAACGTCCACCAGTAACCGCTGCGACGAGTGCGTCCCCGGAAGTTGGCGTAGTTGGAGAAAAAAGCGGAAATCGCCTGACCAAATGACATGTGCACTCCTTTACTGAGGTAACCCCAGCCTAGGACTCACGGCGGGCCGGGGATAGGCACAGAGAGTCATTCCTCTGCTGGTGAGGCCAAGTACATCTCCACCCGCTCGGCTGGGCGCTCCAGAACCGGGGTCAGGTCTCGTTTCAATCTCTCGATAGCCGGCGTTGCAAAGTGGGCCTGCCAGTGTTTTCGACTCGACCAGCGCTCGATCAAGACAACGCGATCATCCACAGCACGGTAAAGGTCGTACACCTCGCAACCCGAGGCCTGTCGAATCTCACCGAGCTCACGCTCGACTATCGCCACCACATCATCGACACACCCAGGCTTTGGCCAGAGATTCACGACGACCACGCTGGGTTGCTCCGCCATGGCCATCAGTCTACGTCGCCACAACACAGCAGTGGGGGCAGGCGGTTACCCCCCCCGCCCCCCACGTTATTACCGAGTGTTATTCGACCAGCGCGGCCGGGTCCACGCCCTCGGGCAGGATGACCTGATCGATCACGTGGATCACACCGTTGGATGCTTCCACGTCAGTTGTCACCACGGTGGCGGTGCCATTGAGTGTCACCTGGTCGCCGACCTCGATGGCGATAGTGGAGCCCTCAACAGTCGCGACGTCACCGGTGGTCACGTCAGCGGCAAACAC
>CBFHWA010000058.1:0-7627 GCA_965659525.1 Pontimonas sp.
GATCGAGCCAAAACGTCGGCGCACTCCACCAGGTGGCAACTTCTGGGGCGGAAGCATTGAGCTCGGCGCGGATACCGGAACTGGCCGCTTCAACCCGCAGAATGTCCGTCCCCAGTGGTTGGTTGGCTTCTGTTGCGCCGAGGGCGGCAGCGGGAAGGATTACTCGATGCGGTCGGTCGGAGGCCGCAGCCACCATCGCGGGCGTGGCGTGAATGAGGTCGCGTTCCGCCATGTCCTCAGGCTATCGCCCCGACCAGCGGCGTTACAGAGAAACTAGGCGATACTGCGCAGAACGGTGACCACTTTGCCCAAAACGGTGGCTTCGTCGCCGAGGATTGGTTCGTAGGCGGAGTTTTGTGGCAGCAACCAGGTGTGCCCATCGCGCTGCTTAAAGACTTTGACCGTGGCTTCGCCATCGAGCATGGCCGCGACAATGTCACCGTTTTCGGCTGTTTTTTGCTCCCGCACGACAACGTGGTCGCCGTCGCAGATGGCCGCATCGATCATCGAATCTCCCGACACGGTCAACATGAAGAGGTTTCCTGACCCCACCAACTGGGTTGGTAACGACATCGTCTCTTCGACGTGTTGGTCTGCAGTGATGGGAACACCTGCGGCAATGCGACCCACCAGCGGCACGGGAACCATATTGGCCTCCAGGCTGGTCACTGCCGCGACCGGTGCATCCGGCTCGGGTGTGAGTCTGTTGATGACCTCCAGAGTGCGCGCCGTACCGGGGTGTCGGCGAATATAACCAGCCCGTTCGAGCTGACCCAACTGGTGGGACACACTCGATGTCGACGACAGTCCGGTGTTGTCGCAGATCTCTCGCATGCTCGGTGGCACGCCACGAGAGTCGAGGCTGTGCTCGATGAAGGCCTGGATGCGCTGCTGCTGTGGTGTCAACATAACTTAGAGCGTAGCGCTTTTCGAACACTTTTTCTCAACATTCGTTCGAACGTGTCGCGGCGATGTCAGTGGTCCCTGGTGGAATCTCCAGTGTTCGGTAGTTGACAATGGCAACATTCGAACATATATTCGAAACAGAGATTCGCTCCCGGTTCTCCCGGCCGAGAGCCGGGAGCGGAAACTCGACACGACGACAAGGAGAATCCGATGTCACACAGCACACTGACCGAAGCCCCCCTGCGCTTAACCCGGCGGGGACGTCTCGCCATCACCGCGTTGATCGCGCTTCCCGTGCTGGCTGCTTCAGTGTTTCTTGCCACACCGGGAGCGCAAGCAGGTGCCGAAGCGGGACAAGCCGCGGTGTACACGGTCCTCGCCGGTGAGTCGATGTGGGATATCGCTGAGCACATCGCCCCCGATCAGGACCCCCGGATTGTCATCGACCGTCTGCGAGCGATGAACCAGCTTGAGACCACCGCCATCCAGCCCGGTCAACAGCTCATCCTCCCCTCCGGGTTCTAAAAACCCCGCCCCAGGCGGGGCCTACGATAGGGGAGTGGCACTCGATGACCTTCCCCTCCGGGATGACCTGCGCGGCAAAGCGCCCTACGGCGCACCGATGCTGGACGTCCCAGTTACCCTCAACGTCAACGAAAACACCCACCCGGTTCCCCCGGATGTGCGCGCGAGCATTATCGAGGCGGTGACTGGCGCCCTCGAGTCAATCAACCGCTATCCCGACCGGGAGTTTGTCGGGTTGCGCACCGCCCTGGCTGGTTATTTAAACGTCCGTCCCGGTGCCCAACAGGCGCCGGTGACCATTGAGCAGCTCTGGGCAGCAAATGGCTCCAATGAGGTCCTCCAGCACGTGATGCAGGCCTTTGGCGGTCCCGGTCGCCGGGTGCTCGGCTTTCCGCCCACCTACTCCATGCACCCGATCATCGCCGAGGCGACCGGCACGCAGTGGGTGGCTGCTGCCCGCGATCCCGGCTACACGATTTCCCCGGAGACCGCGGTAGCGGCCATTGCCGAGCACGAGCCTGATTTGGTGTTTTTTTGCTCGCCCAATAATCCAACCGGAACTGGTGTTGGGCTCGAGACCATCGAGGCGGCCTATGGTGCCACCAACGGGATGGTCCTCGTTGACGAGGCCTACGTGGAATTCGCCCCCGATGATCACCCCTCTGCCAGGCGCCTGCTCGAGGGGCGACCACGGTTGATGATTTCGCGCACGATGAGTAAAGCTTTTGCCTGTGCTGGTGCGCGCGTGGGCTACATGATCTCCCACCCAGATGTGATCGATGCAATGCGTTTAGTTCGACTGCCCTACCACCTCTCGGCCATCACCCAGGCCGCTGCCACGGCAGCGCTGGCCCACCACGAAACGATGCTCGCCACCGTCGATGACATCCGTACCCAGCGCGACCGACTCGTGCGCGAGCTGAGCAACCGCGGCTATGACGTCGCGCCGTCGTTGGCCAACTTTGTTCTCTTCGCCGGACTAGAAGACCCCCAAGCGACCTTCCGGGGCCTACTCGAACACGGGGTTCTCGTTCGCGATGTTGGCATTGCCCACTCGCTGCGGGTGAGCGCAGGAACCGAAACGGAGACAACGGCCTTCCTCGATGCTCTTACTAGACTGGGGTTGTGAGTAGAACAGCATCGATTGCCCGCACGACCAGCGAATCCGACGTTCGCCTCAGCCTCGACCTCGATGGCACCGGCAAAAGCTCCATTTCGACATCGGTGCCCTTCTACGACCACATGCTCACGGCCGTCGCGAAACACTCCCTCATTGACCTCGATATCGAAGCAAGCGGCGATATCGATATTGATGTCCACCACACGGTGGAAGACACCGCCATTGTTTTTGGGCAAGCCCTGCGCGAGGCCCTCGGTGATAAAGCCGGTATCTCCCGCTTTGGCGATGCCCTCGTGCCCCTCGACGAGTCGCTAGCCCGGGCCGTTGTTGACGTCTCCGGTCGGCCCTACCTCGTCCACACCGGTGAGCCCGAAGGGTTTGAACACCACCGCATTGGCGGGCACTTCACCGGCTCCCTGGTGCGCCACGTTTTTGAGGCCATCACGATGCACGCGATGTTGACAGTGCACGTGAGCGTACTCGACGGGCGTGACCCCCACCACATTGCTGAGGCAGAATTTAAGGCATTCGCTCGGGCGTTGCGAAAAGCCATCGCGCGCGACGATCGGGTCTCAGGGATTCCCTCGACAAAGGGTGCCCTCTAGTCGTGGGCCACGCTCCTCGCGTTGTCGTCTTTGATTACGGCTCTGGCAATATCCACTCGGCACTCAAGGCGCTCGAACACGCCGGCGCCCAAGTCACCCTCAGCGCTGATCGCGGCCTGGCCATGGAGGCTGATGGCCTCGTTGTCCCCGGGGTGGGGGCATTCGCCCACGTCATGCAGGCGCTACGGGCTAAACGCGGTGACGAAATTATCGAACGTCGCCTCGCCGGTGGCCGGGCGGTATTGGGTATCTGTGTGGGTCAGCAGGTGATGTTCGATCGCGGTGTTGAACACGGCGTTGATACTCCGGGGCTCGGGCAGTGGCCCGGGGTGGTGCACCAGCTTGAGGCCCCGCGACTGCCGCATATGGGCTGGAACACCGTCGACGTGGCGCCGGGAAGTGAGCTATTCGCGGGAATTGAATCGGAGCGGTTTTACTTCGTCCACTCCTACGCGGTGACCGACTGGACGCTCGAGCCCGGCCCACAGTTCTCCGCCCCGCGAGTCAGTTGGAGCGAGCACGGACAACGTTTTGTCGCGGCGGTAGAAAACGGACCGCTTTCAGCAACACAGTTTCACCCCGAAAAATCTGGCGATGCCGGCGTTCAGCTCTTGACCAACTGGTTGGGACGCCTATAGTAGGTGGGTCAGCTCGGGCCGCGCCTCAATGATGTGGGAGATGGGCTCGGAGTCTGGCGGTAAATCCCCGATCCTGGGGCCGACAATTCCAAGGAAAAACGCGCGCGAATATGGCTGTGTCCTCGACCCCCAAACTCGTTTTACTCCCCGCTGTCGATGTCGCTGACGGCAAGGCCGTGCGCTTGACCCAGGGTGAGGCGGGAACAGAAACCGCCTACGGCGACGCCATCTCCGCGGCCGAAGAGTGGGCGCGAATGGGCGCCGAGTGGATTCACCTGGTTGACCTCGACGCGGCCTTTGGACGCGGCTCCAACCGCGCCACGATCAAAAAAGTAGTCAAAGCCGTCGGCAAGAAGCTCAATGTTGAACTCTCCGGGGGCATCCGTGACGACGCTTCGCTAGAAGAAGCGCTCAGCACCGGGGCTGTGCGGGTGAACCTGGGAACGGCGGCGCTGGAGAACCCCGAATGGACCGCGCATATGATCGCCGAATACGGTGATGCCATCGCTGTGGGCCTCGACGTTCGTGGTGAAACACTCGCCGCTCGTGGCTGGACCCAAGAGGGGGGAAACCTCTTCGACGTACTCGATCGTCTCAACGAGTGTGGGTGCGCACGCTTTGTCGTCACCGACGTCACCAAAGACGGCACGATGCAGGGGCCCAATATCGACCTCCTGCGGCGGGTATTGGAAAACACTGACCATTCGGTTATTGCCTCCGGGGGTATTTCCAGCCTGGATGACATCGCGGCGCTTCGCGAGCTTGTGCCGCTGGGTCTGGAGGGTGCCATCCTCGGAAAAGCCCTCTACGCCGGTGCGTTCACGCTGACCGAAGCGCTCGATGTCGCAGGCCGCTGACTCAGCCGGGATCCCCTTTGACGGCCGGGAATTTCGGCCACACCCCTTCGCGGGCGATGACGGAAGTGCTCCCGAGGAGCTAGCCCAGGCACTGGAGCGTTGGGCGAGGGAACACTCGACGGGTGCGATTGTCCAGGTGGTTGAGGCTCTTCGGGATAACCGCGTCCTCGTTCCCCTCATCGCCGAAGCCGGCGATGTTGGCCACACCCCAGAGGGGCGGCGGGTCGAAAAAACCCAAGAGCTCTCGATCGTCACCGTCGCCGGCCCCGACGGCGTTCCCGTCGGCTTGATCTTCTCCGATGTTGATGCATTGACAGCCTGGCGCGCCGACGCAAGGCCCCAGCCGGCCGAGGCGAGCCGGGCGGCAGCTTGGGCGTTGGAAGAATCGATGACCCGACTGGTGTTAAATCCCACTCTGGCAACCGAGTGCCTCCTGCGGCGCGGGGCTCTCATTGCTTTGATGACCGGCCAGCCCTACACGCCACCCTGGGATGACCCGGAGGTAGCCGAGGCGATTGAGCAGGGGCTGGGAGGCCACGGGGTGGTGATGTCTATTCGTAGCGGTTGGGCCGAGGCCGCCATCGGCCCCGATCTCATCGTGGAGGTTGGGTTGGAGCCGGGGCTTTCTGTCGAAGAGCTCCGCGAGTATCAGCAGCAGTGGTCGAGTGCGTGGTCAGAAAACCCCGTTATTGCCCGGCGGGTAGATGGACTCAAACTGGCCCTTGTCGCGCTCTGACCAGCGAGCGATAGCCAACTAGGTAACGGGTCCGGTGTATTTTTCTCCCGGTCCCTGACCGGGGGCATCCGGATAGGTCGAGGCTTCCCGAAAAGCCAGTTGCACACTGCGTAATCCATCGCGCAGAACCCGGGCGTGGTGGTCACCGATTTCGGGAGCAGCGGCGGTGATGAGCCCCGCTAGGGCGGTAATGATCTTTCTCGCCTCGGCCAGGTCGGTTTCTTCTTTCGGGTTATCCGAGAGACCACATTTAACCGCCGCGGCCGACAGGAGGTGGACCGAGACAGTTTGGATCAGCTCGACAGCGGGGACATCGGCAATATCGCGCTCAACATCGGCCAGGGCGCTGGCGAGGTCATCGGTCGAATCAGACATGGCGGGCTCCTCGGGTACTGAGCTAAGGCTACCCGGCGCGCCGACATCAGGGCTGGGAGTGCTCTGCCAGCGGGGTCACTCAGTCAGCCGGGCGCTAGAGTATGGAGGGATTATTCGCCGCCGTGAAGGAGAGGTTGTGGTGTCACCGAAGCAGTCATCATCAGAGTCAGCATCGTCCGACTCCGAGTCGACCGCCGACACCACCGATTCGGGACGCGAGTCCGAACCTGTCCTGGCCGATGAGGCAGTCGACCCCAGTGCGGTGTTGGGTGACGACGTTGAAGCCCACTCCGTGGTCTTGGACGTGCCTGCCGGGGATACCCAGGATCCAGAGCAATCAGGAGTGGAAGCAGCGGCGTCACTGACTGACGAGCGGCTGTTGAATCAGAAAAAAACAGCTGAGCCTCCCGAGGGTTTTTTTCAACGACTGATTTATGAACTGTCGTTTCACCTCATCAACCCGGGAGACTCTCGTGCCGCGCGTGAGAGAAAAGCCCTTTCACGCCGGATTGCCACCGCCTTTGACCAGGGCACCCGCTACGTCCCCGTGCTCACCCGTAAGGGCGGCGTGGGCAAGACAACGGTGACCACCCTGCTGGGGATGGCGCTGGCCCTAGCGCGTGATGATCGCGTTATCGCCATCGACGCGAACCCCGACCGGGGGACACTTTCAGAGCGCGTACCGCGGTCAACGGCCGCCACCGTCCGCGATGTGGTCAAGCTCGTCGCCGGCATTAAAGGTTTCACCGACTTTGCCGAGCTGGTCTCAAAAGACATAACCCGCCTCCACGTCCTGGCATCTGACACCGACCCTCTGCTGTCTGAGGCATTCGATGAGGACGACTACAACGTGGTCGCTGACGTTGCCGCTCGCTTCTATTCGGTGGTCCTCACCGACTGCGGCACCGGAGTTGTCCACTCCGTGATGAAGCCCACCCTCGAGCGCGCCGATGGTCTTGTCATTGTTTCAGGCGGCAGTATCGATGAAGCTCGCCTGGCCTCAGAGACCCTCACCTGGCTGGAAGCTAATGGCTGGGGCGAGCTTGTTCGAAACAGTATCGTCGCGCTCAACACCGCGACTCAGGGCACCAATGTGGTGAAACTAGAGGAGCTGGAAGACCATTTCCTCACCCGGGTTCGTGATGTCGTGCGCATTCCCTACGACCCGATGCTCGCAGCCGGGTCGGTCATCGACTGGCACAAGCTCAGCCCCCTCACCCGCCAGGCGGCTCGTGAACTGGCGGCGTTGGTCGTTGAGGGTGTGGCGAGCCGACCGGGGAGCTAGCGCGTGGCCATTCGCGAGATTCGCCTTTTTGGCGACCCCATCCTGCGCAGCCCGACCGACTCGGTTGAACCAGGCTCAGAGCGGACAAAAACCCTCATTGAGGACCTGATCGACACCGTGAAGGTCCCGGGTCGGGCGGGAGTTGCTGCCAACCAAATCGGGGTGGGGCTTCGCGCCTTTAGCTATAACGTCGACGGTGAGGTGGGGTACGTTCTCAACCCCGTCCTCGTCTCCGTTGACGGCGAAGCCGAGTTGGTCGACGAGGGGTGTCTGTCGGTGCCGGGGCTGAGCTACCCGCGACTGCGCCATCCTCGGGCCACGGTCACCGGACAACTACTGGACGGCTCCGAGGTCACCATTTCCGGAGAGGGTCTCTTGGCCCAGGCGTTGCAGCACGAGTGTGACCACTTGGATGGCCGCCTCTATATCGAGGGCTTAGAGCCGGAGGTCAAACGCGAGGCGATGGCCGCCATCCGCGCCTCGGACTGGTTCCAGCTGCCCTAAACCGGTCTGGCTGGCGCGCCGAACCGCCATACACTGTGCGGTGTGGCAAGCCTGGGAATCGACATCGGCGGTACCG
>CBFHWA010000059.1:0-7603 GCA_965659525.1 Pontimonas sp.
CCAGGGGTAGTGCGCCAGGGTTTGGCCAAGCTTCGCTACTGCCACGACTGGCCCACCTGGTGATGCCACCCATGCTCTGTCAGTCGGGCCACCGCGTGACGGTTTTGCTGGTAGGTCTGGCCCACGACGACGGGTCGACTGATGGCCTCTCGAAGGCCCTGCTCGAAGTCAGCCGCGACGCGATCGCGCGCGGTCGAGGTTTTCTTAATCCGCTCCAGTTCGTGGTGGGCCAGACGCAATCGCACCACGTCGATTTTTCCTGCGCGCAACTGTTTCGACACCGGCGGCTGTTTACTCGCTTTTTCATGCCAGGGAATCTCGCGCAGTATTTGTTCAAGGCCGGTGACCTCCTCTTGGGTCAACGTCACACCCCAGTGCGAAACGACCTTCACCCCGGCGGGAAGCAGCGGCGCCAACCACTGACCAAGGGGGGTGTCTGTTGCCGGGGTGAGCATGATGGTGTCCACACCGGTGTGGGCCATCACCCGATCCAATTCGGTGTCCATCGCCTCGAGAGCCTCATTGGTAAAACCTGCCGCGACAAACCAGCGGCGCTCAAAAGGACGCAGCCGCTTTCCGGCTCGGATATCGATAGCCAAACTGGGGGCGTTTTGGGCCAGCGCGATACCCAATCGATGGGCACCATCGAGCAGGTGGCCCCGCGGTGAAACCCCAATCGGGAAATCCGAATCCAACCCCAGCTGCCGGATTGCTCGAGCCAGGTCACGAAACGCCGGAAGCGTGTGGCGGCCTGCTCGCTCCTGCTGCATCGACTCGTACCAGGTGATTTCTTTCGTGGTGCGTGTCGGGGGTTTTTCCCGAAGCAGCTGCGCGGCTACCAGTGAGCGAAGCAGAAGGTCGTAGCGACCAAAGACACCGCCTCGCCACTGAGATTGGACCAGAGCGCCCAGGGGGAGTCGGGTCTGAAGAACAGGCCCCAGATTGCCAGATAGCAAGGGAGCCACCACACGCAGGCTCATGATGGATTTAGCCTAGACGGCCTGGGCGCCAAGCCCCGGTTTATCCCGCGGGGTGGCTTGGGCGACGCACCCTGTTTTGGCCTCACGCAGCCCGCTAGTCTGACGGGGTGAGCACGATCGCGATTATTCCCGCCCGGGGCGGATCGAAAGGTATTACGGATAAGAACCTCCAACCCGTCCACGGTGTTCCCCTCGTCGCCCGAGCGGTTCGAAGCGCCACTCAGGCCGTTACCGTCGATGCGGTTTATGTCTCTACTGATACCGAACGCATCGCCTCTGCTGCTGCGCGCAGCGGAGCAGAGATCATCAAACGCCCCGCCGATTTGGCTGCTGATGACTCCAGCAGCGAATCCGCCCTGCTCCACGCCCTGGATGACATAGCCACAGCAGAGATCGTGGTGTTCATTCAAGCCACGAGCCCTTTTATCAACCCGGTCGATATTGACCAGGCGGTGCGCATGGTTCGAGACGGTCAGTTCGATTCGGTCTTCTCCGGGCTGGCCGATCACGGTTTTCGCTGGGAGCAACGCGACGGTGGCTTTGAACCCCTCGGCCACGAGCGAAACAGCAGACCCCGTCGACAAGACCTGCCCCACCGCGTTGTTGAGACGGGAGCGTTTTACGTTTTCACCGCCACGGGCCTGCGGGAATCGGGCTCGCGCTTTCACGGTCGTGTCGGCTGTGTTGAAGTGGGCCGCAGAGAAGCCCTCGAGATCGACACCCCCGATGACCTGCGTCTGGCCCGCGAACTGGCCGTCGCCTCCGAAGCCGCCCCGCCCATTGGACCCCTGGAGGCGGTCGTGTTCGATTTCGACGGAGTGCACACCGACGACTACGTCTGGGTGGACCAAAAAGGTGTGGAGAGCGTGCGCGTGAGCCGCAGTGACGGCTTGGGCATTGGTCAGCTTGTCGCAGCGGGCATTTCGGTCTTGATTTTGTCGAAAGAAAAAAACCCCGTCGTGTCAAAACGAGCCGAGAAGCTCGGAGTCGACGTCCTCCAGGGTGTCGACGATAAAGCCAGTGCTCTGTCGATGTGGGCGGCAGACCACAGCATTGATTTGGGCTCCATTGCCTACCTGGGTAACGACGTCAATGACGCCCCTGTACTGGAACAGGTGGGCTGGCCGGTTGTCGTGGCCAACGCCCACCCCGATGTGGTGCCACTGGCGCGCATCGTCCTGCGGCGCAACGGCGGCGAGGCAGCAGTGCGAGAATTGGCTGACATGATTATTCGCGAGCGCAAGGATGGCAATGACTGAGACCGCTGTGAGCATTGGTTCCCACCAGATCGGGACGGGACATCCCTGCTACGTGATCGCCGAAGTGGGTATTAACCACAACGGTGAGATGGATAACGCGAAGAAACTCATCGACGTCGCCGCCGAGGCCGGCTGCCAGGCGGTGAAGTTCCAGAAGCGCTCACCGGATATCTCCACCCCGGAGGCGCAGAAGAATATCCAGCGCGAAACCCCCTGGGGCACGATGACCTATTTGGAATATAAGCACCGGATCGAATTCGGTGACGACGAGTATTCCGAGATTGCCGACTATGCCGCCCAGAAGGGCCTGGACTGGTTTGCCTCCCCCTGGGATGTTCCCTCGGTGGAGTTTTTGGAGCGCCACAACGTCATCGCCCATAAGGTCGCCAGCGCCTCGGTGACCGACCGGGAACTTCTCGAAGCACTGCGCGATACCGGTAAACCACTCATTCTCTCCACGGGAATGTCGACCATGGATGAGATTGATGCCGCGGTGAACATTGTCGGCACCGACAACCTCGTGTTGATGCACGCAACCTCGACCTACCCGCTGGATCCCAGTGAAGCAAACCTGCGGATGATCCAGACGCTAAGAGACCGCTTTGGGGTTCCGGTTGGCTATTCCGGCCACGAAACCGGGCTGCAGATTTCTTTGGCCGCAATTGGTCTGGGCGCCGTCGCCCTGGAGCGTCACATCACGCTGGATCGGGCGATGTGGGGAACCGACCACGGCGCCTCCCTGGAGCCAACCGGGTTAACCCGGTTGGTGCGCGATGTTCGCGTCATCGAATCGGCCCTGGGTGATGGCATTAAGCGCGTCTATGAGTCCGAAGAGGGCCCTCGGGCGAAGCTGCGCCGAGCCGGTTAGTACCCACACCGGGCCCACGGGGCTCGTTTCTGGGACAATAGGGCGGTGGCTGGAGTGAAGGCGTCGACGCGCGGGGCAAAAGAGCCCCGCTGTGTGGTGGTCGTTCCCCTGTTTAACGAATCCTCCGTCATCGCCGCGGTGGTGACAAACCTGCGGGAGCATTTTGACCGCGTGGTGTGTATCGACGATGGCTCCAGTGATGACGGCGGTGAGGTGGCCCGGGCTGCCGGGGCGAGCGTGATTACCCACCCAATGAACCTCGGCCAGGGTGCTGCATTACAGACGGGAATCGTGTGGGCCAGACGTCAGGGTGATCTGGACTACCTGATTACCTTCGATGGCGACGGACAGCACAAAGTCGACGATGTGGTCTCCATGCTCGACTACGCCAGACGGCGCGATTTGGCCATTGTTTTTGGCTCACGGTTTTTAGATAAGCGCACCAAGCCGGGACTATCAAAAAAGATTGTCCTCAAAGCCGCCGTGTTGATTACCCGCGTGGTGACGGGACTGCAGCTCACCGATGCCCATAACGGTTTGCGCGTGATCCGCGCCGATGCACTTTCCCACGTGAACCTCATCCAGGACCGGATGAGCCACGCGACAGAAATCGTCCACCAGCTGGCCAAGACGAAGCTTCGGTGGAAGGAATACCCGGTTGAGGTGCTCTACACCGAATATTCCAAACGCAAAGGCCAATCGTTACTCAATTCCATCAACATCCTCTTCGATTTGATTGTTCGCTAGGAGGCTTACCGATGCCCTCACAGTGGTTTCTCCTCATCGCCCTGGTGCTCATTAGCTTTTACCTGCTGAAATCCAAACCGACGGCGAAAACCCAGGCGGTACGCCGCCTGGTCATCATCCTCGCCCTCCTCGGCGGCGTGGTCCTCGTCCTCGTGCCGGACCTGCTGTTTAACACCGCGACCCTGCTGGGCGTGGCCCAAGGCTCCGACCTGCTGCTCTACCTGTTCATCGTGGCGATGCTGTTTTACATCGTCCACCAGTACCGGCGCATGCTCGTATTCGATAAAACAACGACGGATCTGGCCCGGGAAATCGCACTGCTTCGAGCACAGCTCGAGGAGGAAACCCGCTCGAAGGCTGCTGGGAAGTAGCGTCTATTCGACGCGAACCAGGGAGCCAACCTCGAGGGTCGAATCCGACTGGAGGCTGGGGTTTAACCTCAGGATCGTCGTGGTTGACACATCGCGAACCTCGGCGATGACGGCCACGGTGTCACCGGATTCAACCCGGTGGAACTGTTGTTGCTCATCGGCCGAACCGACCACCAGGCGCTGGCCAATGACGATGAAGTTCACGTTTCGGATGTTGTTGGCATCGCGAAGCTCGGAAACCGTTGTTCCCAACCGGAAGGCGATGCGAATGAGGGTATCGCCGCGTTTGACGACATAGACCTCATCGGCTTGGCCCTGTTGGACCACCAGCGGCTGGAGGACACGGGTGGTCGAATCAGTGCTGGAGTCCTCGGAGTCGGCCTCGCTCGATGAGTCGTCAGTGGATTGCTCAGAGCTCTCGCCACTGGAGGAGTCATCACTGACCACGCTCACGCTCGAGTCTGGCTGTTTTATGCCCAGCGATGCCAGCGACACGTGGGATGAGTGGGGCTCGATCGGGCTTTCGACCTGGCTGACCTCACCGGTTTTGGTGATGGTCAGCTGCTGGCCGATTCGAATGAATGACCCGTCGCCGGGGAGATCGTTTTCGGCAACCACCGTGGAGACACTCACCCCGTTGCGACTGGCAATCGCCCACACGGTGTCACCGGAGGCAACAGTGTGGGTGGTGACAAAGGTTTGTGGCTCACTGGATTGTTCGATCTCCAGAGAATCCCAATCCTCCAGATCCTCGGTATTCCACGCCTCACCCTGTGAGGTCAACACCGCGAGGCGCCCCTGATCAGTGAGACCAAACTCGGCGATGCGGTTTGACCCGCCGACGTTTGGCACCTTGCCGATACGCAACCAGCTCACCCCGTTGCTGGAGCGGGCGAGGTAGCCATCATCATCGACAGCCAGCAGGGCGTCGTCGTAGCTGGTCACGTAGGTGCCAAATTCTTTTGTCGGGTTGAACCAGTAGTTGTAGAGGCGCCAAAAGTTGCGGTTTCCGTAACTGGAGCAGGAATCACCCGTCCCGGTGAGGTTTGCCATCGCGGGCGGGTTTGGCGCGTAAGGGGTGTAGTAGTAAAGCCCCGCGGTGGCCTGGTTTCGAATCGTCACCGGACCGGTGCCACAGGACACCCGGGGGTGCCAGCGCACGGCCGATTCTTTGCCCACCGGGAACCAGGTGAAAAACCGGCTCGTGCCCGGGGGGTTGGCGTAGCGCTTGAACTGTTTTGCTGCGTTGTAGACCTGGTTGTAGAAGCCGAAGAAACGCTCATCGCAGGGGGCAGTATCGGGGCAGGCGTAACCGGTGGCTTTGTCGTAGCGCCACGAGGAGGGCCAGGTGTGGGTAACAAGCCCCATTTCTTTCTGGATCAACACAATCAGTGCCTCAGCCGAGACACCGCAGGCTTGTGAGACCTTGTGGATGATCTCGGCAGCCGACTCGTCGTCGCGGCCCTCATAGGCCTCACAGAGAACCGTCTTGTCGCGATCAAACGTGTCTTCGCGGAACTCGTTGAGACATACGTAATCGTCGCGACATTGCGAGATTTTCGAATCGAGGAAGGCCTGAATTTGCTCAACACTCATCGAGGCGCGTTGGAAGAAATCCTCATCGGAGATGATGTTTCCCGGATCAAACGCCTCGCCGAGGGGGAAAACTCGAATCGTCCAGTTTTTTCCATCATCACTTCTGGCAAAGGAAAAAAACGAGGTCGCGATGAAGCGCTCACCAGTCCAGATCAGTGAGGTCACCCCATTTTTTGACAGCGCTGTTCCCGAATCGCTCCAACTGCCATCCTCGCCATCAGAGTCTGACCACCACAGTTTTCCCTCGGCGTCAGCACCAACCACGGTGGTGCCGTTGGTGGCAGCGTGGCGCAACTCAGGGGTGGCCTCGGAGGCGTAGGCCGAATCGGAGGAGGGCGAGAGGGGGTAGCCAGAGACGACCATGAGCACCCCGAGCAGGAGTGCACCACACGCCATTGCAAAGCGCTTCATAGGCCTCACGCTAAGCCAGCAGGGGCGTGTTGCCCCGGATTTCCGGGGTGTTTCGCCCCGGCACCCCGCGCGGGAAGAAGCGCTAGCGCGTGCGAGAGGGGTGGAAAAAATCACGCATGGCGTCAAAAAGTCCCCGCCGATACCGGCGATAGTCGCCTCGCCAGTAGCGCCACTTGATGGGCATCAAGCGCGCAACACGCGAGCGCGGAAGGCCCGCCTGCCAGCGGTAGTGCTCGATTCGGCCGCGTAAGAGCCCGAGGGCCTCCGTCGTTCCCGACCACTGGGTAGAGTCCAGGTAGCGCTCGAGGCCCTCGTGTCGGATGCGGTGGCGGGTTCGAAACTCCTCCTGGTCTTCGGCAAAACGCTCACGCAGTCGGGCAAACCCTGATTTATCCGCCCCAATGTCGTTACTGCCGTGTTGGCGGTAGTCCTGAAATACCCGCGGGTCGAGTATCAGCCCGTCGTGACATGCCGCCACCAGAGCCCACCATTCGTCGTGGACAAAACCGGTGGGAATCTCCCCGGCGAGGGCCACGAGGTCTCGCCGGAGCATCGCCGTGTGACCGGTCACGAGATTTCGCCGAACAAGTGCTCGGATGCCGTGGCCGGAGACTAAGTCCCGACGCTCTGCCCGGGTCATGCGCAGGCTGTCCAAAACGCGCATGCCCAGTGGTGTGCCCGCCTGATCAATCAGCTGGGCATCGGAGTGGACCATCAACAGCCCGGGGGCGTCATCAAACCAGGCGGCCAGCGACTCCAGCTTGTCCGCCCGCCACACATCGTCTTGATCACACAGCGCCACTAAGTCCGTGGTGCTGTGGGCCAGGGCGTTAGCGAAGTTGGCCGCAGCGCCAGAAGGGTGGTCGTGGGCGATGATTCGGAGGGAAATACCGGCATCACGGCAGGGTGCCTCGAGTGTCGTGCGGACAATCTCTCGAGTTTTATCGGTGGAGTGATCGTCGGAGACGACAATTTCTTCCGGCAACCGCGACTGGGCGAGGATGCTCTCGAGCTGCTGGTGTAGAAACGCTTCACCGTTGTAGGTGGCCAGTGCCACCCCGATGCTCAGTGGTGTGTCTGACACCATCGCCTCACCGCGACCGGGGAGCGATGCGCCGCTTTATGGCTCGAAGGATGAGCTGAAACTCCCCGCGGCCTAGGCGCTGGAGACCCCGGGCGATATCTCCGGCGCGGAAACGGGTGCGGCGAGGTCGAAGCGGGGAAAATCGCTTCGTGCCCTCGCGCGGTGCCGGTGGTGGCTCATCGGGTGACCCCACTGTCGCCACGTAGCCAAGCAGCGGCTGGAGCACGCGGTGCCAGCGGTAGGACTCGCGCACCCGGGTGATGTTTTTTATGGCGCGTTTGGCAAAC
>CBFHWA010000060.1:0-7602 GCA_965659525.1 Pontimonas sp.
AACTTATCGGCCGGAGCGCCGCGCTTACTCGGCGCATACTCGAGAACGACAAACTCGCGGGTCGACTTTTTTGCCTCGCGACCGCCGGTCGAGACTTCCCGAGACCTCACGTCAACAAACCGTCCGATTCCGTGAACGTCGTGAACGACGTAGTCACCGGGGCGAAGCTCCAGGGGATTGACCCCGTCACGACGTTTGGCAACCTGCCGCTTCGCCGGTGCCTGTGGAACCTGTCGGGCACCGCCAAAAAGTCGTGTTCACCAAACACCACCAACGAACTACCGGGTAAGACAAAACCGGTCGCGACAGACGCCTGGGCAACGGCGACGACACCCGGTGGCACTGCCTCAACATCCCCGTCCCATTCACGAGCGGGAATATCGGCTTCGCCCAATACGGTCATCGCCCGCTCAACCAGTCCGTGGCCGGCGGCGGCGACGATGACCCGGTCGCCGCGGGCCAGATGCCCGCGTACCGCATCGATAGCCTCGGGGCCACCGGAGTGTTCCATCTCAATGGCCGAAGCATCCAGTCGCACCAGATGATCCAGCCCCGAATCCACCTGGTGGAGAGCCCACCAGGGTCTGGGGCCTGCCTGGTCAAGAACCTCGTCTGGGGTGTAAAAGTCCCCGGTGTGAAAGTCGATGGGCCGCTCACGCTCACCGCCGGCAGCCACCTCCCAGGCGGCTTCTAAGAATTCGCGGTTCGTGTCGATTAGCGACAGCGCCCGCGAGCGCACCCGCTGCGGCTCCAACTCCACGATATGGGTCGTCTCCGGGAAGAAATCCATCACCGGCATCAGGCCATCGGTCAGCACCGGTTGGAGCGATTCCATCCCCTCGACGACAATGCCCTGAGAAATCTTCGCCAGCATCCCCTCGACCCCGGGGTATTCGCCCATTAGCTGCGTGGCTTTGGCCCGAACAGAGTCGGTGAGAAGCATTTCGCGCGCGGGAGGGATATCCACCGTGTCGATGGGCTCCTCGAGTGAGCGCTGGTCGGCAACCTGGAACCAGGTCAGCTCGTCGATTGTGTCGCCAAAAAAATCGGCCCGGATGGGGTGGTCGACCAGGGCGGGAAAAACATCGAGAATGCCGCCACGAATGGCGTATTCTCCCCGCCTAGTGACCAGGTCAACACGCTGGTAGGCAAGCTCGGTGAGCGCCCTGGCCCACGATTCCAAACCGCGTCCCGAGGCTCCCTGGCGAAGCTCTAACCAGGTGCTATCGGCCAGCTGGCGACCCACGGGTTGGATGAGCGCCCGGACGGAGGCGACAACCACCAACGGCACGCTCGTGCCCGGCTGTCGCGACGTGAGGGCTCGGATAACCGACAGGCGCCTTGCAATTGTTTCGGGGTGGGGGCTCAGACGCTCATGGGGAAGCGTTTCCCACGGTGGCAACTCCCAGACTTGTGCCCGATTGGCTTCTAAATCTCCTAAACCGGAGCGCACCTGGTCGGCTTCGCGCGAGCTTGCGGTCACCACGAGGACCACATCGGGGTGGTCAGCTGAGTCGATGAGGGTGTGTAGCAGGGGCACATGGAGTGACCGCGGTGCCACCGCGTGGGTGCGCTGGCGGGATGAACCAAGAAGAGCCCGAATCGAGGGGTCGTTGGCCAAAACGGGGGCCAGGGGGTGCGCAGTCACTCCTGGCAGTGTAGGCGGCAATGCCCCGTGTCGGCTGGTAAACCGACCTCACGACTCACGGCGCCGAGTGGTATTTCTGCTGGGCCGGTTCGAGGCCCTGCTCGATCGCCATCGTGGCCGCGTCAATAGCGTCATCGCGCACACGCTCCCATTGAGCTTGCTCGGAGCGGGGAACGGGCCGAAGGACATAGTCGGCAGCGTCCATGCGTCCGGGTGGCCGACCAATACCCAAGCGCACGCGAATAAAATCCGGGGTGGAAAGGGCTTTGGATATATCCCGCAGGCCGTTGTGGCCACCGTGGCCTCCACCGCGTTTGAGTCGAATGGCCCCCACCGGAAGGTCAAGGTCGTCGTGGATGACGATCACCCGTTCGGGGCTGGTCTTGTAGTAGCGCATCAGGCCCGAAACGGGGCCGCCCTGGGTGTTCATATACCCAGCGGGAACCGCCAAAACGACACCGGAACCGGGAAGGGTGGCCACCTCACCGAAGGATTTCAGCCGCTTGAGTGCCACGCCGGCCTGAGTAGCCCACTGGCGAAGAACATCCTCCCCCACGTTGTGGCGGGTATGAGCGTATTTCTCGCCCGGGTTTCCCAACCCGACGACGAGCCAGGGGGCGGAGTGAGCTCCGCCCGCCTGGTTGCGTCGGAAAAACAGTGACTACTCCTCAGAGGAGTCGTCGGAGGACTCGGTGTCGCCACCAGACTCAGCCTGGCCGGCCTCGCCGGGCTCACCTTCAGCCTCAGTGCTCTCCTCATCCGCAGTCGCGCGCGGCAAGATAATCGAGAGAATAAGGGCGTCGGGGTCGCTAATGAGTTCTGAGCCTTCGGGCAGAGCGAGCTCACCGGCGTGGATCTGGGTTCCCTCTGGCAGTCCATCAACCGACACGATTGCCCACTCGGGGATGTTGGTCGCTTCAGCTTCCACCGTCACCGAGAGGTTCTCCGTCTGAACCATCGTGCCGGAGAAGGGCTCACCTTCAACGTGAACGCCGATATCGACGGTGACCTTCTCACCCTTGCGCACCTCGACCATGTCAACGTGTTCGATGATTTGGCGCACCGGGTCGCGTTGCACATCCTTCACGAGCACCAGTCTTTTCCCCTCCTCGAGCTTTAACTCAAGAAGTGCGTTGGCCCGACGGGCCACCAGCATCATCTCGTGGGCGGGAACCGAGACGTGCATGGGCTCTGCGCCGTGGCCGTAGACCACGGCGGGAACCTTGCCGGCGACTCGAAGTTTGCGCGCAGCACCCTTGCCGAACTGGTTTCTGGTCTCCGCGACCATCTGCTGATTGTCAGCCATGAATATTGTCTCCTTTGTCGGGCCACGGCCCACTTGGTTAGCTTCTCGAACTCGAACGCCGAAGCGTGAGGAGAGACCGTGTGCCTCGCCTACCGCGTCGATTACGGAGTGGATACTCCCTCGCCGAAGTACGCCCGCCAGCATAGCCGACCGGTACGGTGGTGAGCGAGTCGGGTGCTCAGACCACCCATCCAGCCCCACGGGAGAGTGAATGTCGGTCGCGAATATTGGTGTTGTCGGGTTAGCCGTCATGGGCTCAAATTTGGCGAGAAATTTGGCAAGCCGGCCGGGCAACACGGTCGCGGTTTTCAACCGATCGGCGGATAAGACCCGCCAGTTGGCAGCCGACCACCCCGAAGCGGGGTTTGTTACGACAGAAACTCTGGAGGAGTTTGCCGCAGCACTGGCCACACCGCGAACCGCAATCATCATGGTTCAAGCCGGGATGGCAACCGACCAGGTCATCGACGGGCTAGCGGGCGTTTTCGAGCCCGGCGACATTATCGTCGACGGCGGTAACGCCCACTTCACCGACACCATTCGGCGGGAAAAAGACTTAGCCGCGCGCGGATTGAACTTTGTGGGCGCGGGAATCTCCGGCGGTGAAGAAGGTGCCCTTAACGGCCCGTCGATTATGCCCGGGGGCTCCGCCGAGGCCTGGCGCACTCTCGGTCCCATCCTCGAGTCAATTGCCGCTGTTGCCGACGGTGAGCCCTGTGTGACCCATGTCGGCACCGACGGAGCCGGGCATTTCGTCAAAATGGTCCACAACGGCATCGAATACGCCGATATGCAGCTCATTGCTGAGGCCTACGATCTCCTGCGCCACGGCGCCGGTCTGGCCCCCGCCGATATCGCCGAGGTGTTTCGCCGCTGGAATGCAGGCCCCCTCGAGAGCTACCTCATTGACATCACCGCTGATGTTCTCGCCCACACCGACCCCGGTACGGGGGCGCCCCTCGTGGATGTCATCGTCGACCAGGCCGGATCAAAGGGAACCGGAGTGTGGACCGTGCAATCAGCGGTGGGTCTTGGTGTTCCTGTCACCGGCATCGCCGAGGCGGTCTTCGCCCGAGCGATTTCGTCATCAACACCGGCGCGCGCTTCCGGGGCAGACCTGCCCGGCCCCACCCCCACCGTGGCAATCGATGATGTTGATGCTTTTGTTGACCAGGTCGAACACGCACTTTATGCCTCAAAAATTGTGGCCTACTCGCAGGGCTTCGAGGCGATTGCCGAAGCGGCAAAAGAATACGACTGGGCGATTGATCGGGCAGAAATTGCCCGCATTTGGCGGGCCGGCTGCATCATCCGCGCCGGTTTTCTCGACCGGGTCACTGAGGCATACCGTGCTGATCCCCCCCTGCCACTGCTGCTGGCTGCCCCGTATTTCCGTCAATCTCTCGCCGATTCCCAAGACGCCTGGCGCGCGGTTATTGAGGTGGGAGCACGGTCGGGTATTGCCACCCCGGCGTTTAGCTCCTCACTGGCCTATTACGACCAGATTCGCCGCAGCCGCCTGCCCGCCAGTCTCATCCAGGGCCAGCGCGACTTCTTCGGCGCCCACAGCTACCGCCGCATCGACGCCGAGGGCAGCTACCACACCGACTGGTCGGCAGACCGGTCGGAGTATCGGGTGGATTAGTCGCCAGAGCGCACGCTGGATGCTCGTTCGCGCCAGCGGGCGATGCCAAACCACAGCGCGCCCACGCCAAACCAGACCAATCCGGCAAGAAGCGACGTCGGGGGCAAACTCACCACCAACACCACACACAGCACCAGTCCGACAACGGGGATGAACGGTGCGAGGAAGCGCTGGCTTGGTGGCTGCGCGAGAGCGCTGTAGTGGCCGATGGCGTAGTAGAGCAGCACACCGGTGCCAGACAGTCCGACAAGCCACAGCGGGTCGGTGAAAAACACCAAGACAATCGCGGCAGCCCCCACGGTGAGCTCTGAGACAACGGGACCGCGGGTGCGCGCAGACACGAGCGACAAAACCCTGGGAAGGTCACGAAGCCGGGCCATCTGCAGGCTGGTACGCGACAGGCCAGCGAGGATTGCCAGCAGCGACCCGAGAGCCGCCAAGGTAGCTAAGGCCGCCACCAGGCCAGCCATCGACGGGGGAACCAGCAGGCCAAGGGGCGCATCCGGGGCCACGGCCGATTCCAGCTGCGTCATCACGGCTAGCCCAATCAGCGCGTAGAGACCAAGGACGACAATGAGTGCGCCGATTATCGCCCGGGGCAGCGTGCGGGCGGGGTCACGCACTTCTTCGCCCAGAGTGGCCATCCGGGCGTAGCCGGCAAAAGCAAAAAACATCAGCCCGGCCGCGGTGAGCACACCCCACCCTGGCGCCTGCTCGGGAAGAGGCCACCCCGGCGCTGTCACAACAACGGGAGTAGCGATGGAGATCAGCCCGATCGTCACTACTGAGGCGATCGCCATACTGACCACGGCAGTAGCGCGAATACCGCTTATGACGATGAGGGTAAACACCACAATCAGCCCCGCCGCGACCACGGGGGCATGGTCTGAGGTGAGATAGGTCGCGGCGATCAGCGCGATGGCAGCCGCGGAGGCGGTTTTGCCGGTGAGGAAAAACCAGCCAGCCAAAAATCCGACAAATTCACCGCGGTAGTGGCGGCCAAAAGAGTAGATACCCCCCGACTGGGGTAGCTGAATCGCCAGTTGCGTCGTCACCAAGCCGTTGAGGGTCGCCACAATGGCGGCGATGAGAAGCGACAGCAGCATCCAGGAACCGGCAAGATTCCACGCCGGTGTCCAAACAAAAAACACACCGGCGCCGAGCATCGCGGCGATACCAATCGCCATCGATGCACTCACACCCATGTGCCGTTGTAGCGCTGCCACACGCTGAGCTTAAGTGGCCGACGTAAACAGCAGGTGGCGGCCGTAGGCTGGGGGTGATGACCGAGTCGATACCCGAAGAACTCGAACCTGACGACGACCCGCGGCCGCTGCGGAGCAACCGCAGAATGCGGGTGCTCCGCCTTGTCGCCCTCGTGGGGCTGGGGCTCCTGGTGCTGCCGGGGCTCCTGGGCACCTTTGGTCAAGCGGGTCGTTCAGCAGACTATGCCTGCGAGTTAGCCCGCCAGTATTACGCGCCAAACGCCGCCAGTGTGGAGGCACAGTTCCGGATTTTCCCCCTCGAGGCTGCCGGCTGGCAGTGCTTTGTTCCCCTCGAGGGAAACCAGGAACTCCTGATTGCCACGCTGGGACCCATTCCAGGGATGCCCAATTTGCGACCGGTGAGTAGTAGCTAGGCCTGACCGTCAAACATCGAGGTGACCGAACCGTCATCAAAGACTTCGCGGATCGCCCGGGCTAACAGCGGCGCGATGGGCAAAACCGTCAGCCGGTCCCACTTTTTTGAATCCGGCAGCGGCAAAGTGTCGGTAACGACGACCTCGTCAATCGCTTCAGACTGGAGGACCTCGGTGGCGGGGTCAGAAAAAACGGCGTGGGTTGCGGCAACGACGACACCCTTAGCACCACTGTTTTTGAGCGCCTCGGCCGCTTTTTGAATCGTTCGGCCCGTGTCAATCAGGTCGTCAACGAGTAAACACACCCGACCCTCGACGTCGCCGACAATTTCGTGCACCGACACTTCGTTGTGCACGCGGGGGTCGCGGCGTTTGTGAATAATCGCCAGGGGAGCACCGAGCTTGTCGCTCCAGACATCGGCCACGCGAACCCGACCCATATCTGGGCTGACCACGGTCAGCTCATCGGCGTTGAGCTTTTGTCGAAAATGTTCCAGCAGCACCGGCATGGCAAAAAGGTGGTCAACGGGGCCATCGAAGAAGCCCTGAATTTGGGCGGCGTGTAGATCCACACTCATAATCCGGTCGGCACCAGCGGCTTTAAACAAGTCGGCCACGAGTCTGGCCGAAATGGGCTCACGACCGCGGCCTTTTTTGTCCTGACGGGCGTAGGGGTAAAACGGCGCCACCACGGTGATGCGCTTCGCACTGGCGCGCTTGAGCGCATCGACCATGATCAGCTGTTCCATCAGCCACTCATTAATGGGGTGGCTGTGGGCTTGAATGACGAACGCATCACAGCCGCGCACGCTCTCGGAATAGCGCGAGTAGATCTCCCCGTTAGCAAAAGTGCGATTGTCACTATTGAGCACCTCGCTTCCCAGCTCCGCAGCAACGTCGTGGGCTAGCTGCGGATGGGCCCTCCCCGAGACAATGATGAGGTTTTTGCGGTTCTCGGTGGAGATGTGGCCCATGGCGTCCTCGCTGTTTCTACTCTGAATCTGGGCTGGTGGGGGCATTACTGGCGGCCTGGTCGGAAGCGGAACCCGCTCGGTTACTGGCAACCCAACCGTCAAGCATTCGCACCGACACGGGGGCTACTGCGAGCGCACCCGCGGGCACGTTGCGCCGGATCGTTGTTCCCGCCGCGGTGTAGGCACCGGCGCCAATTTCGACGGGGGCAACGAACACGTTGTCGGAACCGGTTCGGGCGTGGGCACCCACCACGGTGCGGTGTTTATTCACACCGTCGTAGTTGGCCGTAATACTGCCCGCGCCGATATTTGCCCCCTCGCCAATTTCGGCATCGCCGATATAGCTCAAGTGTGGCACCTTTGCGCCCACACCGATGTGCGCATTCTTTG
>CBFHWA010000061.1:0-7320 GCA_965659525.1 Pontimonas sp.
AGAACGTCGACAAGCCCCCGAGCGCGCATCAGCCAGGTCGCACCCTGGCGACCAAAGTCGTCGATCGTGCAAACAGCCTCTGCTGGCAGCCCGGCAGCCCCCAGAGCATCCTGGATGATGGCGACGAGCACCTTGTTGGATTCCTCGGCCAGGCTGCCACCGCGTAACACGGCAGCATTGCCGCTCTTGATACACAGCGCCGCAATATCGACGGTGACATTTGGTCGCGCCTCATAAATTGCCCCCACCACCCCAAAGGGCACCCGCACCTGGGAAATCTGCAGACCATTAGGTAACTGGTGGCCTCGGACGACAACGCCCGTGGGGTCGGGCAGCGCCCGAATGTCCTCGACAGCAACAGCCAACGCGTCAATGCGCTCTGGAGTTAACCGCAGCCGATCAAGTAGCGACGCAGATGTCCCCGATTGCTCACCGCGTTCGATATCGCGGCTGTTGGCGGCAAGAATCTCATCGGCGCGCTCGCGCAGCGCCTGTGCGAGGGTGCCCAGGCCACGATCACGCTTTGCGCTAGAGGCCGTACCCAACTGGTGTGACGCGCCCGCGGTCGCCTTGAGGCGGTTCGTGAATACCGGGTCTGGGGTCTCCTGTGTCGCCATCGCCATCCCTCTCTGCGTCGGGGCCTATTCTACGGCGGCTTCGAACCAGGTCCCCGGGCCCGCACCCCGAAGGGCTTGGTCCACGAGCCATGTCCCGGTAACGAGCGTGGGGATACCAGCAGCAGTCGCCAAGCGGGCGGCACTGACTTTGGTGACCGCTCCCCCGGTTCCCACCGTGTTAACCACGGCTCGACCCAGGGTGATCCAGGAAAGGTCATCGTCAATGCCGACTGTGTCAAGCGGTGATGCGCCCTCACTGGTTGGCGGGGCGGTGTAGATCGCATCGACATCGCTGAGCAGAATCAGGGCATCGGCGCCGACAAGCTGAGCAACCTGGGCGGCCAACCGATCGTTATCGCCAAAGCGAATTTCCTGGGTTGCCACGGTGTCGTTTTCATTCACCACCGGAATCACCCGCAGCCCCACCATGCGCTCGATCGTGCGTCTGGCGTTGGAGCGGTGTGGTTCGTTTTCAACATCCCCCACCGTGAGCAACACTTGGCCACTGGTAATACCAAAGGGATCAAACAGGTCCTGATAGCGACGCATCAACACGTTTTGGCCCACCGCAGCAGCCGCCTGCTGGGTGGCTAAGTCGAGTTCGCGGTCTCCTGGTGCCAGCAGCGGCATCCCCGAGGCAATCGCACCAGAGGAGACCAGAACAATCTCCTGGCCTCGAGTGTGGGCCTGGGCGAGCGCGGCGACTAGTCCCTCCAGCTGCTCGGCGGCCTCACCGGTAATGGACGATGAGCCCACTTTCACCACGAGTCGGCGCGCGTTGGGCAACTCACTGCGTTGTCGAATCATCACTCCACAATCCTGCCTCGCGCTCACGCTCCATTTGCTCGCGCACGGCCGCTTTTTCATCCATCATCCGGTGATAATCCTCACGCCGCTGGGTTGTGGAGCGCCGGCCACCACTGGCAAGACGCTCATCGACACCTCGCGGAGCGCCGGAGCGATAGCCGGCAGATGAAACCGTCGGCTCCCAATCGAAGACCATGCCGTCACTCGGGCCGATTGCCACGGCATCACCCGGTGTTGCGCCTGCCTCGTAGAGCGCCTCATCGATTCCTAAGGCCCCGAGACGATCGGAAAGATAACCCACCGCTTCTTCGTTGGCGAAGTCCGTTTGTTGCACAAACCGCTCGGGCTTATCTCCGAGCACGCGGTAAAGGGTTCCCTCCGAGCGCCCCTCGGGGATGACCTCGAACTCACGTTCATCGACAGCTCGGGGCCGGCGGATCACCCGCGGGCGAATATCGTCTTGCTCTCGTTGCTCCTGCCGGGCGTGGGCGACGAGTTGGGCCATCGCGAATCCCCACTCACGCAATCCTTCGCGGCTTGTCGCGCTGACCGGGAAGACCTGGTAGCCGCGGGAGCGAAACTCGGGTTGAACCCACTCGACCATTTCCCGGGCATCGGGAACGTCAATTTTGTTCAATACGATCATGGCCGGGCGTTCGATGAGGGCCACCTGATCGTCCGGCACCGTGTAGGCCGCCAGCTCGGCGAGGATCGTCTCAAAATCACTCACCGGATCGCGGCCAGGCTCAATCGTGGCCATATCAATCACGTGCACAACGACGTGGCAGCGCTCAATGTGTCGCAAAAACTCGAGGCCCAGGCCCTTACCCTCGCTCGCTCCTTCAATCAGGCCGGGAACATCGGCAATGGTGTAGCGAATTTCGCCCGCTTCGACGACTCCGAGGTTGGGCTGCAGGGTCGTAAACGGATAGTCGGCAATTTTGGGACGCGCCTGAGACATCGCCGCAATGAGGCTTGATTTTCCGGCACTGGGGTAGCCAACCAGGGCCACATCGGCCAGGGTTTTGAGCTCCAAAACGACGTCGACTTGGGCGCCTTCGGTGCCCAAGAGCGCAAAACCCGGCGCTTTACGCGCCGGAGTGGCTAAGGCGAGGTTTCCCAGTCCTCCCCGTCCACCGCGGGCGGCCACAAACTGGTCGCCCGGCTCTCCCAGATCAGCGAGTATCTCCCCGCCGGGGCTCGAGACAACTGTGCCAACGGGGACGCTGAGAAAAACATCGCCGGCGCTGGAGCCTTGACGAGAATCACCCATCCCGGGTGAACCAGACTCACTGGTTCGGTGGGGGCGGCGGTGGTACTCCAACAGTGTGGTGATTTGTGGGTCGGCAACGAGAATGATGTTCCCGCCATCACCACCATTACCACCATCGGGGCCACCGAGGGGCTTGAACTTTTCCCGCCGCACCGACACACATCCGCGCCCACCGCGGCCGGCGCGCAGGTGCAGGGTGACCCGATCGACAAATTCAGCTGCCACAGCAACACCCCCAGAGGATCGGGGCGAGATGGCCTCTCGTGGGCCGGTTGTGCGGCGCTCTAGCCGACGATGTTGACGACCCGGCGGCCACCTTTGTGGCCAAACTCGACAGTTCCCGGCTCGAGAGCGAAGAGAGTGTCGTCGTTACCGCGCCCAACATTAGAGCCGGGGTGAAAGTGCGTACCGCGCTGACGAACGATGATTTCACCAGCTTTCACCACCTGTCCACCGAAACGCTTCACACCGAGGTACTGGGCATTGGAGTCGCGACCGTTACGGGTCGAAGACGCACCCTTCTTGTGTGCCATGGCTAATCCTTCCTCGGCGTTCTACTTGCTCGAAATATCGGTCACCTTCAAGCGGGTGAGCTCCGCGCGGAAGCCCTGACGCTTGTGGTAGCCGGTCTTGTTCTTGAATTTGTGGATCGTGATTTTTGGCCCGCGCAGGTCGGAGAGAATCTCCGCAGTCACACTGACCTTGGCGAGAGCTTTCGGGTCGTGGGTCACCGTGTCTCCGTCGACGAGCAAAACGGGCTCGAGAGATACCGAGTTTTTGGCATCACCAGCAATGCGGTCGACGGTAATCACCGAACCGACCTCAACTTTTTCCTGACGCCCACCGGCGCGCACTACGGCATAAACCACGAGATATTCCACCTTGCTTGAGAGTTCACATCCCACCGGCACATCAGAATGCGGTGTGGACCAAACCATTAGATTACCCGACCCAGCGCCCGGCGGCAACACGGCTACCAGATTGGCCAAAAGCCTTCAACGCTGCGCACCACACGACCTGAATCGATATCGATGATGACCGTTGTGACATTGGCATCCCGCGGCTCGATACTCCGGCCGTCGTCACGGGCGGTTTGTCGGTTGGGGCTGACTTCAATGGCCACATACTGATCACCCGGTGAGACGACGAATCGGCCGATACTGCCTAAATCATCGGGGGTTCGATACAGCGGCATCGCCGTACCCTGACCGTCGTCGAGGGCAACAAGGCTAGTGAACTCGGTGTCAGTGGAGTTTCCCAGGACAACGGTTTGAATACGACGAGCGTCATTCATCACGTGCGTTTGGCCCTCAAAAACCGAGCGAGTACCAATTGTTCCTGGCACGAGGCGCTGTTCTTCCAGGTCGTCGATGCCGATGGCGACAGTGCCCCCTAAATCAACGAGCACGGCCGCGTCCCCACCGGCAGAGACTCCCCAAAACTCTTGGGCTTCTTGGGTAATAGGCAATACCAACCCGGTGTCGAGGTCGATGCTGACGACCCGAACTTCATCCACCCAAGCAACGACCCGGGATGATCCGGGCACAATGGCGGCTTTCGTCACCCGGAGATTCTCCCCATCCAGGCCAATGACGGGCTCTGGCAGGGAGGAACCGGCGGCGTCTGCCACGAACAGGGTTCGATCGTAGGGGCCATCGGGGTCGAGAGAGGAGAGGGTAAACATCGCCCGCGTGCCCGTGGCCGGGGCAAAGAGTTGATCGATGCGGGTGCGCTCGGGCAGGACTAAACGCTCGAAACCATCTCCGACCGGTTCGATGATGTCGAGCCGGCTCTCTCCGACGGCTGTCTCCGAGGCGACCATCAGCGCAGAACCAATCACCACAAAAGAGCCCAATCCCGGAGCGGAATAGACCTCTTCCGGGGCCTGCCCCTGTGTTCCCACCCGCATAATGCGGTCCGGCTGCCCTTCCTGGCCACGATCGAGGTAATGCACGGTGGCTTGGGGGGTGGAAAACGAGTATTCCCATTGACCACCAATGCCCCGGGCTTCACCCGCGACGCCGTCGATACGCACGGTGTACTCGGTTGAATAGCGCAGGGCCTGTTCAAACACCACAGAGACAATCGAGTCCGAAACATCCACCGAAACGGGCGCCGCCGGCTCCACGGTGACCTGCTCGGCGCTTAAGCCCTGGAGCGGGCGATCAGATTCGAGCTGGAGCAGGGACCCGGGAAACTGGACAGCGCGCACCACGTCGACACTGGCTGCGCGCAAGCGCGGACCCTGGAGGGCGTAGGTGACTAATCCGGCAACGGTCGCGACTAGAGCGATGGCAGCAACCAGCCATACTCCACGGTGGTAACGGCTCAATCCGCGCTGATCGTGGCGGGTTACCTGTCTAGAAGAGGTAGGGCTCACGGGGCTGCTCCGCCGGTTGAATACTCTCAGGCCGCACCACAAGCGGATGAGATTGGTCCAGGTTGGGGTTAACAACGAACTCGCCCGTGAGGCTCACCCACGACTCAGTCGCCCAGGTGTCCTGCCAGCCAGGCAGCGTGACGGGGATGCCGACCGGCTGGGCGTCAACAGAACAACAGCTCACGACAAATCGCGTCACGTAGAACACGTCATCGTTATCGGGATCTTCCGAAACAAAACCGAGCACGTTCACCGGCTTGCCGCGGAAAAAAGCGGGGTCTTGAGTTTGACGCAGGATTGCCGCCCACTCTCGGACCGTAAAGGCCGCAAACGCGGTCTGATCGCCCTGTTTTGCCGCCGCCAGGGCCGCTTGCGAATCACCCAGGCCGCTTTGGTTTATCGCACGGTTTTCTACTGTCACTGACCCCAAAGTGGCGGGGGGCAGGAACACCAACGTCGCTACCGTGGCCACACTGAGAATCGTTGACGCCCATAGAGCGGCGCGACTTCCCGGGCTGGTTGACCCATCGTCGTCGTCGTGGTCGTGGTCGTGGTCGTGGTCATCATCAGCCGGTTGTTTGCTGGCATAACCCAAACCCAGCAGCACCCCCGCTACCGCAATGGTCGCCATCACCGCGGTGAACAGGTGATAGCGCGGGTGGATGTAGAGCGAAAGCTGGCCGCTGAAATACAGCCACAAAATCATCGCGGAGGAGACGGCGATAAATACCGGTCCGCGCCAGGCGGTGAGCTTAGGCCACAAGATTCACCGCCCCTCCGACGGCTGCCGTAATCAACACGGCAAGCAGCGTCAGCCTCACGAGCGTGCCCGAGGCATAGGTCGTGCGCAATAAAGCCAGCATTTTGATATCCACAATCGGGCCCAACAACAAAAACGCGAGGATCGATCCGGGGAGGAAGGTATCGGCAAAGGGAAGGATGAAAAAAGAGTCCACATTGGCACAAATTGAGATAACAAAAGCCAGCAACATCATGGCCAAAACCGATAACAGCGGGTCACTGCCCAACGCCACCAGGGTGTCGCGTTGGACGAGAACCTGGATGGCGCCGGCGACGAGTGAGCCGACAATCAAGGCCGGCATCAACACGGTGGATTCACGCAGGAACATATCGGCGCTGCGCTGGAGTTTGCTCGTCGCCTCAGTCGATGCTGGCCGAGCGCACTGGGCGGCAAAGCGCGTGGTTAACAGCGACTCGGGGTTGGGATGGAGGGAAAATACCCAGCCCAGAACATTGGCGATGACGATGGCGCCGATAATGCGCGCGATGAGGATGCCGTCATCAAAACCAAAGGCCTGATGCGTGGTGATGATTGTTACCGGGTTGATAATCGGCGCGGCCAGGAGAAACACCATCGAATCGGACACGCTGTAGCCACGGGAGACCAGACCGCGGGCGAGTGGGACGTTGCCACATTCACACACCGGCAAGAACATTCCCAGTAACGAGATGACAAACCGGCGACCGACGGCATTGGCTGGCAGGATCCGAAACAGCCAGGACTGGGGAATCCAAATCTGGACGATAACCGACAGCGTGATGCCCAGGACGATAAACGGAAGCGATTCAATGAGAACCGATAGCGCCAGGGTCAACCCATCGAGCACGGGTGCGGGGACTTGGTCGATGGGTTGATCGGCCGTGAGCATCCGCAGGACAACGAGCACCGCCAAACCCGCGAGGCCGAGACCGGCCCCGCCTAGTGCGCGCAGAGAACTAGTTCTCACCACCCGATGCACCCTGATTGTCGCCTGGAGAAACAACTCCTTGAGTGCTCGCCCGTCGGCGCTTACGCGACTGGCCAGCAGGCGGCGGCTCGGGAAGAGCGCTCAAAATGGCATCCAAAGCCTCGGGGGACTTTTTTGCTCTCCGGGGCGTGCGGGTCTTTTTCTGTGCCACCAGTTCACCCAAACCCAACACATCGTCTTGTTGTACCGAAGCGGTCTCACTCTCCGGCTTCGCTGGTGAGGACTCGGGCGCGTCTTCGGCGGTGGACTGTTCGTCGGTTGCTGATGAGCCCACCGTTTTGGCCGCAATTTGGGCAATCGCAGCTCGAGCGTCGTCCGTAATTTGGTGGGGCTCAACGCTGGATTGCTTATTCGAACTCGGCCGGCGTTTCCTCCCCGCATTGTCTGGGGAACCAGACGACTTCGACTTGGCCACCGGGTCGGCATGAACCACAACTCCGCGGCCTTGGCAGTGATCGCAGGTTTCACTAAAGG
>CBFHWA010000062.1:0-7226 GCA_965659525.1 Pontimonas sp.
TTCCAGGCACTTGCCGGTGAACCCATCACATCGCCCTCTACCCACACCCTGGCGGGTGCGGCAGGGTCGTTTGTCTTTGGCATCATCACCTCAGTGCTGATCGGACTTGTCGGCCGTTCCCGTGCAACCTACGTGCGATAAGCAAGCGACGTCCTTGCACAAAACCGCATCAACCCGGGCATTCCGTCATGTAGCGTCTGGCAGCCTGTTGATGAGCGGTGACCCCGCTGTACACTTGTGTTTCCGGGGTTTTTGCCTCGAGCCCTCGTAGCTCAGCGGATAGAGCAGAAGACTTCTAATCTTTTGGTCGCAGGTTCGACTCCTGCCGAGGGCGCCAACTTTTTGACCACAACGCCCTCTCGAGCCATTGACGAAGTGATGGCCGCTCCTGTTCGAACCGCCGGAGCCACCGTGGTGACATCACACACGGTCGCCGCATCAGCACGGTCAACGACTAGCGGTGGAGAGCTGGTGTTCGTCGCTACACACGGCAAGCTCCTCAGGGGAAGCCCTGCTAGCAAAACCGGGACTATTTGCTGCGAAACACTCCACTTCCTGACGCCGAAGCGGCACTTGAGGATGCCCATAACGCCGCACCGGCTCCCAAAACTCCAAGCCCCCCGAGGGCGGCGAGGGCGAGTGGCCAGAGATTTGTCGAAGCCTCAGGCTCTAGGCCAGCCTCCGCCTGCTCACCCGTTGGGCCGGAGAGCTCCTGGGGGGCCACTTCTGAGTCGGCTGTTGCTTGGTCCTCGCTTGATGGCGTCGCAGAGTCGCCCTCTTCCACGGGGTTGGCCTCAGGGGCCACCGGAGTGGCAGCTGTTGGGGCAGCGGGGGCGATTGCAGCCGGAGCCGTGGGGGAGGAGTCATCATCGTCGCGACTTTGGCTGCTCGTAGTCGGGGCGGGGCACGGATCGGACGAATACTCCCAGAGCAGGAAGGGGTAACCGTCGTTGAAGCCCCAGCACAGTCCCCATTCGGCCCGACCTTGGTCAAAGGCTGTGTAGCCGATGACAATCGGCCAGCCTTGGTTTTCATAGGCCGACGTGCTGGTCATTTGGGCGGTGCTTGTGAGGGCTCCACCTCGGGGGGTAATTCCCGTGTAGGCACTGCTGTCGACCAGTGTGTCCGAATTAACAGAGTGGCCATCAGGGCTCCACGATCCGACCAGGCTTCCCGGCTGCGCCAGGTCGTTGAGGCCTCTACTGGTTAACACTCCCGCATTGGATTGAAGTGAATCCGCGATGGTCAACGCCAGGCTTCCCGCGGCGTAGCTTGTCGACACCACGTCGTGGCTTTGGGTGTTCTCGTGCTGGAACACCGCACCGACGCCGCTGCCGACACTGCCGATAATCACCTCAGGGTTGGGGCTCGACACGGTGGTTGACTCGTTGATGCTCAGGGTGAACTGGCTGCGATTAATCGACGAGCTCAGCAAGGGGCCTGCCGTTGACGGGTCGTAGATGACTCCCACTAGTCCGCCGATTTCAGCCACAACTTGTGCCGGGTTGCAGCGGGGACCCGGGCGGTTCGGGTCCGAATACTCCCACGTCTCAATCCCCGTTACCCAACGGTCCCCCTCGGTTTTATCTGCGCAGCGACCTTGAGGATCGGTCAGATCCTCGCTGATGTGGAGGACTTCTAGTTGAGCGTCGAGGGTGCTTGATGATCGTGACTGTTCAACAGTGGCGTCACTGATAATCGACCCGACCAGGCCGCCGATGCGTTGAAACCCGCCGCTTAACCCCTCACTTGGCAACAACAGAGGGTGGGTGAGCTCGAGCTGCATGTCGGAAGCGGCACGAGTGAGGCGAGATGCATCCAATGAACCGGCAACCCCACCGAGTTGGTTAACCCGGGGGAAGTCCAAGGCCATCGAACCGCGAGCAGTCAGGGATGACAGTGTTGAGCCTGCCTTGTCGGAACCGATGACCCCTCCGATGGACACGATGTCAATTTCACCCGGTTGTAACTGAAGGATAATCGGGTCTTCCAGATTCTTGTCCACCGGGGCATCCGAACTCGTCGCGGAAATAGCGACCGAGGAGGTGAGCGAATCAACAGTAGACGCGGAGGTCGTTAACGCCCCGATAATCCCGCCCACGCCGGTGATGTCACACAACGCACCGGTGGGGGCCGCAACCTCGCAGTTGAGACTGATTGTTCCCTCCTCGACGCTGATATCGGACACTGTTGCGCCATTGGCACTTCCCACGGCGAGGCCAAGATTGTTCAGTGTGGCGCGGTTGATAGAACCGAGGGTGAAGCTCAGCCGTGGTTGGTCAAAGGTGAGGTTTTGGAGGGTTCCACCATTGAGGTCACCGATGAAGCCGATATTTTCGAACAGCTCGTATTCGCTCGCCTCGCCTTCGTCTTGGGTTTGCCCCGGCAACGAGTCAACCGTAATGACAAGCCCCGAGATCGTGAAGCCACCACCGTCGTAACTACCGGTGAATCCGTTCACCGCAGGGATGGGGTCTTGTCCTTTTTGGAGGATTTCCTCTGACACCTGACCATCGAGGGGGCTCCACAAGCACCCGGCCAGGTCAATATCCGCGATTTGTTGGAAGTCCTCAGCCAGTTGAGGAATGGTGGGGTCGGTTTCGGACGTGGGCTGAAGAATCCAGCTCAAATGGCCGGGCTCAGAGATCTGATACACGTCGTTGGAACGCGGTGGCTCGCTGGCAGGGAACTCACTCGTGCACGCTTGAGGGGTTGACCCGGACGCATCGACAGAAGTCAGGGAAATCCCACCGACAACGAAACCGGCGACAAGACCGCCGAGTGCAAGCAGGGACACCCTTTTACCAAAGCGCGGAGTGTTCAAGGCCATAACGAAGCGAGGTTACGACCGGGCGTGCTCACGCCCCAGTCGACGGGCGCATCGCGGTCGGAAAGTAGGGGTAGTACTACGTTTGCTCTTTGCCCGCTGGTGAGCCAGCTGGAGTGCGTGGTCTGCTGGGGCGCTTAGCCCACTGTGTGCGGCTGGTTAGCTCTGCGCGGGAGGAAGGAGGTCTTTCATTCCCTGGTAGATCAGGGTGCCGGCCAAATCGGGGCTGACCCGGTTGGCCCACCACATTGTGGTGGCATCGGAACCGATGAGGATGCGTTTCTTGTCTGCTTCGATTGCTTCGACAATTTGTCGACCAGCATCTGCGGGTTCGACAACAGTGCGCTCGGGGCTGTCAGAATCGGTCGAAGTCATATCGAGGCCGGAGTTTCCTGCGATGTTGGTGCCAATTGCCCCGGGGTAGACCACGGTCATGTGGACATTGGTTTCGCGCAGCTCGCTGCGAAGCCCCTCAGATAGAAGGTTGATTGCGGCTTTGGACGCGCCGTAGACGGTTTGTCCGGGAACGGGTGCGTAGGACCCCATCGATGAGACATTCGTGATTGTCGCCTCGGGCCTCTCGATCAGCCCCGGGAGGAAAGCTCGAATGAGGTTTAGCGGGCCGTGGAAGTTCACCGCCATCACCCGCTGAATCGCGTCATCGGTGAGTTCGATAACCCGCACGAAGGGTTGAATAATTCCCGCAACATTGACCAGGCCATCGACGGGACCAACGGCCTTATCCACCTTCTTTGGCAAGGCTTTGACGCTGCGCGTGTTGGTGATGTCCAGATCAAACGGGTGGAACCGCTCGGTGTTGGAGCCGGCAAGTGAACCTGTTTCTGCCAACCACGAGGTGTTGATATCCAAGCCAGCCACCGTCGCTCCTCGCCGCAGAAACTCCAGAGTGACTTCTCGTCCGATTCCATTACCAGCGCCGGTAACAACGAAGACTTTTCCTGCAAGGTCCATGCGTGCACTCCCCAACCTGGACGGTGAGTTCCTCAGTCTAGGCAGCCCACCATGGTGCCGGCAGTGAACGGGGAAACAGGGTGTTTATGAGTCGGTGTTTCCCGACAGCTCGGCGATATCGGCGGCGCTCAGTTCAACTCTGGCGAGGAGTGGCTCGACCTGGTCGATACGGCTTGCACTAGCAATCGGTGCTGTGACACCTGGTTGGCGTCGAAGCCATTCCAGGGCAACCGTGGCCGGTTGAGCCCCGTGGCGGTTAGCTACCGCGCGTAGCCGGTCGAGTGTGTCAAAGTTTCGCTCCGAAAAATACGTGTCGGAGACCCGGCCCACACGGGGGGTGTCGGGCACATCATCGCGGGTGTATCGCCCCGCGAGGAACCCGCTGGCGAGCGAGAAGTAGGGCAGGCCGGCGAGGTTGTGGGAGTCGACGTATTCGCCCATTCCCGACTCGTATTGTTCCCGGAAGACCAGGTTGTAGTGGTTTTGGACTGCGACGTACCCCGGAATGCCCATACGGGCAGCAGTTTCTTGTGCTTCGGCCAGCCGCTCTGGGGTGTAATTCGACGCTGCGATGTAGCTCACGAGCCCCTCGTCGATCAGTTCGGCAAAGGCACCAAGGGTGTCCTCCAGGGCAACAGTCTGATCGTCAAAGTGGGCGTAGTAGAGATCGATGTGGTCAAGACCCAGGCGATCGAGAGACTCGTGGGCTGCCAGTCGAATATTCTCCGGGCTCAGACCTGGTCGAGCGGTCATTTTGCCAACTTTGGTCACGATGACAACGTCACTGCGGTTGATGCCCGATTCGCGAATCCACTGGCCCAGCATCTTCTCGGATTCACCGCCGTGGCCGCCGGGGTGCCACTGGACGTACATGTCTGCGGAGTCGAAGAAGTTCACCCCCTGGGATAGAAGGTGGTCCAGGAGGTGGTTGGCTTCGGCTTGATCGTGGATGGACCAGCCGAAGACGTTGGCGCCGAAGCAGAGGTCGGACACCTCAAGAGTGGTACCCGGCAGGGTGATGGTGTTGGGCATGGCGGTGGTCTCCTCGGGGTGGTGGTTAGGACTCAGTGTCGCTCAGGGTGGACTCGGTGTCCTCTGCCTCGACAGCGGTGGAGGTTTTTTCTTCCGGAAGGACGCGCTCGACCAGAGGAATAATTAGTGCGCCCGCAACAACGTGCATGGCCGCGAGCCAGAGGAACGTGGAAATGACCCCGAGCGAGGCCAGGGCGGTGGGGACAAAGCTCAGCGACAGGCCGACCAGCGTGATTAAGCGCCAGGTCCGGCGGGGGTAACGGGTAGCCAGCGCAATGGCGGCGACGATGACGCCGCCGACGATTGCTTGGAAAACGGTGAGGACGGCGGCTGAAGGCGTTGATACCACCATGCTGGGGTTGCCACCGACGCCATCGGGGTCAATAACGAAGGGTTCGCCCAGGAGTTCGCGCGCGATGAGGAAAACCACGGTGTTAACTGCGGCGGCGATGAGTGTGCCAATCACCAGTGGCGTGAAGATTGCTTTCACTCTCGGTTCTCCTCGGCTTCGTCGTATTCGTCGTGTAACCACTCTGGCAGAACGATGGGTCCGGTTTCTATGGCTAGGTCGGCATAGACCGGCGCGGCTTCGCGTCGGGCGGTCTGGGCGACACCGATACCAATCATCACGATAATCGCTCCGGCGAGTTGTGCGATGTTGAGTGCTTCTTCCAACCACAACCAGGCGACTAAGAACGCGAAGGCCACCTCGCTGGTCGTGGCGATGCCCGCCGGGGTGGCCGAAAGAAGCCGAATGGACTCCAAGCTCATCAGGTAGGTAATGAACGACCCCATCACAACATTCCAGGCCAAAAGCGCCCACATCGGAACGGAGTAAGCCTCCAGAGTCCCCGAGAGAGACACCGATTCGAGAAATAGTGCCGGGTCGATATTCCACCAACCCGAGAAAAATGACCAGAACACTGTTCCGATGCTCATCACCCAGAACATCAGCGCCAGCGGCGAGATGGTTTCTAGTTGACGCTCGCCAACGAGGAGGTAGGTGCTCAGTCCCACCGCGGAGATCAGCCCGGCGATGACCCCCCAGATGTTGAGGTTTGCCGCCCAGATTTGTGCGACCAACACGAGGCCACCGACGACCAAACCAATCGACACCCAGATGCGGGTGCGAACTTTTTCTTTAAACACCACCAGCGCAAAGATGGCCACCATCGGTACCGCGAGGTATTCCAGAAGCAGGGCAATTCCCACGGGGATGAGTTGGATGGCGGTGGCGTAGGCGGCCTGGAGGACTGCCACGCCAAACACGCCCATCGCGAGAATGGGTACCCACTGGCTGCGCAAAACACGAAACGAGCGCCGATCGAGAATGAGCAGCACTAAACCAGCAATGAGGGCTGAGCCCAGCACTCGAAGCTGGGTGACTTGGAGCGCGGTGAGACCCGCTTCCATCATGACCTTGGTGACACTGCCGTTGGCACCAAAAAGAAAGGCCGCCGTGAAGGCGTAAACGTAGCCCACGGGCTATCGAATCACCCACGTTGAAACAAGCACAGCCGACAGCATGACACATCTTGCGGGGGCGGCTTGACCATTTCGGTGGGGATTTTTTCGGCCATTTGGCAGCGGGGTTTTGTAGCCTGGAGGTCATGAGGACATATGTGCTTGCTGGCGGTTGTTTTTGGTGTCTCGACGCGGCCTACCGCGTACTTCGCGGCGTCCACGATGTCATCTCGGGCTACACCGGTGGGGATACCCAAAACCCCAGCTACGAGCAGATCTGCACGGGAACAACCGGTCACGCCGAGGCGGTGGCTGTCGCCTTTGACCCGGAGGTGATCCCCTCCGACGTGATCCTCGATGTCTTTTTCACTATCCACGACCCTCGCCAGCTCAACCGCCAGGGTGCTGATGTGGGTACCCAGTATCGCTCGGCGATGTTCTTTCACGACGAGGAAGAAAAGGCGCTCTTCGAAGCGGCCCGGGAGCGGGCCGAGCAGATCTGGGATGGCGGAGTCGTCACGGAGATTTCGCCACTAGGGCCCTTCTACCAGGCGGAGGACTACCACCAGGACTTCTTCGCGAAAAACCCGACCCAGGGGTACTGCCTGGCTGTTGCGGCGCCAAAGGTAAAGAAAGTACGCGAGAGCTTCCAGCCCTACATCCAGGCCTGATTGCGTCCCCAGCCCGCCACGCGCGGGCATTCTCCACGTATTCCTCGTTTCGTTGGCCCCTTTGGCCTGCTGCTGTCAGGGTTTCTCCACCCAAACGGGTTACGCCGAGAGAAAAGAGGACAGCTGATGACCACGACAAGTACGGCCGGAATTGTTGCCACCACTCCACGCCATGTCACCACAGACGACGGCTTGGCAATTACCAGTTTTCGCCTCGCGTCCAACCGTCGTCGCTACGACAGTCAGCAGGGTCGCTGGGT
>CBFHWA010000063.1:0-7214 GCA_965659525.1 Pontimonas sp.
TAGAGGTGAACCGACGTGGTGTCCGTGACGAGTGTTTGGCCCGGGCCGGCTCCCAGAACCGCGCGGGCGAGGAAATCACCGGCACGCTCAGCCTCGTCAATCCAGTCAGCCCAGCCGTCAACAAGCTCTACCCCCCACTGCTGGGTAAGAAACGTGTTAATCCTGTCGATGGTTGCCAACGGCAAGCGCCCGAGTGAGTTGCCATCGAGATAACACAGGCTGGGATCTGGGCGATAAAACTGACCGGGAAAATCTCGCAAGGAATCCGCGGTGTCTAATGACCGGGCATAAGATTCGTCGGTGACGACGCTTCGATCAGGCATGTCCCCAGGCTAACCCGGAGTGGTGGGGCCCGTTCTAACCGAAGCGACCGGTGACGTAATCCAGAGTCTTTTCGTTCTCCGGGTTGGAAAAGATTTTGGCCGTCTCATCGTGTTCGACGAGGACACCCACACGGCTGCCGGCCTCATCGTCGGATGCCACCGTGAAGAAGGCCGTCCGGTCGGCAACCCGGGCAGCTTGCTGCATGTTGTGGGTCACAATCACGATGGTGTAGCGCTCTTTGAGCTCATTCATCAGGTCTTCAATTTTGAATGTCGACACCGGGTCAAGAGCCGAGCACGGCTCGTCCATCAAAATCACGTCGGGATTGACCGCAATTGAACGAGCGATGACCAATCGTTGCTGCTGGCCACCAGACATACCAAAAGCATTGTCTTTCAGGCGGTCCTTCACTTCATCCCACAGGGCTGCCCCACGCAGGGCGTTTTCGACGATTCCGTCCATATTGCCCTTCATCCCGATCGTCCGGGGGCCGAAGGCAACATTGTCGTAAATCGACTTCGGGAAAGGGTTTGGCTTTTGGAACACCATGCCGATGATTTTTCGCACCTGCACCGGGTCGACGGTAGGGCCGTAAATGTCCTCACCGTGGTAGAGCACCTCACCGCTCACCTTCGCCCCGGGGATGAGGTCATTCATCCGATTGAGCGAGCGCAGAATCGTGGACTTACCGCAGCCAGAGGGTCCGATCATCGCCGTGATCTGGTTTTTATAGATCGGAAGATTGACCGAGTCCACGGCGAGACTGTTGCCGTAGTGGACCGAAACATTATTGAGGGTAAAAACTTCTTCCCTTGTCGTCGCTTCTCCCATATCGGCTTGGGTCATTGACACCGTTACCACGTCCTCTCGTAGCGCGCTCGCAGCCAGATAGCCACCGAGTTAATAGCCAACAAAATCACCAACATCAACAACACACCCGCGGCGGCCAGGACCTGGAACTCCATTTGCGCGCGGCCGGCGTAGTTGTAAATCAGAATCGGCAAAGCCGAATACCCGCCTTCGAAGAAGCTTGGGTAGAACGTCACGAACGTGAGGGCCCCCACGAGCAGCAGCGGCGCAGCCTCACCGATAGCGCGAGACACCGCGAGGATGATTCCGGTGAGAATTCCGGGGAAGGCTGCCGGCAGTACCTGCTTGGAGACTCCCTGCCAACGAGTCACACCCAGGGCCAGTGAGCCTTCAAGAATCGATGAGGGCACCGCCCGAATCGCTTCACGAGAAGCCAGAATCACGGTCGGTAACACCAGCAGAGCAATCGTGGCTGAGCCCGCTGCCGCGACGAAGCCCCAACTGAAGGGACCGCGAACAAAGAAGGCCAAGCCAAGAATTCCAAAGACGATCGAGGGCACACCGGCAAGGTTTTGAATGTTCAACTCGATCAGCCGGTTGTACCACTTGGAGCGGTCGGCGAACATTTCCAGGTAGATCGCCGCACCGGTTCCCAACGGCACAATCAGCGCAATCACACCAGCGATGATTTGGAGAGTCCCGACAATCGCCACGCTATAACCCGCGGTCGCCCGGCGGGCTGTCGACGGACCATTTGTGAGTAGGTCCATGTCGATGCGCGTGCGCCCCTCAACGAAAGCCCAGGCGAGGATGGCAAAAATCGCCACGATGGCAATCGACAGAGCGACAATCATGAGGCCAACAAACAGCGCGCGACCAACCTCAGCCCACTGGTCCTTTGCCTGGAACTGACTTGTCACCGCACGTGCGCCGGCCACAGCAGCGCCGGATCGCTTGGGCACCTTGGATATGGAGGTGGACATTAGTCGTAGACCTCCCGGAACTTCTCAACGAATCGAATAGCGACAAGGTTCATCACCAGGGTGATGAGAAACAGCAACGCGCCGACCGCGAAAATCGTGTCGTAGACGATTGTGCCAACGGCGATTTCTCCCGTCGCGCGGCTAGCGATATATGCCGTCATGGTCTGGATTCCCTCGAAGGGGTTGAAGTTCAACGAGGGAGACCCCGCTCCGGCCACGAGCAAGACCACCATTGTCTCGCCCACCGCACGCGACGCACCGAGCACAAACGCCGCGATAATTCCCGAAATTGCTGCGGGGAGAACAACTTTGAGGGCCACGCGCATCTTGCTTGCACCCAGTGCGTAGGCTCCCTCGCGCAGCGATCGAGGTACTGAGCGCATCGCATCGTCTGAGACTGAGGCAACCAGAGGAATAATGATCAGCCCCACAGCGACACCGGCGACGCCGGTGGAAAACAGCCCCGACCAGGGAAGCCACGGGGTCAAATATTCGAGAAAGGGGCGCAACCAGAAGAAGGCAAACAAACCAGTGGCGACCGTCGGGATGCCCTCGAGGACCTCCAAAACGGGTTTGATCGTCTTGCGGACCCGATCAGGAGCGTACTCAGCAAGATAAATCGCTGAGAGCAACCCCAATGGGATGGCCACAATCATCGCCGTGATGACGACAATCAACGTCCCCACCACGATGGGCCACACTCCGTACTTCGGGTCGGAATAGCCCGGTGACCACTCGGTTTCGGTGAAGAACTCACCAATCGAGATCTCTTGGAAAAACCCGGGCAGAGGCTGGAACAGCGCGATCACAATCCCGGTCGTCACCGCTACCGACACAGCAGCGGTCATAAACAGTAAACCGATGATGATTTTTTCGCCGTAGCGAGGGGAGTCGGCTTGGAGTGAGCGCCCTGTAGAGGACCCACTCCAATCCGACTGCACTGTTGATGAAGACATGTCTAGAAGAACCTACCGACTCTCTCCATCATCCCCAACAGTGACTTTTTCTCTTCGGGCTGTCTCGTTAGAGGCCGCCGACAACGTCGAGCTGCTCAGTCTTCTGCTCGTCGGTCAACGCGACCAGACCAGCGAGACCAGCGATCTCTTCGTTGTTTTCGATGACGTACTCGTAGAACGCACGCACCTCGGGACGCTCAAGCGCCGACGAAGCCGGGAACATGAACAGGCTACGACCCAGCGGGGTGTAGTCACCGGCCAGCAGGTTGTCCACAGTGGGCTCAACGCAGCCGTTGCCGGAGTCAATGGCGAGACCCTTCACCTGGTCCAAGTTCTCCTGGTAGAAGGAGTAGGGGATGAAGGCCATTGCGCCAACACCACCGGCGACACCCTGAACAGCCTGGTTGTCGTCCTCGCCAATGTTCTTGTAGTCGGTGCGGATGTTGCCCGACTCTCCGTTGATTTCTTCAGTGAAGAAGTCAAAGGTTCCCGAGTCCGTTCCCGGACCGTAGAGCACGAGGTCTTCACCGGCAAGATCGCCAGCGTCGAGGCCGTCGACCTCACCCCAGGTTGCGAGGGTCGAGTCAGCGTTCCAGATGGCGTTCAGCTGGTCGGTGGTGATGCACTGAAGGGGGTTGTCCTGGTTGACAACAACCGACAGGGCGTCGTTGGCGACCGTCACACGGCCGTACTCAATGCCGTTATCAGCGCAGGCGGCAGCCTCTTCTTCTTTGATGTCACGCGAGGCGTTGGAGCCATCGGTTTCACCGTTGCAGAACTTCTCGAAACCGCCACCGGTGCCGGAGATGGCAACGGTCACTGTCACGCCGGTCTCTTCTTGGAACAGCTCAGCGGCAACCTCGGCGAAGGGGCCGACGGTGCTGGAGCCATCCAGAGCGACGCTTCCCGACAGGGCCGGAGCGGCCTCTTCGGTGGTCTCTTCGGTGGTCTCTTCGGTGGTCTCCTCAGGAGCCGGAGCGGGCTCTTCGGCAGCACCCGCACAGGCGGAGAGCACAAACATTCCGGCGACCGCAAGGGCGACCGGAGCAAAAATGCGCTTGTTCACAGTGTTACTTCTCCTCTTGGATTGAGAGTGGCCAGAGTTTTCTGACCGGAGTTCATTGTTGGCTTCCGATGTAGACGGCCAGTAGTCGGTCGGTGAACGCGAGGCAAACTCTCTTCGATACCGCCACCACGCCTGGATCGAACTGATTCCAATGACCCTGCGGTGAGCACGGACAAAGTCTCCAGCGAAAAAGTGAACTTCCGGTAAACAGCCGGCCATCCAGGCTTTGGCCAGCACAATGGTCGTATGTCTTTTCTCCCGAGGACTCGAGGACCTGTCGCCGCTGTTCTCATTGGCCTGGGACTGGTCGCGTCTCCTCTGGCACTTGCAGCACACAGTGGCGTCGAGCTGGTCGATAACAGTGAATATGTCACCGACTCGCTGGAGGGGTTGATTGACGACCCTGTTGTGCAGGACCAACTAGTCGATCAAGCGCTGGAGCCCCTCACGAGCGCCTTCACCTCGGAGGCGGTTATCGACCTCTTCGTGGACTTAGGGACCATTCCGGAACCACTTACTGGCTCCCTGGGTGATTTAGCCAACCCGTTGATCCAGCCGCTTATTGATTCCCTGGTCTCCCAGATTGAGACGACGGCGGCGCAGATCGTCGCCAGTGACGCCTTTGCCGAGAGCTGGCGCACTGCAGTCGGTGACTCCCACCGGGCTTTCCAGGATGCACTTCGCGAGGGCGAAAACCTCACGATCGAACTGCCGCTGCGGCCGTTTCTCGAGTTAGTTCGCGACGATCTAGCCGACTCTGGTTTTCCCGGTCTTGAACGCTTGCCCATTCCGGACGTCTCCACCCCCCTGTTCACCGTTGAACCCTCCGAGGCCTGGCAGGAACGCTACCAATTAGCCTCCCTACTGGACCCGTGGCTCGCACTGGCCGCGATCGGCTTCATCGGGGCCGGGGTGTGGTTTTCACCCCGACGCCAGAGCGCTTGGGTCGCGATCGGGATTGGTATTCCCGTGCTGACACTGGGACCGGTGCTTGCCGTTCAGTGGTGGTTGTCCGCCCTGCCGGCATCCCTGCCCACCACAGCAGGTCTTGCCCTCATTACGGGCCCACAAGAAACCGCGGCCACCGTGTCCGTCGTTGTCGTGCTCATCAGCGCAGTCGGCTGGTTCATTGAACGCTCCCGGAAGCGGGCCATCACCTAGCATGTGGGGATGCGCATTCTCGTTACCGGCGGTGCTGGGTTCCTCGGGTCCCACCTGACCGACCGATTATTAAAAGACGGCCATGAAGTCATCGTCGCCGATAACTTTTTCACCGGCAGTAAGAAAAACCTCTGGCACCTCAACAACCAGGTCAACGTGGAGGTCATCCGCCACGACATCACCTTCCCGCTCTATGTCGAAGTCGATGCGATTTACAACCTCGCCTCTCCCGCCTCACCCATTCACTACCAACGCGATCCCGTTCAAACCACGAAAACCAGCGTTCTCGGCGCGATCAACATGCTGGGGTTGGCCAAGCGTTTGGGAGTGAAAATCTTCCAAGCCTCCACCTCCGAGGTCTACGGCGACCCTGAGGTCCACCCCCAGCCCGAGTCCTACTGGGGCAAGGTCAATCCGATTGGTCCACGAGCCTGCTACGACGAAGGAAAGCGCGCCGCGGAGACGCTCTTTTTCGACTACCACCGTCAACACGGTATGGATGTTCGAGTGGCTCGGATTTTCAACACCTACGGACCCCGCATGGCTCCCGATGATGGCCGGGTCGTGAGTAACTTCATCCTCCAGGCCCTACGCGGTGAGCCGCTCACAATCTATGGCGACGGCAGCCAAACGCGTTCCTTTTGTTACGTATCCGACCTGATTGACGGCTTTGTGCGTTTGATGGACAACGACAAAGGTCTGGTCGGTCCGGTCAACTTGGGTAATCCCGCAGAGTTCACGATGAATGAACTCGCCGAAGCAGTTCGCGAGATTACCGGTAGTAGCTCAACGGTTGAGTATCGGCCCCTTCCCGAGGATGACCCGAAACAGCGCCGCCCCGACATCAGTTTGGCAACACGAGAACTGGGCTGGCGGCCCACGGTTCAACTGCGTGAGGGGCTTGACCAGACGGTGCAGTATTTCCGCAGCGTGCTCGCGGAGTAGTCACAATGGCACAACCCGTCATTGGGCTTACCAGCTACCGCACCACTGGCACGATGACCATTTACGACGGCGAGCTCGTCACTCTGCCCGCCCAGTACCTCGACACGGTGAGCCGAAGTGGCGCCACCGCGGTGTTGTTACCTCCCCAACCACTGGATGAGAAACAGGCCAGGGCCGTTATCTCCCGACTGGATGGACTGATCCTCACCGGTGGGGCTGATATCGACCCAACTCGATACGGCCACGAACTGTCCGACAAACACGAGGGATTCGAACCTCTGCGAGATGCCAGCGAGGATGCCCTCCTTGCAGCCGCCCTCGAGGCAGACCTGCCGGTGTTGGGAATTTGTCGCGGAGCCCAGATGCTCAATGTCCATCTCGGGGGAACGCTTCACCAGCACCTACCCGACGTGGTCGGACATGACCGGTATCGCACTCCCGGAGCCCGGTTTCATCCAGAGCCAATCACGATTGAGCCAGGAACCGTGTTGGCTGGCATCCTCGGCGGGGTCGAGAGCGTGCACGGCCCGGTTGAACACCACCAAGCAATTGATGAGCTCGCCGAGGGCTTGGTCGTCTCGGCTCGGGGTTTCGACGGTGTGGTCCAAGCCGTTGAGTGGCCAAAGAAGCGCTTCGTCGTCGCCGTGCAGTGGCATCCGGAGGAAGACGCCAGCGACGACCGCTTAGTCTCTGGCTTCCTCCAAGCGATTGTTGCAGACGCCTAGACTCACGGTCATGAACGCAGCGTCTCGCTCTATCCTGATGCCCCTGGTCGCCGCCTTCGTGTCCTGGGCGGTGTTTATGGTCGCGCTCTACACAGACCTTTTTGTTACCGACGTATTCGACGAGGGGATCCGCGTTGGTCAGGAACCCCCTGTGCCCGTGTCGACTTATCTCATCTTCCTCGCGGTCGCGCTGTTTGGTTTAGCTGCCCTCTGGGGTCAGCGCCTCGCCATTCGCGCCAGGGTT
>CBFHWA010000064.1:0-6948 GCA_965659525.1 Pontimonas sp.
GACGGTCGAGTCATTGAAGAAATCGGGAAGTACCACCCGACAGAGAACCCCTCACTCATCGAGGTTCAAAGTGATCGCGCGCAGTACTGGCTCGGGGTCGGCGCTCAGCCGACCGAGCAGGTCCTCGCCATCCTGAAGCTCACGGGAGACTGGGGCACATTCAAAGGTGAGAAGGGTGCCAAGAGCACTGTTCAGTCTCCAGAGCCCAAGCCGGAATTCAATCCAGATACTAAAAAGAAGCCGGTGTTGAAGCCAAAGGCAAAGGTCGAGTCGAAGCCGGTCGAGGAAACCCCCGCTGCTGAGGCACCCGCTGCTGAGGCACCCGCTGAGCCGGCTGACACTGAGGCTCCCGCCGATGCACCTACTGAGGCTCCCGCCGAAGAGGCCCCTGCTGCCGACGAATCTGCCGCAGCGGACGCACCCGCTGACGACACTGCTGCGCAAGAGGTCCCTGCTGCTGAAGAAGTTCCCGCTGAGGAAGCCCCCGCTGAGGAAGCCCCTGTTGAGGACGCTCCCGCTGCCGACGATTCGGCAGAGAAAGACAAGGCGTAAGGAGCAATGTTGGATCGTGCGTTGGCCCACCTCGTCGAGGAAATTGTTGAACACCCCGACGAGGTGTCGGTCACGCCGGTCGAAGGTCCCCGCGGTGACGTTCTGGAAATTCGCGTTCACCCCGACGATTTAGGTCGCGTCATTGGCCGCGGTGGCCGGACCGCCAAGGCGCTTCGCACCGTAATCGGTGCGCTAGCGACCAAAGGTCGCGTTCGGGTGGACGTGGTCGATCAGGACTCCTGATGGCTGGTCGGAAGGGTAGCCTTCCGGCTCCCGAGCCTCAGCGTGTCGAGTTGCGGGTGGCACGCCTGCTGAAAGCCCACGGTCTTAAGGGTGGGCTCAAACTGGAGCTCTACACCGATGACCCGCACATGCGGTTCCAGCCCGGTGCGAAGCTCAGTGTGCAGGTTCCCACCGATTCGCCCTGGTTTGGCCAGCAACTCACGGTGCGTGAACTGCGCTTTTTTAGCTCCCAACCGGTGGCCTTCTTTGAGGGTATCGATGACCGAAATGCTGCCGATTCCCTCGTCAAAGCCATTTTGTGGGTCGAGGCCGACCCGGCTGCCGACACCGGCGAGGCGGACTCGTGGTTTGACCACCAACTCGTGGGACTCGAGGTGCGCCGGGACGATACTCGCGTGGGAGAAATCATTCGCGTGGACCATCTGCCGGCGCAAGACCTCTTGGTTATTGGAGGCGACGAGCTTCCCACCGCCGTGTTGCTGCCGTTTGTGAAGGCCTTTGTTCCCGAGGTCAACACCGCTGGGGGCTACCTTGTGATTACCCCACCGGGGGGTTTGTTTGATGGCGACGAGTCTGTGGAACAGCCGGGGGAGTAGTCCATGCGCATCGACATCGTCACCATTTTTCCCGACTACTTCACGCCGCTGTCGCTATCGCTGATCGGAAAAGCCCGCGAGCAGGGTCTTCTCGACGTGTTCGTCCATGATCTTCGTGACCACACCGCCGATCGCCACCGCAGTGTCGATGACACCCCCTATGGCGGCGGGGCGGGGATGGTGATGACGCCGGAACCCTGGGGTCTCGCCCTCGATACGCTCCTCACCGAGAGCTCAACATTGGTTGTGCCCACACCGGCTGGCACACTCTTTGGGCACGCGACGGCGGTCGATTTGGGTGCGAAGGACCACCTGGTCTTCGCCTGTGGCCGCTATGAGGGTATTGACCAACGAGTGGTCGACTATTACCGCGAGCGCGTTGATGTTCGAGAGCTCTCCATTGGTGACTACGTCATTAACGGCGGTGAGGCTGCTGCGCTGGTGATGATTGAAGCGGCGGTGCGGCTGGTGCCCGGAGTTCTCGGCAATCCGGACTCGCTGGTAGAAGAAAGCCATGCGCACCAAGGGGTTGAATACCCCAGTTACACCAAACCGCCGGTGTGGCGGGAGCTGGGTGTCCCCGAGGTGCTCTTGGGTGGCAACCACGCTGAGATCGCCGCGTGGCGGGCAGATCAGGCACGGTTGCGCACGCGGGCCAACCGACCCGATCTGGCGCCTGAGGACTAGGCGTCTGGCCTGGCTGTCAACACCAGGGGACCGGATGTGGTGATGGCCACTGTGTGTTCGCTGTGGGCCGCGCGGGACTGATCGGCGCTGCGGAGAGTCCACCCGTCGGGGTCAACGACGATTTGGTTTGTGCTGTGCATAAACCACGGTTCGATGGCAAAAACCATTCCGGGTTTGAGTAACAGCCCGGTACCGGGTTGTCCGTCGTTGGGAATCGAGGGTTCCTCGTGCATGGTGCGCCCCACGCCGTGGCCGCCGAAGTCGGTGTTAATCCTGTATCCGTAGCGCGAGCCGATGGAGCCGATGGCCGCTTGGATATCTCCCAGTCGGTTTCCGGCCACCGCCTGAGCAATCCCCGCATCGAGGGCGACCTCTGTGGCGTGAATGAGGCGAAGGTCCTCATCGCGAGCCGTTCCCACCACGACGCTGCGGGCAGAGTCGGCCACCCAGCCGTGGAGTTCCACCGCGAAATCCACGGACAGGAGATCTCCGTCAACCAGGGTGTAATCGCGCGGTAGACCGTGCAGGGCGGCATCGTTGACCGAGGTGCACAGGACTTTGCCAAACGGCGACCCACCAAATGATGGGTGATAGTCGATGTAGCAGCTGGTTGCGCCCGCGTCGCGGATGCGTCGGTGGGCGAGCTCATCGAGCTCCAGCAGGTTCACCCCCGGTTGTGCCGTGTCAACTAGTTCTGCCAGCACGTCAGCCACGAAAGCGCCCGCGGGTCGCATCGCCTCAATTTCGGCGCTTTTGCGCCTGACTACCCGCACGAGCTATTTGATCGGAATCGCGTTGCGCAGGTAGTCACCGATGACACTGCGGGCCTCTTCAATGATTCGCTCATCTCCCGCGGCACTCGTTCGGAAGGCTTCGGTCATCAGCGCCTGGCCCATCGCAACCGCCATTTGGAGGTGAAAAAGCATGTCTTGTGTCACGGGTACGGAGTGGGTTTGGGAGACCATTTCGGCGAAGTGCCGAGCGATGACGAGGTTGTTGGGTTCACTGTCGCTGAGGAACCGGTCGGTAACGAGTTCGCCAAAGCGCAGACGACGAAAGCTGGGCTCGTTGCGACACAGGGTGACGAAGGCATCGAGGGTGAGATCCCACGATGACCAGGGGTCATCGGGGGTCATATCGCTTCCCTCACGCACCGCCTCGAGGTAGGTCACGAGGTTTCGCTGGGCCAACTGGCGCAATAGCGCGTCAATATTGGGGAAGTAGCGGTAGAGAACACCAACCGATGACCCGCTGCGGTAGGCGACGGCGGTGGTGGTGACGGCGTCGATACCGCCTTCATCAATCAGTGTCGCGGCGGCGTCGAGGAGAGCCCCCATTCGATCAGTGCTGCGCTGCTGGACGGGAACAGTCCGTAGTTCGAACGCGGATTCGATGTCGATACTCATCCCGGGGTGCCTCCTTTCAGAGAGTTCTTCACGTTGTTCTGATTCGACTGAGGCTACCAGCTGTGGCACACTAAAGCCTTGGTGCGATGACTTCTGCCACGGGGGAGAGTGTCGACGCAGCCATCCGAATTCTGGGGAATCCCTTCCCCCTAAGCCTGGCAGCCCGTGGTGCCAAGAAAGAGAACACCCATGCAGACGCTCGATATGGTCGACTCCGCCTCGATGCGCTCCGACCTTCCCGATATCCGCCCCGGCGACACCGTCAAGGTTCACGTCAACATCATTGAGGGCAACCGTTCGCGTGTGCAGGTGTTTCAGGGCCTCGTGACGTCGCGTTCGGGCCACGGCGTCACCGAGACCATTACGGTGCGCAAAGTGAGCTTCCAGGTCGGTGTCGAGCGCACCTTCCCGCTTCACTCGCCGGTCATCGACAAAATTGAGGTTGTCTCCCGCGGTATCGTCCGCCGAGCCAAGCTCTACTACGTGCGCGGACTCAAGGGCAAGAAGGCTCGTATCCGCGAAAAGCGCGAGTCCTAAGCACCGAGAACATCCACGCCCAGTAGCCTCCCACTGAGGCTCGGAGGGCAGCACAGGTGGGAAACGCTCAACCACGCGGTATCGCTCGGCGTCTCGGGCGATACGTCTATGTCATCGTTCGCGACCTGGTCATTATTGTCCTCGCCGCGCTCGTGGTGTCGTTTCTCATTAAGACGTTTCTCATCCGGTCGTTTTCGATTCCGACCTCGTCGATGGAGGACACCCTCCAGATCGACGACCGGGTCATTGTTAGTCAGTTGACCCCTGGGGCCTTTGAGCTCTCCCGCGGCGATGTCGTGGTCTTTGTCGATCCGGGGGGGTGGCTGCCCAGCGGACTGGCCAATGAGGATGATCCGCTGACCAGGCTGTTTAACTGGGTCGGACCGCGGCTGGGGCTTCCCGACCAGTCAGGAGATCAACACCTGATCAAGCGAGTCATCGGCCTCCCCGGTGACACCGTGGTCTGCTGTGATGCGCTGGGGGCGATGAGTGTCAACGGCGTGCCCCTCGAAGAGCCCTATCTGCGCCTGCCGGAGGGAACAACGGATGTCAGTGGGACAAGCTTCTCCGTCGTCGTGCCCGAGGATTCGTTGTGGGTGATGGGCGATAACCGCTACAACTCAGCCGACTCCCGGGCGAATCTTTCGAAGCCCGGTGGGGGCTTTGTCCCGGTCGACAACATTGTCGGCCGCGCCGTTGTGGTCAGTTGGCCCACCGAGAATTGGGCGTGGTTGGGCAATTTTCCCGCGGTCTTCAACGGCATTCCCGATAACCCTCCGCAACAGTGACCACACCGCATCTCGAGCTCGAGCACGCGCTCATTGAGCGCGGTGTAGACCTGATTATCGGTATCGACGAAGTCGGCCGGGGGGCCATTGCTGGCCCGGTGTGGGTGACGGCGAGTATCTGGAGCGTCGATTGTGGCCCCATTCCCGAAGGGTTACGCGATTCAAAACTCATCAGCGAAAAGCGCCGGCCCGATGTGGCACAGCGCGCAAGCCAGTGGGTGGTGGCTCACGCCTCCGGGCGGGTCGAGGCTGAGGTGATCGATACCGAGGGAATCATCTGGGCGCTGGGGACGGCTGGATCGAACGCCCTTCGCGCTCTGTGGCCGGTGATCTCCACGGCCGCCTCGCCGATGATTGTCCTTGATGGTAACCAGGACTGGCTCACGAGGCGGCTGCCGGTGGACATTCCGCTGATGACCCAGACCAAAGCTGACGCCAGTGCCGCCAGTGTGGCCGCCGCGTCGGTGATTGCCAAAGTGGGCCGCGATGAGGTCATGGTCGACGCTGACCAGATTCACCCGGGGTATGGCTTTGCCGGGCATAAAGGCTATGGTTCTGCGGCCCACCGCGCCGCAATTGCCCAACTGGGCCCCTGTGTGCTCCACCGCCGCACCTGGATTCACTAGCGTGCTCGGCGGTGGTTAGCAGGACTAGACTGGCCAGCCGATGGACGAAGAATTTGACGACTTTGACCGCGAGGCGGAGCTTGCCCTCTACCGCGAGTATCGCGACGTGGTCAACCAGTTCCAGTTTGTTGTCGAAACCGAACGTCGGTTCTATCTTGCTAACGATGTCAGCCAGACCGTCCAGGAGCGCGGTGGGGACTTCTACTTCGAGCTAACCCTCAACGACGTGTGGGTGTGGGATATCTATCGCTCCGATCGGTTTGTGAAATCGGTGAAGGTGCTGACGTTTAAAGACGTCAACGTCGAGGAGCTGGGCAGTAAAGAACTGAAGTTGCCAAAAGACCTCGCAATCGACGAATAGTCCACATCGACACACTTCAGCCTCGCCCCTCACCGAAAGCGTCGAGTGGAGTGTGGCGCAGGCGTGTGCCGGCACACTCGCCAGTCATGTTCGACACGTCGGCACTCGACCAGCGTCAAGCCCGCCTGTGGTTGGGCCGTTTTGTTCACCCCGGAGATGAACTCGTGGGCTACCTCGTGAGCACCCTGGGGCCGGTTGAATTGGCCAGGCGGTGGAGTTCCGGGCAGAGTTTCGCCCCTGGTCCAGGCGCTCATCGACGCGAAGTCACCCTGCGCGAGCGCTATCCCGTCGCGCCCAGGCGGGTCGACATCGAACAGACCGAGCGAATCCTCGAGCGCCGGGGCATTGACGTGATTATTCCCGGTGAGCACCACTGGCCGGTCGCCGTGGATGATCTAGGTTTCCGAGCGCCGTTGCTGCTGTGTTGTCGCGGCGATGCGCGGATTATTGGTCGTCGTTTCCGGTGTGTGGCCATGGTCGGTACCAGGCGGCCAAGCCGCGAGGGGGTCCGTGCCACCCAGACCATTGCCCAGCGACAGATTCGCTCGGGTCGAACGGTCATCTCCGGTGGGGCTCGGGGCATCGACGCCACCGCCCACGCGGTGGCGTTGGACGCTGGGGTCTCCACCGTCGCGGTGCTGGCCCAGTCGCCTGATCGTCCCTACCCGCCAGAACACCGGGGGATGTTTGACGATATTGCCTTAAACGGCCTGGTCATCAGCGAAGTCCTCCCGGGGCTTCGACCAGGGCCCGAGGGGTTTCTTGCCAGAAACCGTCTGATCGCCGCGCTGGCTGAGGTGACCATCGTGGTTGAAGCCCCGTGGCGCTCCGGGGCGATGAGTACGGCGGCGCAGGCCGCGGCACTCGAGCGGGAGCTCGTTGCGGTGACCTACCCGGTGGCCAGAGCGGAGAATTCGGGCCAGGAGCGGGTTACCGAACAGTGGGCTGGCCTGGCTCTCGAATGGCCTGAGTAAGCTTCACGTATGTCGCTGTCGCTGAGCCAGCATCCGCCGGCCGAGTTGTCGCTGTTGCACATCAGCGACACTCATTTGCTCGGTGGTCGGCGCAAACTCTGGGGCCGACTCGAAACAGAAAACCGGCTTCGATCGCTATTGGAACGAGCTGTGGCCAGCGGGACTACTCCTGCTGCGC
>CBFHWA010000065.1:0-368 GCA_965659525.1 Pontimonas sp.
GCGGTCCATTTCGCCTGCGCGGCCAAAGGAGGCCGGATAGGTGGAGCCAAATTTGCTGTGGTCGACAAGCAGGATCGTTTCTTGGGCGTGAGAAATCATTTTTTTCTTGACGATTGCTTCGTCGGTATCAAACGCCGTCATGCGCAGGTCGCTCGAGACCCCGTTGGCACCGATAAACGCCATCACCGCGTTGAGGTCATCAAGATCAGCTGCGGTGCGCGCGCCCACCGAACTGAGCGTTGTCGGACGAACGGTTCCACTGAGCACGTGAACTTTCGTCTCAGAGTCACCGATGCGCTGGACCAAGCGAATGTTGTTGGTGACCACAAGCAGCTTGGGTCGATTGCGCAGAGCTGACGCCATAAATT
>CBFHWA010000065.1:378-6947 GCA_965659525.1 Pontimonas sp.
CGCTTCGCCTCGGGATTCAGATTCTCCCGCTCCGGGATGGTGTATTCGTGTGTGAAGCGCTCGAGGGCAATTGCCCCGCCGTGAACGCGACGAAGCACCCCGCGGCGCTCGAGAACGTCAAGGTCGCGGCGGACCGTTTCGGTGGCCACATTCAGCTTCTTGGCGGCAGCGGCAGCATCGAGCCGGCCATCGTGGCGCGTCCAATCGACGATTACTAAGCGCCGTTCTTCAGCCAACATCGTTGTTGTGTCCCCACTGTGTTCCTACCGTGAATTGCATAGAAGCTAACACAATCCAACAGAAAACAACACACTAACCCAAAAAAAACCACATTTAGTGTTGCCAAAGCAGTTCTAGTCCGCTGTGACCGGCTGCAAAAGCGGAAGGTTTGTTGTCACTGTCGCGCCGGGGAGTGAATCAAGATTGAGCAATTGGGAGCCGAATTGACCCACTTTATGTGCCCCCCACGCTGCTGCCCGGGCAAGCGCCTGGGTGAACTCCATACCGGGGGTGAGCAGGGCGTCAAAAAACCCCGCCAAACTCGCATCCCCGGCGCCAATCGTGTTGCGCACGCGCAGCGCACTCGCCTGCGCCCAAGCAACGCTCTCGCCGTGGACTCCGAGGAACCCATCAGCGCCCATACTTACCAAGACATAGTCAACGCCGAAGGCCGCAAGCTCCCGAGCACCATCGAGCACATCGCCCATCGTGGCGAGGGGCCGGCCAACACATTCGGCCAATTCACTGACATTGGGTTTGACCAATGCCACAGCCCCTGTTTCGATCCAGGCGCGCAACAGGGGCCCCGACGTGTCCACGGCAATTGACACGTCGTTTCCCAGACTCTGCTTGAGCATCTGCGGTGTCCCAACCGCGGAACCAGAAACCTCCGGCACCGTACCTGCGAGCAACACCCACGACGCTGCTGATGAGCGGGCGGCGTCGCTCGTTGACTGCACCAGCTGCCCCCATTGTTGCTCGGTGAGCGCGTCAGGCCGCTGGTTGATCTTCGTCGTACGCCCGGATTCCTCAACCACCGTAATGTTGTGGCGTATTGGCACGCCCATCTCCACCGGGGCCAAAATCCCATCATTCCCTGGATCAACCTCTCCGTTCGCGACTGGGAATACCGCCGGGGCACGATGGCCCGCAAGAGCAAGGTTGTAGGACACGTTGATGCCTTTGCCGGCGAGTTCACGGCGGAAGCTCGCCGCACGTGAAACCTTGCCGAGATTGACCGTTGCCACAGAGTAGGTCAAGTCCCATGCGGGTGCCGCAGTGAGGGTCACGAATTTTTTGGGATGGGAGCCGTTCGACATGGTGACACCGTAGCCGAACCGACCAATGCCCCATTAAGCAAACCCATCAGGGTGGCCTGTTTCCCCCGTTCCTCATGGCGGCATGTGGTTAGGCGCCGTACACTCGCTGTCATGCACAACGCTGGTCTCCTGCTGGGTTATTTTGGGATGTTCTTTGGCGCTGTCGCATTCCGCGAGTCATACATAGGCGACGATTTCGCTGTCGCGGTGGTCACTGCCGTCCTGCTTTTCAGCGGCCTCGCCCTCTGGGTTTATATCGCTCAGAAGTATCGGCCGGGACCCGCCTCCACGCCAGAGCGCACGGACTGAACGTGAGAGAGGACCATTCCCAGGACAATAGCCGGCGCATTCGGCGAATTAGGTGGGGCTGGACTATTGCGAACTTTTTGCTCGCTATTGCCGCAGTCTGGTCACTCACGTCAGATGTCTGGGAGGCGTTCATCACGGCTTTTCTGGCAAGCGCACTACTTCAGCTGCTCTGGATGCGGCGCAACCTCTAGGACTCGGTGGTACCGCAAAGGAGTCTTTTCGAGACACGAGTGGGGACGAGCGAACCCGCCCCCACTCGGTGCCTACGGCGTCGCCCCGACTTCTGCGAGCAACAACGCCGTACCGGCGAAAAACAAAAACACTGCCCCCGCAGCGCTGACCAGGAACACACCGAGGCCAACGGGGGAACCCCAGCCGTGCCAGCGCTCCTGATAGTCAAAGGCGCGACGGGTTTCTGATGAACTACTTTCCTTCATTGCTTCCATCCCTTATGTGATTCAACCGTGGATGGACCAACACCAGACACCATCACCATGTCCGCCCAGAGCCTACCAAAACCAACGGCTGCGTTACCAGGACCCGGCCTTTGGTGCCGCGCAGAAATCGAGAGCGATCTAGACTGTTGCCGTGTCGATTCTCACCCTCGCCCTTTGGCTTAATGTTGCCGTCCTTGTGCCCCTCATCATCGCGATGGTGATCGGCGCTAAGGGAGTAATTCGGGTTTTTGGTCAAGCAACCCCGGCGAGGGCCATCGTTCTCGCGCAGCATTTGGCCATTCTGGCCGCGTCGATCTTGTTTCTGTTTTGGCCATTGGAGCCGGGCATTATCACTCTGTTGGCCATACAAATTGCCTACAAAGTGCTCTCAGCATTCACCGTTCGCGTGCTCAGTAACCCGGTCGTGATTGCAAACCTGCTGATCGCGGCCGTGCATACCGCCCTGCTCGTTCTCCACTCGATGCCGGCCTAGCTGTACACGCCTGCAACCTCTCACCAGCAGGGGAATCCCACGGAGTCTTTTTTCGCGTGTCAACAAACACGTTGTGGCGGCGGGCCGGTACTGGAGCGGACTTTCAAATCAACCGGTGGGGCCATGGCGAGGTCACTTTCGGCCTCGGGTGCCATCCCACCCAAAAGGGCAAGTGCTTGCGAAACGGCCATTGCACCCTGGCGCCCGACATGCTGCACCATTGTGGTCAGACCAAACGCTTCGCCCATGGGGTGGCCATCGAGGCCGATAACCGAGAGGTCCGCCGGCAGCGATAAACCGAGTTTGTACGCCGCTGACATGACGCCAATCGCCACCTCATCACTCACCGCGACGATCCCCGTCGGGCGTGTGGCGGGGTCAGACAAGATCTTCATAGCCGAAGTGAAACCACCAGCGATTGACAAAAGGCGTGACCATGGCCGTGTTTCGCGACCGGCCGGTGGCAAGCGACTCCGCGGCGCTGGAGGCGACGAAACCCAGCTCGCGAGCCGCGGTGGTCACACTCTCTTTTGTCTGCACCGAAACGGATCCGTGCCCAGACAGGGCCCTCGATGCTGTTGACTTCGACACCCCGCCTACACGAGCGACATCGGACAGGGTGGCCACGGATCCAGTGTCAGTCTTGGCCCCCCCACCCGGCAGGGTTCCACTGGCAGGCCCTACTGAGATTCTGGGAAAATGTATACAGCCGGGACGGACAAGCTGGCTTACCGGCGGTATAGTAGCCAGTAAATCGCATTTTTTGTACACAGTTTGGCGGAGATGAAGACTAGCGATCGTGCGTACCAGCGCCTGATGAGCGAGATCCTCGAAGGCTCCCTCGCTCCGGGAATGTCGCTCAGCGAAGTCGACCAGTCGGTACGCTTGGGGATCTCTCGCACCCCCCTTCGTGAAGCCCTGTCGCGCCTCGAAGCAGACGGTCTGGTCATCACCACCCCGGGTCGACGTACCCGCGTCGCTCCCCTGTCCCATCAGGGCACTATCCGCCTTTTCGAAATGAGGCGGTCCTTAGAAGAACTCGCCGCGCGCCTGGCAGCCCGGCGAAACAACTCTGCTCTCTTTGCCACCCTCGCCGAAGAATTCGGGCACGCCGCCATCACTCTGATCGACACACCGGAGTCGATTGATACCTACTATGAGCTAAACCACCGGTTCGACGAGGCGGTCACCACCGCGGCCGACAACGACTACCTCAGTTCGGGGCTGCGCACGATCCGCTTCCACGCCACGCGGCTGCGCCAGATTGCCCGGAGTAATCCGGAGCGACTGCGTGAGAGTGCTCGAGAAACCCGCGCAATCTGCGAGGCCATTGACAGCGGTGACGAGGAACTAGCAGCTCACGCCACCCACCTACACCTCCACCACAGTCTCCAACACATCCTCGCGTCATTCTCGGCCGCCGTTGCCGACGACGCTTCCGACACCATCCCCGCGCAAGGAGCAGCCTCATGATTAGCCATTCGGTCCGCAGCTACCGCAGCGCTGAGGCGCTTAAGCAAGAAGACCAACTCGCCTGGAAGCTCGCGCAGTTGAGCGCCGAGCAGGTCGCACCGGAGTTGGAGGTTGAGGAGATGGTCATCAACCGCTTTATTGATAATCAAGGCGTCGCGCTTGCGTCCTACAACCGTCCAGCCGTCGCCGCGGCGCGGCAACAAGCCCTGCAACACAGCCCCTCTCGTGGAGGGAGAGGGGCCACACTCATTGGAGAACAGGCGCAACTGCGTGTCTCACCCGAGTGGGCTGCCTGGGCCAACGGTGTCGCAGTTCGTGAGCTCGATTTCCATGACACCTTTCTCGCCGCGGACTACTCCCACCCAGGCGACAATATTCCTGCCCTGCTGGCCGTTGCCCAACACACCGGCAGCGACGGTCGGCAGTTGGTCCGTGCCGTAGCCACCGCCTATGAGATTCAAGTCCAATTGGTGAAGGGCATATGTCTCCACGAGCACAAGATTGACCATGTGGCCCATCTCGCGCCTGCCGTCGCTGGGGGAATCGGAAATCTTCTTGAGCTGCCCGCCGAGGTGATTTTTCACGCCATTGGGCAAGCACTCCACACCACTACCGCCACCCGCCAGTCTCGGAAGGGAAGAATCTCGACCTGGAAGGCCTACGCACCGGCGTTTGCGGGCAAGGTCGCTCTCGAGGCTGTTGATCGTGCCATGCGCGGCCAAACCAGTCCCGAACCCATCTACGAAGGCGAGGATGGCGTTATCGCTCGCCTGCTTGGCGGGCCAGACGCGCGCTACAGCGTGGCATTGCCCGAGGAGGGCGAGGCCCGTCGCGCCATTTTGGACACGTACACCAAGGCTCACTCGGCTGAATACCAAGCACAGGCACTCATTGATTTGGGTATTCGCATGCACCACAACGGCGCCGAGCGCTACACGCCGGAAAATGTCGCCTCGGTGGTCATCGAAACCTCTCATCACACCCACTATGTGATCGGTTCGGGGGCGAACGACCCCGAGAAATATGACCCCCAAGCCTCCCGCGAAACCCTCGACCATTCGGTCCCCTACATCTTCACCATTGCCCTCCAGGACGGCTCATGGCATCACGACGCCAGTTACGCTCCCGAACGTGCCGGGCGTGCGGACACCGTTTCGCTCTGGCAGAAAGTGACGACTCGAGAAGACCCCGAGTGGACACGCCGTTACCATGACCCGGACCCGGAGGTGAAGGCGTTTGGGGCGCGGGTTATTGTCACCTTCACCAACGGTGAAACAGAGGCCCACGAAATCGCCGTGGCCGATGCCCACCCGTTAGGGGCTAACCCTTTTCAGCGCGCGGACTACGTGCAGAAATTTTCCACACTTACCGAGGGCATCACTTCGAGCGGCGACACTGATGCCTACCTCGAGTTGGTTCAACGCTTGCCCGGGTTATCCGCCGACGAGCTGAGCAGTCTGAGCCTTACCCACTCATCGCCCGAGGCCCCTGGCAGTAAAGGAATTTTCTAATGCTCCACACCACGACAACGCCTGTGCAGAAACGACAGAGCCTTCGAGCAGGGCTCGTCAGTGGTGAAACTCTCCAGTTTCCCGGAGCGTTTAATCCGCTGAGTGCCCGGTTAATCGAGCGCCACCACTTTGATGGTGTGTATGTCTCCGGCGCGGTGATCTCCGCTGACTTAGGTCTGCCCGACATCGGCCTCACCACACTCGATGAGGTCTCAGCGCGGGCAGCGGCGATCAGCAAAATGACAGATCTTCCGACGATTGTCGACGCCGATACCGGATTTGGCGAGCCGATGAATATCGCGCGCACCGTCCACGTCATGGAAGACGCGGGTGTGAGTGCCATCCACATCGAAGACCAAGTAAACCCCAAGCGTTGTGGGCATTTAGACGGTAAGACCGTTGTCGACCAGGACACCGCGACCAACCGCATTCACGCGGCCGTGAAGGCCCGCCGAGACCAAGACTTCGTGATTATCGCCAGGACAGATATTCGCGCCATTGAGGGTTTTGATGCCGCGGTGACTCGGGCGCGTGCTCTTGTTGACGCCGGAGCCGATGTGATTTTCCCCGAAGCGCTTGCCAGTGTGGAGGAATTTGACCAGATGGCACGGGCTGTGGACGTCCCGATACTGGCCAATATGACGGAATTTGGAAAGTCAGAACTTTTTAGCCACCAGCAGCTTCACGATGCTGGTGTGCGAATCATTATTTATCCCGTGTCGCTGCTGCGCCTTGCAATGGGCGCTGCTGAGGCCGGACTGACCTCCCTGCGGCGAGAAGGCTCACTCCAGTCGACTGTGAAAAAAATGCAAACGCGCTCAGAGCTATACGAATTACTCGACTACGACGGCTATGTGGACTTCGATAATGCGGTTTACACCGGATACGCCTCACCCACGAGTGACGACAAAGGAGTGACGACATGACCATAGACGATCAGGCAATTCGCAAGGGCTTAGTGGGCGTGATCGCCGATGAAACAGCCGTATCGATGGTTAACGCTGAGACCAACTCCCTGCTCTACCGG
>CBFHWA010000066.1:0-6848 GCA_965659525.1 Pontimonas sp.
TAATTACCAGTCGAGGGGGCTTGGCACTGCGGACACAGCCCGAAGACGTCAACAATGTGTTCGGGGTCGCGGTAGCCGTGTGCGCTGGCGATACTCTTCGCCCACGCCTCAACGGGCTCGGCGGAAATCTCTGTGGCTGCGCCGCAGCCACGACACACTAAGTGGTGGTGGTGGCCCGGTTTACAGGCACGAAAGACCGTTTCCCCCTCCCGGGTCAGTGGGTCGGCCACCCCGTCTTCGACCAGCGCATTGAGCGCGCGATACACCGTGGCCAGGCCGACACTCGACCCGGCATCGCGTAACTGTTGGTGAAGCTGCTGGGCGCTGACAAAGCCGTCTGATTGGTCGAGCAGCTCACGCACCTCATCGCGCTGTTTGGTTCGACGCTTCACAACACCCTCCGTCGCTCGATGGTTTGCTCCTGGTCTGCTGGATCATCGTGAAAAACATCCAACACGGTGTCGCTTGGCCCATGTTCGGGGTGGAGTGCACCCAATCCGTAAGCCTCGGCCAAATTCTCCGCGGTGAGGACCTCCTCGGGGGTGCCACTGGCGACAACGCGACCGGCCATCAGCAGCACCTGGTCCGCCGAGCGCGCCTCTTCTAGGTCGTGGGTTGTGTAGATCACGGTGCATCCGGATTCGGGTTCATCGTGGATGATTTGGTCAATCACCTGAGCCGAGGGGGTGTCTAATCCAGTCAATGGTTCATCAAGGAGCAACAGGGTGTGGTCTTGTGCCAGAGCCTGAGCGACGAAGACTCGCTGGCGTTGGCCCCCGGAGAGGCTATGAATACTCCGATCGGCCAAGTCGGTGATGTCGAGCTGGTCCATAGCCCACTCCACCTGTCGCCGGTCCTCGGGGCGCAGTCGACCCAGTGCACCTCGAGTTGAAAAACGTCCCATCCGCACGACTTCTTTCACGGTCAAGGGAATACCCGGCGTGATGGGCATGTGTTGGAGAACGTAGGCAACCTGCTCGAGAGCAGCCTCGGCAGTGGTGCCGAGGACCTCGAGCTGCCCTTGGTCGACATCTAATACTCCGGTTATGGCGTGGAGGATGCTGGATTTGCCAGAACCGTTGGGTCCGATAATGGCGACCGTCGTTGCGGCGGGAATCGTGAAACTAGACGGCTCGACAACGGTCTTGCCGTCGCGGGTGATGCGGATATCCGTGGCAACGATGGCGCTCATACGGTTACCTCCGAGGCAGTGGGCTTAATCGCCCGCACAATTTCGCGAATGGCCATGACGAGGAAGAACAACACGACGGGCACGAGTGCCATCGTCGCCGATCCAGCCGTACCCAGGTGGTAGCTCAGCGTGAGCCCCAACCACACCGATGCCACACCAATCAGGGCGGCCACACCCATCAAACGCGGAATGGTCTTCACCACCAAACTCGCCACCGCGGGGGGTCCGATTAACAGGCCCAAAACCAGCAGTGTTCCCACCGACTGATAACTGCCAATAATGGCCAGTGCGATGAGGGCGAGTAAAACGGCGTGGGTGGTGCGCGGGTGCAGACCCAAGAGGTGTGCTTTGTCTCGATTGAGACTCAGCACAACGAGGGGTCGATAGAGCACGAGGGAGACCAGCACAACAATTCCCAGTAGCACCACCTGTCCGGTGATGTCCGCCCACGACACACCGAGTGCGTCGCCAAAGAGGATGCTGGTAAGCGATCCGGCATACGAGTCAAGTCGGGAGAGGATCACCACTCCCAGTGCCAGCATCCCCACAAAAAGCAACCCGATGGAGGTATCGACTCCCAGTGGGGTTCGCCGCTGGACCCACTCAATAGCCACAACCATTACCAGCGCAGCCAGTGCGGCTCCCAGCAGAGGACTTTGGCCCAAGACAAATGCCGCGGCCACACCGGGAACAACGCCGTGAACGAAAGCATCACCAAAGAAGCTCATTCCGCGCAGTACCAGCCAGGTTCCCACTGTGGAGGCCATCAACGCAGCAAGCGCGCCCCCAATCAGGGCGCGCTGCTGGAAGCCGTAGCTAAACGGTTCGAGAAGCCAGTCCACTCCTCTAGCTTCCCAGGGCGTTGGCAATCGCGCGAGCGTTTGCCAACATCATCTCCTGGTAGCTGGCGTATTCGCTGCCGGCTTCTCCGATACTGCCCAGGTAGAGGGGAACCACCTGAACCTCGCCACCGCTTTCCGCGGCAATCGCCTGGAGCAGATCGGACGGGACGTGGAAATTACCAAACACGGTCGTCAAGCCGCGGGCTTCGATTTCGTCGATTAGCGCGGCGAGCTCCTGTGAGCTGGGCTCAGCCAGTGTGGAGCCACCCTGGATGAGCACTCCAGCGATCTCGAAGTTGTAGCGTTCGGCGAAGTAGTTCATCGCCTCATGGTCGGTAATGAGGACGCGGTTGCCCTCCGGTATGGAATCGAGAATGTCGATCGCCTGAGCTTCCGCGTCGCGAATTGAGGTTGCCACCTCTGCACCGCAGCGCTCAAAGTCTGCACCGTAGTTAACGGCGAGTTCGGCTCCCAGCATCTGGGTTGACAGCGCGAGGCGCTCCATATCCATCCAGAAGTGGGGGTCGAACTGGCCGTGGCCGTGGTCGTCGTGGTCGTCGTGGCCGTCTTCTTCCTTCACCTCATCGGAGTGGTCGTCGTGGCCGTCTTCTTCCTTCACCTCATCGGAGTGGTCGTCGTGGCCGTCGTGGCCGTCTTCTTCAAGATCGGCGTAGGCAATGGGGTCAACCATCTCGGCCATCCGGTAGACCGTGCCGCCTCCTGCTTCAAGCTCTTCCAGCGGCTCAACGAGGCTTTCTTCAAGCGCCAGGCCGTTGGCAACGACGACCCCGGACTGAGCGATGGTGGCCAGTTGGGCTGAGGAGGGTTGATAGTCGTGGGGGTCGACACCGAGGGGCATCAGGACGTTAACGCCGTAGCCGTCATCGCCGACGCAGCTGAGCACCTGTTCGACGACATTGCCCAGGATGGTCGTGGTGGCAGAAATCGTGGTCACCTCAGCCGGGGTGTCTTCCGCAGTCGCACTTGGTTCGGGCGCCTCAGTGGCCTCCGGTGAGGCTTGCGGGGCGCAGCCGGCTAAGGCAAAGCCGGTGATGGCGAGAAGAGACAGGGGGGCGTGTTTTCTCATGCCGGTAACTTTAACCGATATTGAGAATCGTTGTCAATAAGACAGGGTGGTCCTTAGTCGAGCAGCAGGGCCGGCTCCTCCATGACGCTGGCCACATCGGCGACGAAGCGGCTGGCCACATCGCCATCGACAACCCGGTGGTCAAAACTTGCCGCCACCGTGGTGACCATACGCGGCATGACCTCACCGTCGACCACCCAGGGCTTCGGCTTAATCGTGCCCAGTGCCACAATCGACACTTCACCCGGGTTCAAAATTGGGGTTCCGGTATCAACCCCAAACGAACCGAGGTTCGTAATCGTGATCGTGCCGTTTGCCATGTCCTCGGGGGTGGTCTTACCCTCACGAGCTTTCAACGTCAGCGCTTCCAGCGCGGCCGCCAGCTCCCGCAGGTTCATCGTGTGGGCGTCTTTCACGTTGGGAACAATCAGCCCCCGCGGTGTGGCTGCAGCGATACCCATATTGACGTAGTGGTGAACGATGATCTCCTCATCGGTCCACGTCGAGTTCACCGAGGGGTTGCGCTGCACCGCCCAAATCATGGCCTTGACCATCACCAGAAGCGGCGAGATGCGAATACCGGCAAACTCCGGTGAGGCCTTTAACCGTTTGACAAATTCCATCGTGCGGGTGGCATCAACATCGACAAATACCGACACGTGGGGCGCCGAGAACATACTGGTGACCATCGCTTGGGCGATGGCTTTTCGCACACCCTTCACGGGAATACGCTCTTCGCGCTCGCTAGGCCACCCCGGGGTGTCGATATTGCGAAATACTTTGGCCTGTTCAGCGTGGCGCATGACATCGTCGCGGACGATCTCGCCACCCATTCCCGTCGGTGAGACATCGGCGAGGTTGACCTCAAGCTCTTTGGCCAACGCTCGAATTGGCGGTTTGGCCAATACGGGCACACTCTCTTGGAGGGGGGTTTTTACCTCACCGGCAACCCCAGAGCTCTCCAAAGCCTCCGCTGAGGCATAGCGACGTTTGCGCTGGGGTGCTTCCTCGGAGCCCGTGCCATAGCCCACGAGATTTTTCGGCTGAGGAGAGCTCTCCTCCGTCACTGTCGACTCAGCGTCACTCACCGCCTCGCTGACTTCCGTCACCACAGGGTCAGGCTGAGGCGCATCGGGTGAAGAGTCGCGAATTGTCAAAATCGCCGCGCCCACGGCGACGGTCGCGCCCTCCTGGGCCAACACCTCTTCAACAACACCCTCAAACGGCGAGGGGAGTTCCACGAGGCTCTTGGCCGTCTCGATTTCACAGACCACCTGGTTGAGCGCGACCGGGTCGCCGGGGGCGACTTTCCAGGAGACAATCTCTGCCTCGGTCAGTCCCTCGCCAACATCGGGCAATGGGTAGGACACTAATGCCACGTCACACCTCCAAGACCTAGTAGGCCATCGCCCGGTCCACCGCATCGAGGATGCGATCAACGCTGGGCAGGTAAGCCGACTCCAGTTGAGCCGGGGGGAAAGGAGTATCAAAACCACTCACCCGAATAACCGGGCATTCCAGTGAGTAGAACGCACGCTCGGTCACCGTCGCCGCGATTTCACTGCCGACACTGACCGAACCGGGGGCTTCCTGGCAGACCACAACCCGTCCGGTGGACTGAGCCGAAGCGACCACGACATCCCAATCAATAGGCGAGAGGCTGCGCAGATCAATCACCTCAATACTGGTGCCCTCACCCTCGGCGACCTCGGCAACCTGCATCAGTGTTGTCACCATCGCGCCGTGGCCAATGAGGGTCAGATCCGAGCCCGGTCGCACCACCACGGCATCGTGCAGCGCGGGGCCAGGAGCACTGGTATCGACCTCACCCTTATGCCAGTAGCGGCTCTTGGGCTCTAAAAAGATCACCGGATCGGGTTGGGCAGCTGCTTCCTGGATCATCCAATAGGCATCGTGGGGGGTAGCGGGGCTAATCACGCGAAGGCCCGGAGTGTGGGCGAAGTAGGCCTCGGGGCTTTCCTGGTGATGCTCAACAGCACCAATGTGGCCTCCGTAGGGGATTCGGATCACCACCGGCATCGACAGTGCACCCTCGTGTCGATAGGTCAGTTTGGCCAACTGCGAGGTGATCTGGTCAAACCCGGGATAGACAAATCCATCAAACTGAATTTCACAAATGGGCCGGTAACCGCGCATCGCCAGCCCAATGGCGGATCCGATAATTCCCGCTTCAGCAAGCGGGGTGTCAAAAACGCGCTGGGGGCCAAACTCTGCCAGAAGCCCCTCGGTGATGCGAAACACGCCGCCCAACTGGCCGACTTCCTCACCGAGAACCAGCACCGAGTCATCCAACGACATGGCCTGGCGCAGGCCGTCGTTGAGTGCTTTAGCCATAGTGAGCGTCACGAGCCATCTCCTTCGACAAAGGAGGCTTCAAACTGAGCCAACCACTGCGCTTGGGCCTCAACGGGGGCGTGCTCAGCAGAATAGACGTTGTTAAAAATGTTGCTCGTGGGTGGAGGCTGCAACGCCAAGACATCCCGCCGCAGGTCACTGGCCTCATCGGCCGCCTGCTGATCGACCTGGTCGAAAAACGACTCCGGCATTCCCTGTGCCGAGAGATAGTTTCGAAAACGCGCGATGGGATCCCGGGCGGTCCAAAAAGCCAGTTCGTCCTCGTCACGATACTTACTCGGGTCATCGCTGGTGGTGTGGGCACCAATGCGATAGGTGAGTGCTTCAATGAACTGCGGCCCCGACCCGGCTCGTGCATCATCGAGCATGGCTTTAGTCACGGCATAGCTGACCAATACGTCATTACCGTCAATTTGAGCACTGGGCATCCCGTAACCCGCCGCGCGGTTGACCAGCGGCGTCTTCGACTGCACCCGCACCGGAGTGGAAATTGCCCAGTGGTTGTTTTGGAGAAAGAACAGCACCGGGGCCTGATAGCTCTGGGCAAACACCATCGCTTCGTGAGTATCGCCCTCACTGGTAGCCCCATCACCGAAATACACCATCGTGGCCTCATCGACCGATGAGTCGCCGGTGGCAACCTTGCCATCAAGCGCGATACCCATCGCGTAGCCCGTGGCGTGAACGGTCTGGGAACCAATAACCAGGGTGTAGAGCCGAAAGTTGTTATGCGTCGCCGGATCCCACCCTCCGTGGGTTAACCCTCGAAGCATCCGGATAATTTGCAACATCGACACCCCGCGCAGCCGGGCGACCGAATGCTCGCGATAGGCCGGAAAAATCGTGTCCTGCGGCCGACTAGCCAGTGCCGAGCCCACCTGGCAGCCCTCTTGACCAATCGCGGGCACCCAGAGGGCCATTTGGCCCTGGCGCTGCAGCGTTCCCGCTTCATGATCCAAGGCGCGAGTAATTGCCATCGTTTCGTACATCACGCGAAGGGTGTTCTCATCGAGTGACTGAACCAGTGGCCAATAGCGATCGTGTGCTTCGCCCTCAACGACGGTGCCCTCCGCGGAGAGCAACTGCAGGGTGTCCTTCGACAACGGCATGTCCCTACCCTAACCGCGGGCGTGGGCCACACTGTCGTGGCTGGTCCACAATCGATTGCCATTTTTGCCATCTACGCCCCACAGCGGCGTCGTGCTATTTGGTCAACGGCCGCTAGAGGGGCATAGTGGTCGGGTGCTGAGATTCTTCCTGCGCTCCCTCGTCACCGCGATCGCTCTCGGTGTCGCGGTCTGGGCTGTCCCGGGATTGAGCATGACGGCTTTTTCTGATGCGAACACCCAAA
>CBFHWA010000067.1:0-6713 GCA_965659525.1 Pontimonas sp.
ACAGCCGCCCGACGTCAGGCCGTCGTGGATGCGCTTCTCGATGGGCCCGACATCATCCAGGTGCTGCGCCTGACAATCGTCGAAGACACTGCGGAGAAGACTCTGGTGGTGGCTGCCGGGGTGGCGATGGTGGAGACCTTGCCAGCTCACGTGATTACCCACGCGCTGGGGGATGCGAAGCGACGGGAGCGAGGGGTCGTGGGGGCCGACTCGGATGTCTACCTTGAACCCGATCTTGTTCGCGATCCGCGTCGTGATGAACCAGCCACCGACGTCATTGTTATTCGCGCCTCCGATTAAGGCATTGTCTACTTCGAAAAGGAGAACTCGTGGAGCTTGTTCGTAACATCACCCTGATTGCCCACTTCTTGGGGTTGGCCATGGTCATTGGCCCCTTTCTTCTTCAGATGCGCTCAAAAAGCGGCTATGCCTTCAATTGGGTGCTCACCGGTACGATCGTCCAACTCGTCAGCGGCCTGATCCTGGTCGGCATAGCCGAGATGCGACTGGCGGATGATCCGGACATGGCACTAGACCACATCAAAATCGCGGTCAAGCTCGGTGTTGCCCTCCTCGCGTTTGTCGCCGCATTGCTCGGATTCTTGCGTCAACGAAAAGGTGCGGGGGGTAATGAACGCGCCCTGATGCCCTTCTTCCACACCGCCGGTGGGCTGGCAATCGTTGACCTCTTCGTCGCCGTTCTCTGGCCCGGCGTCGTGATGGGTTAGTGCCCGCGGCGGGAAGCAAAAAAGTCGGTCAGTAACCGCGCTGCCTCGGCGGCGCGAACCCCGCCGATGACTTCGTCAACACGGTGGGGTAGCGCGCGGTCTCGGACCAAATCGTGGGGCCCTCCCCCGGCGGCACCCGCCTTCACATCGGCTGCGCCGTAGACCACACGCGTGATGCCCGACTGCGCGATTGCTCCGGCACACATCACACAGGGCTCGAGGGTGACAACCAGAGTGCTGCCATCGAGGCGAGCGGTTTGTTGACCGGCCGCGGCTTGGCGCAGTGCCACAATCTCGGCGTGGCCGGTGGGGTCGTGCAGGGCTTCTCGGGTGTTAAAACCCTGGCCGATAATCATGCCTTCAGCAGACACCACGATCGCCCCGACGGGGACGTCACCGCCCTGACGGGCGTGGGCAGCTTGATCGAGGGCGAAGCCCATCCACTGATCAAGGATCTCACGCGATATCGCCGGCATGTCTTTAAGCGTAAGACGCCGTGGGGCCGTGAGTGTGCTGCGCTAGCCTTGCCGCATGCGTCGTATGGTCTCCACACACCCGCTCATTGCCGAGAAAATCACTCGGCTGCGCGACAAATCCACGAAGACACCGGAGTTTCGAGCTCTGACTCGAGAATTGGTGACGCTCTTGGCGTATGAAGCGACGCGATCATTTACCGTCCAGCCCGTTCAGGTTGACACCCCCGTCGCCCCAGCACAGGGCGTAGCACTCGAGCAGCCAGGGCCGCTTATTGTCCCGATTTTGCGCGCGGGCTTGGGGATGCTCGATGGCATGCTGGCACTGATGCCCCACGCTGAGGTGGGATTTTTGGGCATGGTGCGAAACGAGGAGACCTTGGAAGCTCGCACCTATGCAGAGCGTCTGCCGGCTGACTTAACCGGACGCACCTGCATCGTGCTCGACCCGATGCTCGCCACCGGGGGGTCGCTGGCTCAAGCCCACGAATTCTTATTCCAACGAGGCGCGGCGTCAATTACAGCCATCTGTCTGCTTGCTGCCCCGGAGGGGATGGAAGCAGTTGAGAAGGCAAGCGCCGGGCGCGATGTCACTGTTGTCGTCGCGGCACTCGATGAAAAACTCAACGACCTGGGCTATATCGTGCCCGGTCTTGGCGACGCCGGGGACCGTCTCTATGGACTCGCAGACTGACCCAGACCGCGCCGCTCGGGGCTTCGCACTCTATGTCGGCCTCGATGAGGACACCGCCCGGCAGGCGGGTGTGGATTTGGCCGAGGTTGTTGCGCAATTAAAAGCCGAGCTGGCTCGCCTCGCGCCACACGCGCAGTCCCACGCGACGATTGCGCTTGCTCCACGAGCCACACCCGGGGATAACTTGGAGTTGGTTCGATTAGCCCTCCACGACCCGGGGACTCTGCGCGCCCTTGCCGAGCGACACAAGGAGTCGAGCCCCGATGATGGTGTCGTGATCGACATTTCTCGCAAACGCGTCGTCATCGGCGGTGAGGTCATTGGCTTGACGTTTCTCGAGTTCGAACTGATGCAGTATCTCGTCCTTCGCGAGGGCCAATCAGTTACCCGCGAGGCCATCATCGACCACCTGTGGGACCAGGACTCGGGGGAGTCGCCGAACTCTCGCACGATTGACGTGTATGTGCGGCGGCTGCGATCCAAGCTCGAGCCCTATCCCGATATTGTGCGCACCGTCCGCGGGCAGGGCTACCGCTTCGATCGCCACCCGGATGTCACGATCATTTACGGTCAGGGCCCCTCGCCCGACGTTGCCGTCTAGTTCTGGGTACGCACAACCCAACGTGACCATTTGGTTAAATAACGAAATGATAACTAGACAGCGTTACCGTTTCGTTATACATTCGATACCAGCGTCAGTTGTTTGTTGTGACAGCTCTCGTGAATGTGATTGCAGAACACTCTTGGTGCAAGGGAAATAGGTCGGTCGCTTGCCTCGGCGGCCGACCTTCCCTTTTGCCCACGAAGTCCAGGAATCCAGCAATTAGTCACCCCCGCGGACGTAATCTAAGAGGATGACCGCGCCCACTATCGTCTGGTTTCGCGACGACCTTCGCATCGCCGACAACCCCGCTCTCACCTGGGCGATCGAGCGCGGCCAACCCGTTATTCCGCTCTATCTGCTCGACGAAGAATCTCCCGAGATTCGACCGCTTGGCTCAGCGTCAAAATGGTGGCTCCACCACTCGTTGACCGCTCTTGCGGCCGAGCTTGCACACCTCGGTGCTCCACTCGTTCTTCGACGCGGGAGTGCCCGCGAGGCCATCGCCCACATCGTGACTGAAGTGGGGGCAGGGGCCATCGCCTGGAACCGCCGCTACGGGCCCTCCCGGCATATCGACCAAGAGCTCAAAGAAACACTGCGAGCACGCGGGATCGACGCCGAGAGTTTCCAGGCCAGCGTGATGTACGAACCGTGGACGATTACCAATAAAGATGGTAAGCCCTTCCAAGTGTTCACCCCCTTTTGGAAGACCTGTCTGGCGAGTGGACCACCGCGAGAACCCCTCAGCGCGCCACCCGCCATTAACGGCGTCCCGGCGGTCGCCTCCGACACCCTCGAGCAGTGGCAGCTGCTTCCCACCACACCCGACTGGTCGGCCGGACTCAACGAGACCTGGACCCCAGGGGAGGCCGGCGCCTGGGAGCGGCTTGAGGGCTTCATCGAGTCGGGTCTGGCCCTCTACCACCGGCGCGATGAGCCCGGGATTGACGCCACCTCGATGCTCAGCCCCCACCTTCGCTTCGGTGAGGTCAGCCCCCACCAGGTCTGGCACCGCTCGATGCTCACAGCAGATCCTGCCGCGGTAAAAAACCGCGACAAATTCCTCAGCGAAGTGGGCTGGCGAGAGTTCATGATTAATGTTCTCTTCCAGCACCCGGCCCTCCACACCGACAACATTCGGTCGAATTTTGACCAGTTCCCGTGGCGGTGGCCTGATGCCACGGAGCTTCGCCCCTGGCAACGCGGGACCACAGGAATTGCCCTGGTTGATGCGGGGATGCGCCAGCTGTGGCACACCGGATACATGCACAACCGTGTGCGAATGGTCACCGCGTCGTTTCTGGTAAAAAACATGCTTGTGCATTGGCGGCTGGGAGAACAGTGGTTCTGGGACACCCTGGTCGACGCGGATGAAGCCAATAACCCCGGCAGCTGGCAGTGGGTGGCCGGGTGCGGCACCGACGCAGCCCCCTACTTTCGGGTGTTCAACCCAGTGGTCCAGGCCGAAAAGTTTGACCCTGATGGTTCGTATCGCTCAGAGTGGATCGCTGAATGGGGAACTGAGAACTACCCCGAGCCCATCGTGGATCTCGCCGAAACCAGACAGCGCGCGCTTAGCGCATTTGAGGTAACGAAGGCCGTGCCCCCGACTGGCTAACCGCCAGCGCCGAGACTCGAAGCCCCTCATTAACCGCCTCCTCGAGCGACTCGCCCAACAGCAGTCGAGAGATCAGGCCCGCGCTAAACGAATCACCCGCCCCGGTTGGATCGACGAGCCCCTGAGCACCGAGGGAATGTGCCGGTCGGGTCACCGGTGACTTACCTGGCTCACACAACACGGCGCCCTTCGCGGCGAGTGTGACGATTCCCGTGAGGCCGTAGTCGGTAAATCGCGCCACAGCGGCGGCCATGTCATCACAGCCGGTGAGAAACCTGGCTTCGTCGTCGTTGGCGCGGAGAATACTCGCGTGCGATGCAATCTCCCACCACCAGTCGGGGCCATGGTCAGCGAGGAACCCCGCCGAGGATGCATCGAGAACAACGAGTCCACCGGACGTGGTGACGAGGTCCATCAACGCAACCAAATCACTGATGTGCTCGCGATGAAAAAAGCTGTATCCGGTGAGATGGAGGACAGCCGGGGCGGCGGCTGAGTCGAAAGACATACCGGAGACGTCGAGGGTGAGATTCGCGCCGCGGTCGCTGAGCATCGTGCGAGACGAACCGTGGACAATCACGATGATTGTCCCCGTCGTGTAGTCGCGGTCGACCTGGAGGTCGGCGTCAACGCCGAAGCCTTCGAATTCGACCTGGTGGCGGGCAAGGTCCTGGGTGCCCACCCGGCCGAGGAAGCGAACCCGGCCTCCGAGATGGCCCAACCAGCAGGCAGTGTTCGCGGCTGAACCCCCCGGTCGCACCTGGATGTCAGCACGTGTGTCGGTGTTATCGCGAATAGGTCCGGAGGTTACGACGTGAACGTCGTCGATAACGTCGCCGACAACGAGCGCCCACGGTGTGCTCACGGGGTGACCGTGGCCGCCAGCGCGGTGGCAATGTCCGCCGCGACGCGGATGTTGTTGCGCACCACATCAAGGTTCACCCGCAGGCTGTCGCCACCTGAGGCGCGCTGGATATAGTCGAGCAGAAACGGTGTGACCTCTTTCCCCCGGATACCCGCCTGCTTGGCCGCCGCGAACGCTTCGGCGACTAAACGGTCGTGGTCATCAACGCTCCAGGCCTGGTGTTCCGGGATGGGGTTTGCCACGAGAAATCCACAGTCCAGACCGAGCTGCTCGGCATGATTCATCACGTCGGCCACCTGCTGGGCAGAATCCACCCGGTGATCAACGGGGTATTCACTGCGCGGAAGCCAGAAACGCGGAAAAACATCGGTACCAAAACCCAATACCGGGACACTGAGCGTCTCCAAGCGCTCCAGAGTCGCCTGGATGTCGAGTACTGACTTCACGCCGGCGGAGATCACCGCTACGGGTGCGTGAGCGAGCGTGCTGAGGTCGGCTGACTCGTCAAAGCTCTGCGATGCTCCCTCGTGCACACCCCCCAGGCCCCCGGTTGCAAAAACCCGAATTCCCGCCTGGGCGGCAAGAAAGGCAGTCGCCGCCACAGTGGTCGCCCCGTGACCGCCTTTGGCCATGACAGTGGGTAAATCGCGAACGCTCAGTTTCTCTACGGTGTCATCACTGGCGATGAGCTCACGTTGGTCTTCGGTGAGTCCCACCCGAGCGATTCCACCGATCACCGCAATCGTGGCCGGGGTGGCCCCGTGCTGGCGAACCAGGTCTTCGAATTCGCGAGCCGCCTCGAGGTTGTCTGGATGGGGCAGGCCGTGGGAGATGATTGTGGATTCCAGCGCGACCACCGGCTGTCCGGCTTCGAGGGCTGAACGAACGTCGACAGATTGTTCAATAAGACTCACCCCATCAGCCTAATCATGCGGAAGCAGGGTGCATTTCTGATACCCCCCCTGGTATAGTCACGGCTGTGCCTACTGTCACCGAAACCCGCGACGACACTCCTTCCTTTGGTGAAAAAGTTGACGGAATCGACATTCCGGTTTTCAACGAGCGCGCCGTTCGCGCCTCAGCGGGACTGCTCTTCCTCGTCGGGTTTACCGCGTGGATGACCGCGTTTTATACCGGTAACTTCCAATACCTTCGGGCCTTTGGCGCCCTCTTTCTCATCGAAATGATGGTGCGCCTCGTTATCAATCACCGTGTCGCCCCGGCGATGGCGCTTGGCAGCCTGCTGGTGCGCTGGCAGCGACCGGAGTGGGTGGGAGCCCCCCAGAAACGCTTCGCCTGGTGGTTGGGCTTTGGCATCGCCACCATCGGCTGCCTGGGATTTGGGTGGCTAGGATTTCCCGCGCTGTGGATGCTGATCCTCTGCGGACTGTGTCTGGCACTACTTTTTCTCGAAGCCGCGATGGGAATCTGCGTGGGCTGTGAGCTCCAGCGAGTCTTCGCAAAAGAGCCACCCCAGTTATGCCCGGGAGATCGCTGCAGCTACACCCCACCAGCCCGTGGAGAAGGCCACCGCTACGAGCAACCCGCGTTTATCGACACACCCAAATAACCACTAGGTCACCCGGGAGACATCCGACGTCGCCTCGCGGTAGCGACCAGAGGCCACGAGCTCGCGCATGCGGTTCATGCCCTCCCACACTTCGAGATATGTCGTCGCCAGTGGCGACATCGCCAGTCGAATCATTGACGGTTCGCGGTAGTCGGGGATCA
>CBFHWA010000068.1:0-6699 GCA_965659525.1 Pontimonas sp.
CCACAGGTGAGGTGTCCGGGGCCACAGGCACCGGGGGCCTGGTGGGAGACCACGTCGCTGGAACGTTGTCGGTGACCGGCTCTTTCTGGGACAGCCAGTCCTCCAAACAAAATTCGTCCCAAGACGGTGAAGGCACCGCCAAAACCACAGCCGAAATGCTCGACGTCGCGACGTTCACTGCAGGAAGCTGGGACATCGCGCAGGGGTGGCGAGCGTTTGATTCAGGAGCGGGGAATGTCTGGGGCATCTGCACCGAAGTCAATGACGGCTACCCCTTCCTGTTGTGGGAGTACACGTTCGACCCGTGTGTGAGCGATGACTCGGGAGGTTCCAGTTCCGCTCATTCCAGCAACACCGACCTTGAGCGCGCCTCCTCCGCGGGAATTCACTTTGATGCCGGCATTGAGGTCGGTACCCGCTACTCGGTTGGCTCCATCCTTGCTGAGGGTGAGGGCCTAGCCCGCGGCCAAGCATTCACCGTGACGCTAAACCCCGGCGGTCAGATCCTCACCTCGGGTACCGCCTCCCGGCTGGGCTACTTCAGCACCACCACCACCCTGCCCACCGGACTCACCCCCGGTGCCTACACCCTCACCCTCACCACCCGTGACCCCGCAGGAAATCCCCTGGAATTGAGCGAACGCTTCGGCATCGACCAAGCAGGCCTATTCACCACCCCCGACCCACAAACCACTGCCCCGTCAGCACCAGAGGACTTCCCCGTCGAGACCACAACTGAACAAGACCCAGCAGAGACCGCAGCACCCAACACTGACGCCACCAGCACGACGAACGAGGGCGAAGACACCACCGGGACGGAAGTAGCCGACAACGAAGCTGCCAGCACAACAAACAACGTCGAAACCGCCAGCCCCGAACTGATCCCCGGCTGGCTTGTGGTCACCGCATCCACCATCCTCATCACCCTCGTCCTCGGAGGAATCGCAATCGGCATCTACCGCGCCAGGCAACCACGGAGTTGGTAGCTGCCGTTCGGATTGATCACCGGGGCTGAATTTCCTGTCAGTCCTCGATGTGCAGGGCCAGTGTTACCTCGCCACCTCCGCGTGAGGCTTGTTTCAGCGACCAGTTACCGTCGGTCCAGAGGTCAAATAGGGCAGATCCCAAGCCGGCCTGGCCCCCTGTCGGTCCGTAGCCATCGTCGGCGAGAACGACCTCTAACCCATTGCGTACTCGGCGTGCCGTGATGTCAATTGTTCCCGCGTGTCCGTGACGATGAGCGTTGTTGATTGCCTCGCGAAGCGGTTCAACCAGCTCTGCTTGGTTTGCCAGCGCGTGGTTGATGATTGCCCGCGAGTTCTCATCAATCCGCAGCTCCACCAGGCCCACCCAGGCGTCCTCCAGCGAGGAGAAATTCTCCGGTCCAGACTCCATCGCCCGGTCATCCGCTTGCTCAATCCCGGCCAACTTCTCGAGGCTGCCCACCACGCCGCCTAGCTGCTGTGTCAGCTCGTCGGCGCTTAGCCGACGCTGGTCGAAAGCGCTGGCCACGGCCAAAAGCTTGCTTTGGACGCTGCCGTGGAGTTCGGTGGCAAGTCGCCTGGCACTTACCTCGTCAGCTGAGGTTCCGACACGGGTGTCAATCAGAATTTGGGTGTTGTGGCTGGCCAAATCCGCTTCGATGACCCGGCGAATATCGAAAACCCCCGAGAGCATGCTGGCGCTAATGGCGATAGAGGTCATCCACGCCGCCCCCGAGACCAGAAGGCCCAGACCAATGAGGTCCGACAGCGCCGGGTAGACCAAACGCGCCAGAGCGTTTCCGCCGAGGACCGAACCGATGGAGGTGAGAATGACCAGCGGCAACGACACGGCAATCGGCAGACGTGAGGGCAGTCGAATCAGCGAAAACAGTCCCACCCCGAGTAACCCCACCCAGCCCACGTAGAGCAGGGCATCGACGATGCCCAGTGGCACGGCCAAACCGGTGAACGATGTCAGCGACCACACCAGGGCAATCAACCAGCCCCGCGGCCTCATCAACCCGAGGGCCACCCGATAAAGAGAGGACAGTCGCAGGCTTGGATAGCGCTGCTGTTCGATCGACCACAGTGCGCGACTAAGCGGCCGGATGGTGCCATCAACGACACTGCGGATTTCTTTCGCAGTGGTGGCGCCGGGGTTCTCGGCGAGTCGATCCCGCAGGCCCCGCACAGCATCGAGCGAGGCGGTCAGCTCGGGTGGGGTGCTCGCGGCCTCTTCGGTGAGACGCCTGGCAATATTCGCGCGCACCAGTTGTTCTCTCGCGTCTCCCAAACGCTCCAGGGCGCTGCGGGCGTAGGCGAGAGTGCCAATCAGCCACACCCCGACAACGATTCCGCCGAGGCCTCGGATAAACAGCTCCGTCGCGGCCGCATCGGTCAGGCCCAAGCCCAGGTCGACAAGCGCGGTGAAAAACCCCTTCGCTCCGCCGACCAGGCCCCCGGTTGCCACGACAGCAAGCGGCCCCACCTGTGTCACACCCGTCTGGCGCAAGATAGCGGCAAACGCCCACCCCAGAAGCCCAGCGACAATCAACGTCACGGCGTGGACGGCTAACCATACGACCAGCACGGGTGGCGTCAGCCCAGAAGTCGAGGCAATGGCCGAGATGAGTACCACGGCCGGTGCTACCCCCAACAGGGCGGGCACATAAAAGAGGTGTCGAATCGCAATTCGACGCGGGAAGCGGACTTTTACCGGCTGCTGCCGGGTCACGGAGTCCACCCCATTTCCGTGAAAAATCGGGTGGCAATATGGACCCGCTGATTCAGCCCGGGGTTTTCTCGCAAGTTCAAATGCTTTGCCAGCCGAGATACCGCGACTTCGACTGCCCTTTCGGTGACAAGCCGTTGCTTCGCTATTTCTGCATTCGATAGGCCCCGAGCGACAAGACGCAGAATGTCAATTTGGGATTGGGTCAAATCAACCCGGGGTGCGGTTTGATCCGACAGGGCGTAACCGTCTTCGGCGGCGGCGCTAAGGGCCTGAGCAATAGTGTCGATATCGTCAACGTCGGATTTCAGCAAGTAGCGCGCCCCGGTGGGTAACGCAGCGGGGTTATATCCCAACAGGCGCGGATCGCGCACACTGCTAAGAAAAACAACCCCCAATCCTGGTTTGATTCGTCGCAGGCTGTGGGCAATATCAAACCCGGAGGGGCCATGTCCTAAGTGAACATCCAGCAGGGCCACATCGAGTGAGCCGGCTTGGGCGGCGTCGATGATGTCCTTTGGTTGGTCACTGCAGGTGACCACCTGGACACCCTCGCGCCGATCGAGAGCCTCACTCACACTGGCTCGAAGGAGGGCGTCATCTTCGACCATCCCGACGCGAAGCACCATGGCTCTAGTATCCCGTGGATGGACTAGCTTCCGGGCTCGTCGGGCTGTTCGTGGCGCTCGAGAAATTCAAACAACTCCACATCAGACACACCGGGGAACATCCCCCCGTGCAGGGGAGAAAGCGCGTGGGCCTGCAGCCTCGCTGACGTCCACGCCTTACCAGACCATTTGGCCATGAGGTCGGCCTCTGGCCGGCGGCAGCACTCGAGGTCCGGACAGGTGGAATGGGTGCGCTCAGTAGTGTCGCGGCCGCGAAACCACTTGGCATCATCAAATGCCACCCCCACGGTGATGGAGAACTCATCGGCCGCGCCGGTGCCGATTTGGGTGGACTCCCAGAAGGTCCCCTCTGGGGTGTCGGTGTATTGGTAGTACTCGGTGGTGCGGTTGGTGCGCGCAAACGCCTGGCGAGCTGACCAGTGGCGACAGACAATCTGACCCTCTGTCGCGCCGGTGACGTCGGTGGGCAGGCGTAACCCGTCGTTTTCGTAGGCCTTGTACACCGCACCATCGTCTCCGACGCGCAAAAAGTGCAAGCGAATGTCGAGGTATTCGGTCGCGAGGTTGGTAAAGCGCAAACTGGCGGCCTCGTGGGTGACACCAAAAGCGTCTCGAAAGTCTTCCACGGCGATATTGCGGTCTTTTTTTGCCGCCTGCAGAAATGACACCGCGTGAGATCGTGGCATCAGACAGGCGGCGGCAAAGTAGTTGATTTCCAGGCGTTGCTGCAAAAACTCTTCGTAGGTCTGGGGAACACGGTGTTTGAGCAACAGGTGAGCCATCGCTTGGAGGGCCATCGAGCGCAACCCGTGACCGCCGGGAATGGACGCCGGGGGGAGATAGATACGTCCGTTTTCGCGGTCGGTGACCGACCGCGCCGTTTTGGGCAAATCGCCCACGTGCACGATGTCGAAGCCAAGAGAGCTGGCCATCAGGGCGACTTCTCGGTGGGTAATGGCACCGGATTGGTGTCCACTTCGCGACACGAGATCCTCGGCGAGGGTTTCTAGCTCGGGTAAGTAGTTGTTGAGCTCGCGCATGCGCAGGCGCAGGTCGGTATTGGCCCGCCTGGCTTCTTCGGGGGTGGCCAGTGCCTGTTGTTCCCGACGGTGAATCTCGTCGTAGAGCCCGGTCAAGGTTTGAAGGACCTCATCCGAGGTGGAGCGGTTTACTTTCGGCGCGGGTAATCCCAGCGACTGATAGAGCGGCTCATCGACAACTTCACGCCAGTGATACTCCAATGCCGCGCGCGGACTGGGGGGTGTGGCATCGAGTAGCTCCTGGAGACCAACCTCGAGGGCTTCGGATAGCGAGTTCAACAAACTCACTTTCGCCTCACGCTTACCGTTTTCCACTAGCGACAGCTGGCTCGCGGTGACCCCGACGCGCTCACCGAGTTCTTCGAGGGTCAAGCCGCGCTCCGCGCGGTAGTGGCGAATGCGTTGTCCGAGAACGTCGAGAGCAGCCATTTCATCACAATAACGCAAAAAAAGCGTTTTTTGACACCTTTTTGGGCAAGAAACACTGCTTTTTCTTTGCGACAGTGGGAATACCGGCTTCCACCGCAACGAAAGTGACGCGAATGACTCTCCTCATCGACGCCCCCACGACCACCCTCACCACTCCGCCCGCAGATGTCGCCGCCTGGGTCGAGGGCTGGGCCGACGTATTTCAACCAGACAATGTGGTCTGGTGCGATGGATCAACCCGCGAGCGCCACGAGCTCATCCAACTCATGCAAGACCAGGGCACCATCGAACCACTCAACGCCGACCTGCGCCCCTACAGTTTCGTCGCCCGCAGCGAGCCCACCGACGTTGCTCGGGTGGAATCGCGGACCTACGTCTGCTCGGTCGACCCAGAAGATGCCGGGCCCACCAACAACTGGGTTGCCCCAGATGACATGAAAGCGACCCTCACCGAGCTAAACACCGGGTCAATGCGCGGGCGCACCATGTATGTGGTGCCCTTCTCGATGGGTCCCATCAACTCCCCGATGGCCCGCTTTGGCGTCCAGATCACCGACTCGCCCTACGTCGTCACGAGCCTGCACTTGATGGTGCGGGTGTCCAACCAGGTCCTGCAGGGAATTTCCCAGGGGGCCAATTGGGTCAAATGCGCCCACACGGTCGGCGCACCTCTCGAAGTTGGCCAAGAAGATGTGGCCTGGCCGTGCAACGAGACGAAATACATTTCACACTTCCCCGAAACCCGGGAGATCTGGTCGTTTGGTTCCGCCTACGGCGGCAACGCCCTGCTACCCAAGAAAGCGTTCGCCCTGCGCATCGCCTCGGCGATGGCGCGCGACGAAGGCTGGTTGGCCGAGCATATGTTGCTGGTGCGCATTACGAGTCCCGAGGGAAAGCAGTACCACATGGTGGCGGCCTTCCCCAGCGCCTGTGGGAAAACAAACTTCGCCATGATGCAGCCCGCGCTGGAGGGCTGGAGTGTGGAAACCCTCGGTGACGACATCGCCTGGTTATCCATTGCTGAGGATGGCAAACTTCGGGCGATTAACCCGGAGGCAGGATTTTTCGGTGTCGCACCCGGAACCTCAGAGAAGACCAACCCGGTCGCGATGGAAACCCTCTGGGGCAACACCATCTTCACGAACGTCGCAACGACCGCAGATGGCGACGTGTGGTGGGAGGGGATGACCAAGCACGCACCCGACGGGCTCACCAACTGGCGCGGCGAAGTTCACGACCCCCAGTCCGGTAACACCGCCGCCCACCCCAACGCCCGATTTACCGTGGGAATTGACCAATGCCCCAGCTTGGCAGCCGACTGGGATAGCCCCGAAGGTGTCGCCATTGACGCGATTATCTTCGGTGGCCGCCGATCTGACACCATTCCGCTGGTCGTGGAGGCACGCGACTGGGACCACGGCGTCTACCTCGGTGCCACGATTGCTTCCGAGCAGACCGCTGCCGCGGAGGGCACTGTGGGAGCCCTCCGTCGCGACCCCTTCGCCATGCTCCCGTTTGCTGGCTACCACATGGGTGACTACATGGCGCACTGGTTGACCATCGGGGAGAAACTGCGCAGCAATGGCCGCGTGCCGCGAATTTTCCAAGTCAACTGGTTTCAAAAAGATGATGATGGGCGCTTTATTTGGCCAGGCTTTGGCGAGAATATCCGCGTCGTAAAGTGGATGATTGAACGCATCGAAGGCCGCCGCAGCGCCAGCGATACCGCCCTCGGGCTCACCCCCCAGGCTGAGGATATCGATATCGAGGGAACTAATCTGCCCGCTGAGGCGCTCCAGGGTCTGCTCGAGGTCGACCCCGAGCGGGCTCGAGCAGACCTTGAGGCCGCCGATGAGTTCCTCAGTCGCTTCGGCGAGAAGCTGCCG
>CBFHWA010000069.1:0-6670 GCA_965659525.1 Pontimonas sp.
ACGCTCAACCGGGCGCAAACCGGGCCCAGCGGCGGGCGGCAAAGAAGCGCAAGAAGTAGCTAGAGCATGCTAAACGACGTCGCTCTCCAGCGATAGTCGAAGCCCTCCAACCGAATGGCTACTGCGCGAACACGCGGCGCTGCGTGAACGACGACGCTGGCTACGACCACTCCGACGCGCGGTGAGCTCACAATCGCACTTCCCAGAGAGAAAACAGGCCGGCTGGTTGGAAGTTGTTTATTCGCTCGGCCCGTTCCTACGAGTCGCGACCGGCTGGCGACACTGCGGTAGACGTCTTCGGTGAGCCAGCGCGAGAACTGCCCGGGTTCACGCAGCCCGTGGACGCATTCGATGATTCCGGCGACAAGCCGCAGGGTGAAGTCACGCGGATCGGGCAGGTCAATGGAGGAGGTGGGCTGGGGGCCGAAAATCTCGCCCTGCCCGACGCGTTGATACCGCGATAACGGGGAGAGTGCGTGCTTGTCATCGTGGCTGTCGGGGATAGATGGGTCAGAACTGGGCTGTGCCATCGCGGTGTCCTTTCTCCGGGTGAAAAGGTGGAGGTATCGCTGCCCGGTGAGCCACACCGTAGTCACGCGCCTCCCAGCATTTCTAGAGCTCTACTCAATTTGTGGATAACTTCCGCCGAAAAGTTCACAGTTTTTTAGCTTTCTTCTATGAGCGAAGACAAAAAAAGCGATAAAGAAACTGATTATTTTTACGATATGCCCGCCGTGTGGGCACTTGACCCAGACGCGGCAGTCCCCCGGGCGGTATCAAGACCCCCCGAGAGCTTCCTCGAGTGGTGTCTATCGCTCAAACACAGCGGCCAACCCGTCATTCTCACCCTGCACTCCGGCCACTCCTGGACTCTTGTGCTTCGTGCCGTCGCGGCGACCTGGCTGTCAGCAGAAACGACGACCACACCCGCGCGGGGCATCGTCATTTCCAACCGCGCGGTGGCCAGCCTCGAGGGCGGGGTTGACTCGAGGCCTGATGATCACACCCCGCTGGGGGTATCGATGTTGGATGCCCTTGGCCACAGCCTGCGTGTGAACCCTCGGGTAGAGGTGGGAACCTCTGCTACCCAGTGGGTGGGCAGTGTTGCCCACCGCGGCGTCGACTTCCTTGAGCTTCACACTCGCCCGGATCTGAGCGCCCAGCGCCGGGTTGTCGCCATTCCGGAGGCATCGATCGAGTTTGTGAGGTTTCTCGAGCCTGGGGATAGTTTCTGACGCCAGGTCATCACTGTCGCCACCCTGGTGAGAGTCACCGCCGTGGTCAGGGGCGGGTTTAGCAGCGGGGAGAAAGGACACCGATATGCGCACCGTCGTGAAGCCGTCCCGGCGCTGGGTGCGGGTGCTCACCGGGCTGTCGATTGTGGTGCTATCGACTGGCGGGGTCTGGTGGGTTGTGGATTCGACCCATCAACTCGAGCCCTATCTCGTTACCAGCCAGGAGGTCCTCCCCGGCGACGAGTTTTCCACCCTCGCCCTCGAGGTGGTCTATCTCGCGGTGCCTGCTGGAAACCCGGGACTGATCGCCGCTGGTGAGCGAGAACGCTGGGGTGATTTCGTGGCAAGGGGATCGATTGCTTCGGGCTCTGTGCTTGTCGAGGGCATGTTTGGCCCGCGGCCACGCACCAACGAAACAGCCTTTAGTCTCCAGATTGATATTGGACCAGCCCAGTGGTTGGTTCCCGGTGAGCGAGTAGACGTGTGGGTGAGTCCACCGCGGGAGGACCAACAGTTTTCGGTTCCCACAATCGCTGCTCCCGCCGCCCGTATTGTCTCCATCCGAGCCAACGAGGGGTTCGCTGCTGACCCCGACCTTCTCCGGGTTGACCTCGTGGTGGAGACCCGGGATTTGGCGCCACTGATTCATGCCAGGGCAAACGGCTTCAACATTCAGCTCAGCCCCAGTGTTCCTGGCCAACCGGCCACGGAGTACAGCCGCTGATGCGAACAGGGTTTGTCATCGACCAGGCGCACTGGGATACCGTCATCCAGGGTCTGCCAGAGGGCTTGGTCAGCATCGAGTGGGCCAGTCACGATGCCGGTGAGTGCCTCGATTTTTTGGCACTGGGTGACATCGGACTGGTAATCGTTGAAGCACGGGCAGACCTGCTCACCCCAGAGGTGATTGCGGTGGCAGACCGGGCGGGCATTGTGCTCGCTGCCCTGATTACAGGCCCCACCGGAGACGATGTTGCGACCAGCCAGGGGGTGGGTCATCGCCTGCGCCAGCCAGAGGATCTCGCCGTGCTCATTTCTCACCTGGAACACTCTGGGGGTGAAACTGACACGACGAATGATTTAGCCCCCGCGTCACCGCGCGGCTGGGTGCGCGTTTTCTATGGACCACACGGTGCCCCCGGCGTGACAACACTCTGCCTCACCCAAGCCAGTGTTCTCGCGCGCGAGGGTCTGCGGGTGGCGGTTGTTGACGCCGACGCCCGCGGGGGAGTGGTGGCCATGGCCCTGGGGTTGACCAACGAAATCCCCGGTTTTCTCGCCGCGCTGCGACGTGCTGGTAAATCGGCTCTCAGTCCTGACGAGGTGGACAGACTCGGTGATCATTACGATGTTCCACCCGTTCGTTACACCGTCTTTAGCTCGACGCCGAGGCCCTTAATTCGCGGCGAGGCCACCCGGGATGACATCGATGTGTTTCTCGATGTCGCCCGGGCGCATTTCGATGCCGTCATTATTGATGCCGGCAGTGGCGGCATTGAACCGGTTCGACCAGATCACACTCCAGGGGCGGGTCATGATGTGGCCGCGCATCTACTGTGGCGGGCAGACGATGTGGTGATGGTCTGTGGGGCGAGTTTGCCGGGGGTTGCCCGGTTTTGCCGCGCGCTTGACGATGTCAAAGACCACGCGGGATCAACCCCGCTTCGAATGTGGCTAAACGCCCTCGACACCTCACGGCGTGCTCACGGTGGCGATGGAGCGTTGCGAGAGGCCCTCTGGCGCTATGGAGCCATGAGCGACTACGCGGTTATTCCCCGCGATGACGCCAGTGCACGCCAGGCGCTGCGTCAGGCGCTTAGCATTCCAGAAGCCCAGCCGTCATCACCGATTGTTGCCGCGGTTCTCGACCAGTCGCAGGGGCTGATCGACCACGCCAGCGCACAGACTGTGCGCGCGGAAAGTGCGGATGGGGCAACGGCCACGAGCATCAGCGCAGACCGGTCACAGTCTGCGGGGCGTCGATGGGGGACAGTGTGGGGCTGGGGAAAAAAGCCCACCGGGGGGCGACCTGGCTGGTGGGGGCGACTGGTCAAAAAGTGGCACCAGCTCACCGCGTTACGCTAAGGCCGTGGCATTAAGTTCAAAAACGCGCCTGGCTGATTCGGTCCTCGATTCGGCCGACGCCGCCTGGCTCCACCAGGTCATCGGTGAGGGCCAGCTACTGGCCGATTTGGCTTTTGCCGACATTGTGCTGTGGGTCAAGAAACCAGACGGCCAGTTTGAAGCCATCGCCCACCTGCGGCCTTCCTCCTCGGCCACCCTGTTTTATCGAGATGTGGTGGGAAGCGGTCCACGCTCAGAGTGGTTGACCCTGATGGACCAGGCTTACACCACCGGCACTATCGTCGATTCGAGTAAACCCGACTGGTATGAAAACACTCCCGCCCGGGTTCGAGCGGTCCCGGTCTGTCGTCGGGGAGCACCGGGGCACAAAGACCCCAACACTGCCCCGGTTGCTGTGTTGACCAGGCATTCCAACCTCAGTGAATCGAGAATGCCCTCCCGGCTGGAGCTCACCTTCAACGAGTGCGCCAATGATCTCTTCCGGATGCTCTCGCAGGGTCAGTTTCCTGATCCTGATGCACCATCGGCGCCTGCCCGCGGGGCACCGCGCGCCTCCGATGGTTTGATTCGCCTGGATATGGTCGGCCGGGTGACTTTTGCTAGTCCTAATGCTCTGAGTGCTTTTTCTCGTTTGGGCTATGACAAAGAGCTTGAGGGCACGGTGTTGGCCGAGGCGACAACAACACTGCTCAGTGGAACGCTTATTGTCGATGAATCCCTGCCGCTTGTGGTCAGTGGCCGAGCCCCCTGGCGCAGTGAAATTGAATCAAACGGGGTGACGGTCAGTTTGCGGGCCATTCCCCTGAAGTCGTCGGGGGAGCGCATCGGCGCGGTGGTGCTGTGTCGGGATGTGACGACACTTCGCCGGCAGGAGCGTGAACTCATCACCAAGGACGCCACGATTCGTGAGATTCACCACCGGGTGAAAAACAATTTGCAAACGGTGGCGTCGCTCCTGCGCATTCAGTCGCGCCGTGCCACCGATGACAAAGCCCGCGATGCGCTCAACCAAGCCATGCGGCGCGTTGCCGCGATTGCCGTTGTTCACGACACACTCTCTGAGGGGCTTAGCCAAAATGTCGACTTCGACACCGTGTTTGATCGGGTGTCATCGCTGGCCGCGGAAGTGGCATCGGGGACAAACCCGGTGGTCAAGCCGGTGTTTTATGGAAGCTTCGGGATTTTGCCCAGTGAATACGCCACCCCCCTGGCCTTAGCGCTGACCGAACTGGTGACCAACGCTGTTGAACACGGCCTAAAAGGCAAAGCCGGTGGCGTCGTGCAGATTACGGCTGAGCGCACCTCGGAGCGATTGCGCGTGGTCGTGCGCGATAACGGCAGCGGCTTACCCGGTGGGGAAGTCGGCCAGGGGCTTGGAACCCAAATCGTGCGCACCCTGGTCGAGGGGGAGCTGGGTGGAACCATTTCCTGGCACACCACCGAGGGCGAAGCCACGGAAGTGGTCATTGATGTTCCCCTGCAGTATCTGCAGGAAAAACCGGTTACCCAGGCGATTCCGATCGTCTAGTCGGAGACCGTCGCGGCCATCACCAGACCCACCGGGGCGGTGGGCTGACTTAGGAGGCGCGGCGGGCGCGAGCGGCGCGGCGCTTCAAAGCGCGGCGCTCGTCTTCGCTGAGACCACCCCAGACACCGGAGTCCTGGTTGGTGTCGAGTGCGTACTGCAGGCAGTACTCGGTGACCGGGCAGGTCGAGCAGACGGCTTTCGCGCGGTCAATTTGCTCAACGGCTGGACCAGTGTTTCCGACGGGGAAAAACAGCTCCGGGTCAACGGTGAGGCAGGCAGCTCGGTCACGCCAGTCCATGGTGTTACTCCTTGTTGTTGGGGATTCGGGGGCCGAATCCGTGGGGCCTTGCAAGCTCGGAGTGGGTTTCAGATTGACGAGAACCAGTGGCCCACAGTCCGCCCACTCCGGTGTGAACGTTGCGAAGACTAGGCTTTAGCGTGACACATTGGCCGACTTCAATCAAGAGTTGAAGGATAGAAATTTTGAGCGATTCAGAAAACTCCCAGACACCTGTCAGGGTCCTGGTGGGAATTTCGGCGCTTGAAACCCTCGCCCTCATTGCCGCGACGGGGCTGCTCGTTTTTGAGCTGTTTGTCGCCACCCCCGCCTCGTACGGCTCCGCCATCTTCCTCACCGTTATCGTCGCCGCCTTTGCCATCGCCCAGTGGGTGGTCACCATCGGGTTGTGGAAAGGTATTCCTTCCGCCCGCAGTGGATCCCTGGTCTACCAGGTGTTACAGATGGCATTGGGCCTTGCCAGCGATAACGGCGAATTTGGTATCCCGATCGTGGCGCTGGCCCTGGCCGTCCCCGCTATTACGGCACTGGTGTTGATGCTGTTTAACCAGAAGGTCAAAGCCCACTTCAGCGACGACGACGAGGTCTAGACCCCGCTAAAGCTGGGGCCAGCACGGCGGTGTAGAAAGATCTGTGGGGCCTTAGGCGTCGAGGCCCAGTTTTTTGCGCAGGCTCGCGACGTGACCAGTGGCCTTCACGTTGTAAAGGGCGTGTTCGATTTTTCCGTCTTCGCCAATAGCAAACGTCGAGCGCAGCACACCCATCACCTTCTTGCCATACATGTTCTTCTCGCCGTAGGCGCCATAGGCCTTGTGAACCTCCAGGTTGGGGTCACTCAGCAGGGGAAAACCCAGGTTTTCCTCCTTGGCGAACTTTTGGAGCTTCGGCAGAGTGTCTTTTGACACACCCAGCACCTCATAGCCTTCGGCCTGGAGGGAGGCCATATTGTCTCGAAAGTCGCAGGCCTGCGTCGTGCAGCCCGGGGTACTCGCTGCCGGGTAAAAGTAGAGGATCACTTTCTTCTTCCCGGCAAAGTCAGACAGTGACACGGTGTTGCCGTCCTTGTCAGGCATCGAAAAGGCGGGGGCGTCGTCGCCCGCGGTCAAAGTGGTGGTCATCGAGGCTCCCGTAGTGGTGAAGTTCGCAAGTTGAAACGGTGTAAGTGGTCTCTTACGCTAGGCCGCTTAGCTGACTACTAGCCGATAGACGGCGACCGGCTGTGGTTGCATCCTGGGTGACTACCCATTCCTTGCAGCCCCCGTGGGGGCGGATGCGTGGTGCTAGGCTTGAGCCTCGGTTCAGCAGATGATCCAGAGCACCTCTAGCTCAATTGGCAGAGCAACTGACTCTTAATCAGTGGGTTCCGGGTTCGAGTCCCGGGGGGTGTACCACGGAGGCTTCGCCGCGGAAATTGGTTGGCACACATTGCTGCACAGTGGTACCGGTCACCTGCCCGGGCCTTTTCTTAAGAACGTCTTTATTTCGTCTGGGTCCGTCAATGCTGCGCAATCTTGCTATCCAGGA
>CBFHWA010000070.1:0-6588 GCA_965659525.1 Pontimonas sp.
AGGCCGATGTGCTTGCCTTCGGCCCTCAGTTGACTGAGTGCGGGAAACACCCTCATGCTGCTGGGCAGAATGGGAATCTCCCGCGCCACATCTGCCACGGTTTGGTCGGTCTGTGCCGACCAAATGACGTCGCGGACGTGGACAAAGCCTTCACAGTCATCGAGGCTCTTTTTCACGACGGGATAGCGTGAGAAGGGGTGTGAGGAAATGATTTCGGCGGCTTCCCACAGCGGCATGTCGGAGCGAAGGCTCACCACCTCTCCTCGGGGTTGCATCACCGAGATGAGCGACTTCTCAGCTGCTTCTAAAACATCCGAGAGGATCTCTCGCTGCTCATCGCCGAGGGTTTCATGGGACTCAACAATCGACTTCAACTCTTCGTCGGAGAGTGCTTCAGCGCGCTTAGTGGGGTCGCCTCCGAGAAGCCGCACCACGATGTCACTTGAGCGGCCCACTAACCAGATCAGGGGTTTAAACGCCACAGCAATTCCGGCGATTGCTGGGGCGACGATAAGGGCAAAACCTTCAGCGCGTTGGAGGGCTAAGCGTTTGGGGGCAAGTTCACCAAAGACCAAGGAGGCGTAGGCAACGATGAGAGTCATCAGGATGACGGCCACAATCGCCGCAGCCGCGGGGTTGATTCCGGCGTTTTCCAGGGGCTTGGCGACTACTGGCGCGAGGGCGGTCGCGCCGAAGGCCGCGGAGAAAAAACCGGAAACGGTTACCCCAATTTGAACCGCTGCGAGAAACGTATTGGGGTCGCGGGCTAGTCGCGCGACAGCCTGGCCTCTTTTGCCGCGCTTATCTAGCGCATCCAGCTGGGACTCGCGCAGCGAGACAAGCGCCAGTTCAGCAGCGGCAAAAACGCCACCCAGGAGGATAAAGAAGGCGACGAGGGCAATATTGACCCAGACGGCATCATCCACCAGTCCGCACGTCACCCCCGGGCAGCAACTCCCTGTCACTGCATCAACCTCTTGAGCTTGGAAGATGGAGCTGATGAATCGCTGTGACCACACGCTCCGACAAGAGGGGTTCACCGCTCACAGGTGCTTCGCAGCCCCCTGACAGCGCCCCCTCGGCCCTGCTTTCTAGTCTCTTGGTGGTAGGGGCAGTCACCAGTCGAGAGAGGATCCGCACTGAAAACGACGAGAGTTCTCAGCTATGCCGCGGTATTTGCCGCAGGCGCACTCGCGCTTGCCGGCTTCACGACGGCCACAAGCGGCAATGACACCACCACAGAGGCTGACCAGGGTTTGTCGGCATCAGACTCGACGCCTCTGCCGCTGGCCAAGACGCCAGCAGCAGAGGCAGATCGCGCAGAGACTGCCGAGGGCTCAGCCGGGCAGACCAGAGAGGTCACCGCAATTGGGGACCTCAGGCGCAACACACTGGTGAGTGTTCATGGCCGTGTCCAGGCGGTAACGGATGAAGACGAATTCACCCTCGTCGATGGCACCGGTTCGGTGACGGTGTGGACTGGGGGAGTGTTGTTCAGCGTTGACAACGGCGATGTGGTGAGTGTTCGCGGATTTGTCGATGATGATTGGGTGTTGGAGCTCACGGCACACGAAATCATCCGAGCCGATGGCACGGTTATCACCATCGATACACAGACCGATTAGAGCAAATTCGGGATTTTTTGCTCCTCAGCGAGGTTCGCACGTCGGAACCAGAAGGTCACAGCCGTCGCGACCAACACGATGAACAGCGAGTAGAGCGCGGGAATGATGAGAATCAGGCTAATTTCTGGGTTACCCGAAAAACTCAGCAACACAATCGCGATTCCCAGTGGACCGTTTTGGATTCCGGTTTCTAGCGCGATTGTCCGGGCGTTCATGGGGTGGAGTCGAATCGCTCGAGCGATGACGTAGGCGACGATAATGCCCACCCCACCCATGCCAATGGCCACCGCGAAGGTCTGCCAGGGAGTAGTGGAGAGCAACTCCCAGTTGCGGGGCACCCACGTGGCGACCAGGAAGACGATGAAGAACATGCCGACAAAGCCCCCGAGAAGCTCCAGCACCGCCCCCACGTTGGCGTTTTTCTTTCGAATCCACATCCCCGCCACGACCGGGACCAACAGGAGCACCAGGGTGACCACAATATTGAGCAGCGGGATCTGGAAATCCGTCTGATCGGCAAAAAGCCAGCGACCATAGAGCGCCAAAATCAACGGGGTCATCAGCAGTGCCCACAGGGTCGAATGGGTGGTCATCATCACGCTCAGGGCAAGATTGCCCTTGGAGAAGTAGGTGAAGATATTGGACGTCGTGCCGGCGGGAAGTGTACCCATCAGCAGGGCCCCCAGCGCGACCGGCGCGGCGTATTCGAGGGGCAGCTGAAACAGCAACAGCGAAATCAACCCCACCGTCAGCAGCGGCATCAAGCCAAACTGCGTGACCCAGCCGATGATCAGACCCCAGGGCCGCCGAAAGGCAAGCCGGAAGTCTTTTGGCGTCAGTCCGGCGCCCAGGCCGAACATGATGACAAAAACCAAAATGACCAGCAGGTTTTGTTCAAACGGGGTGACCACATCTTGTTCCGAGACACCGGTTTGGGCGAGAATCATGAGCTCGTTCATGGGGTGTCACCCTTCAGTGTTGCTTGCGCGGTGCTGCGCAGTTCGCGGCGGAGAATTTTGCCAATCGGGCTTTTGGGCAGCTCATCGATCACCGTGATGCGCTGGGGGACTTTGTAACCGGCGAGGTTTTTCCGGCAGTGGGAAACAATGGTGTCGCTGGTGAGCACGCCATCGCTGGCCACGACGAAGGCCTCGACGCGCTCGCCAGAGCGCTCGTCGGGTAGGCCAATGACCCCCACCTCAGCCACTCCCGGTACCGCACTGATGATGTCTTCGATTTCGTTGGGGTAGACGTTAAAACCGCTGACAACGATGAGGTCTTTTTTACGATCGACGATGGTAAAGAAGCCATCGTCGTCCATTTCCGCGACATCTCCGGTGTGTAACCAGCCATCGGTAATCGTCGCCTCAGTCTCGTCAGGCTTATTCCAGTAGCCCGCCATCACCTGGGGGCCTTTTGCCCACAGTTCACCTGGCTGGCCAACGGGTACCTCCGCCCCGTCGTCTCCGACGCATTTCGCCTGGGTGGAGGGCACCGGAATACCGATCGTTCCGTCCCTGGCGGTGCCATCGAGGGGGTTAAACGTCAGCACCGGGGAAGACTCGGTGAGTCCGTAGCCCTCCACGATGGGGCTTCCGACCATTTGGCGCCACTGGCTGGCGACCGAGGCGTGGAGGGCCATTCCACCGGCGGCTGAGGCCCGAAGAGTGCTGGGGGGACTGTCTTGGAACCAGCGTTCTTTTAACAGTGCAGAAAAGAGGGTGTTGACTCCGGTGAGCCATGTCACGGGGTAATTCTCGAAAGCGCGTTTGAGGTTGCTGGGTGGACGCGGCGACGGGATGAGGATGTTGTGTGCTCCCAGGTGAAAAAACGACAGCAGATTCACCGTGAAAGCAAAGACGTGGTAGAGCGGTAGTGCGGTCATCACCGTTTCAGTGCCCGGGCGCAGGTAGTCACCACTCATCCCCACCATCTGCATGGTGTTGGACATCAAGTTGGTGTGGCTGAGCATCGCTCCTTTGGCGACCCCGGTCGTCCCCCCGGTGTATTGCAGCGCCGCGACACTCTCGCCGGTTACCCCCTGGAGATATGAGTCGAGCTTGTCGGGAGTGCGTGAGGCGGCTCCCTCGGCAAGTGCCTGCTTAAAGGCGGTGTGGTCCACGGTGATCTTGGGCAGTGAGCGATTCCACACTTTTTGGACCAGTCGAATCACGCCGGCAATGACAGGCGAGAAGAACTCGCCAACCCGAGTCGTCACGACGGTATGAATATTGGTGTGGGGCAAGACGGCGTCTAATCGGTCGGCAAACATATCGATCACGACCAGAACGCTCGCCCCAGAGTCAGCAAACTGGTGAATCATTTCCGGTGGTGTGTAGAGCGGGTTGGTGTTAACCAAAACCGCGCCGGCTTTAAACACCCCAAAGGCGACAATCGGGTAGCTCAGGCAGTTAGGCATCTGCACGGCCACGCGGTCACCGGGTTGAACCCCGGCATGCTCACGCAGGTACACGGCGAAAGCATCGGAGTATTCGTCGACCTGACGGTAGGTCAGCGCCGCGTTCATCCCGTTTGGCATGCACTGGGTAAACGCCCGGTCAGCGGCGTAGGTGTCGCAGGCGCGGCGAACAAAAGCGGGTAAATGCTCTGAGGGCAGCGTGGCTAGTTCGGGATCAACAAACGACGGGTAGCTGGTCATCCACGGGGCGTTGCTCACAGGTCACCTTCCAGTCGGGTGGCCACCGCCCCGGTCTTCGCTGACGGTGCTAGCTATTGCCGATAACCTACCGGGTAATAGTGAGCCGGGCGTTGTCGATGGGCGACAATGACGTCGGAATCTCTCGAATGGTTTCGACGATGGATACGGAGGCATCTTCCGCGTGATAAACCGCGTTCCGGCCTGGAGTTTGGCTGTCGTCGCCATGCTGAGTATTCAGTTGGGCTCGGCTTTGTCGATTTCACTCTTCCCCGCAGTCGGGCCGGCAGGAACCGCCTGGTTACGCCTCGCGTTGGGCGCGGTCATCTTGCTGGTGCTTGTTCGCCCCTCACTGCGGCTGATTAAGCGTTCAAATATTGTGGGACTGCTCGGTTTGGGGGCGTCGACCGGGGTGATGACCTCGGCGTTTCTCTCCGCCCTCGATCGCATTCCACTGGGCACGACTGTCGCCATTGAATTTCTCGGGCCACTTGCTGTTGCTGCCCTCTCCGGCCGGAATCTTCGAGCGGCTCTGTGGCCGCTTTTGGCTCTCGCGGGAGTGGTGCTGCTCACCAGGCCGTGGACGGGAACCGTGGATCTGGTCGGGGTGGCTTTTGCGCTTCTCGCTGCGCTGTGTTGGGGTCTTTATATCGTGTTTACCCAGCAGGTGGGTGACCAGTTCAGCGGTATTCGCGGTCTCGCTCTCGCGACGCCGATCGCCGCAATCACTGCCTCCGTTGTTGGCATCCCCCAGGCGTGGGGTGGGATCAATGGGGAGGTGTTACTGCTGGGCTTCGTCTTGGCGATTCTCACCCCTGTCTTTCCCTTTGCCCTGGAAATGCTGGCACTCAAGCGGATGAATAAGCGTGCTTTTGGCACGCTGATGGCGGTGGAACCGGGGGTGGCCACCGGCATCGGTCTGGCTGTGCTCCTCCAGGTGCCACAGCTTCTGGATGCAGCCGGCATTATTTTGGTGGTGATCGCGGGAATTGCGACCCAGCGTGACGCGGCCAGGCCACCCCTGCTCGACCTGCCGGCAACGGCAGAGCCGCGCTAGGCCACTAGGCCGTAACGGGGATGGTGGCCCAACCACGCAACACGAAGGTGCCTCGGGATACCGGTTTGCCACTGAGTTCGAGGCCGGGAAAGCGTTTGATCAGCGCCGGAAGAGCCACCGACATCTCCATGCGCGCAAGCGGTGCCCCAATACAGAAATGAATTCCGGCGCCAAAGCCAATATGGGGGTTGGGGTCTCGAGTGAGGTCCATCTGCTCAGGCCGGTCGAACACGCTCTCATCCCGGTTGGCTGAGCCCAGCAGCGCGGCAATTTTTTGCCCCGCCGCTACGGTCACTCCACCGATGTCCGTGTCCTGGGTGGCGGTTCGCTCAAACAGGTGCAGTGGAGAGTCGAAGCGCAGGAACTCCTCAATGGCCGTCGGTGAAACCTGGTCGGGGTTGTCGCGTAAACGCTCCATTTGCTCGGGGCGTTCCATGGCGGCCACTAGTCCGTTACCCAGTCCATTCACGCTGGCTTCGTGACCGGCGTTAAGCAGGAGAACACAGGTGGCGATGAGCTCCTGAGTACTCAGCCGATCACCGCCGTCTTCGACTGCTGCCAATTGGGAGATTAAGTCATCACCGGGCTGGTCTTTGCGCTGGCGCATGAGATCGTCGACGTAGGCGGCGAACTCATCGGCGGCCTTCCGTGCTTCCTGTCTTGTGTCGTCATCAACGGCGACTTCATACATTTTCACAATCGCCTGCGACCAGGGTCGCAGAAGGTGTTCATCCGAGCCGGGGAAGCCCAGTAGTGAGGCAATGACTTTGACCGGCAGCGGTTCGGCGAAGTCGGCAATCAGGTCGGCGGTGCCGGAATCGATTGTGTGGGACATCTCGTCGAGGAGCTCATCGACGATGCGTGCGATGTCGGGCTGGAGGGCGTTGATTGTGCGGGGGTTGAACGCTTGTGTCACCAGCGAGCGAAGCCGGGTGTGTTTGGGTGGCTCGGAATCCAGCAGGGAGTCGGCGTGGAGATAGTTAAACGTCGACCAGTGATCATCGGGCTGCTGCGGGGTGAACACGCGCTGCAGACTTTTAGAGCGCAAGACCTGATTGGCATCGGCGTGTGTTGCCGCGAGAAACATCCCTAACTCGTCGCTCCACACCGGTGTGCCGGCTTGTCGAAGGATGGCCAGGCTCGGATACGGGTCGGCAATGACGTCGGGGTCGGTGAAGGAGATATCTGTACTCATCGTTGCTCTCGCATCAGCCTAGAAGACGACGGCGAGTGGCTGGGCGCGTCTCAGC
>CBFHWA010000071.1:0-6567 GCA_965659525.1 Pontimonas sp.
GACCTTCTCTTTCATCTCGATGGTTTCGATCTCGTCGCCCACCTCGATGTCTTTGAGCTTGCCCAGGCCGATACCGCACTCGTAATCGGTCTTGACCTCGGTGACGTCATCTTTGAACCGACGCAGAGAGTCGATACTCAAATTGTCGGCAATGACGACACCCTCGCGAATAATTCGAGCCTTCGCGTTTCGAGTGATCGTTCCCGAGCGCACGATACATCCGGCAATAGTTCCCGCCTTCGACGAGCGGAAAATTTCGCGCACTTCGGCCACACCCGACTGAACTTCTTCAAACTCGGGTTTAAGCATGCCCTTGAGCGAGTTTTCAATCTCTTCGAGAGCGTTGTAGATGACCGAGTAGAAGCGAATGTCCACACCCTCGCGCACGGCGCGCTCACGGGCCTTGGTATCGGGCCGGACGTTGAAGCCCAAGATAATCGCGTTGTCGATCGTCGCCAGGTTCACATCCGACTCGGTAATGGCCCCCACACCGCGGTGGATGATACGCAGCTGAACCGTGTCATCGACCTCGATCTTCAGCAGGGCTTCTTCCAGCGCCTCGACAGCACCGGAGACATCACCCTTGATGATGAGGTTTAGCGACTCGATCTTGCCGTCTTCGAGAGCCTTCGTGAAGTCCTCGAGGCTGATGCGCTTACGCGCCTTGGCCAATTGGGCATTGCGCTCAGCAGCCTCACGCTTTTCGGCAATCTGGCGAGCGGTTCGATCATCGTCGGTGACGATAAACGAATCACCCGCTTTGGGAACGCTGGAGAGCCCCTGGACCTGGACCGGTCGGGCCGGCATGGCCTCGGCAATTTGCTCACCGTGTTCGTCGACCATTGCTCGAACCCGGCCGTAGGCCGTTCCGGTCACGATGGCGTCACCAACACGAAGCGTTCCCGACTGGATCAAAACGGTCGCGACGGACCCGCGACCCTTATCGAGTTTCGCCTCGATGGCCACACCGCGGGCTTGGCGGTTGGGGTTTGCCCGCAGGTCCAAGCCGGCGTCAGCCGTGAGCAGCACGGCATCGAGCAGTTCGTTGATGCCCTCGCCCTTGAGCGCAGAGACCCGTTGGAACATCGTCTCGCCGCCGTATTCTTCGGCAACAAGGCCGTACTCGGTGAGCTGTTGGAGCACCTTGTCGGGGTTTGCCCCCTCAACATCAACCTTGTTCACCGCGACCACGATGGGCACACCGGCCGCCTGGGCGTGGTTCAGCGCCTCAATGGTCTGAGGCATGATCCCATCGTCAGCAGCCACAACGAGGATCGCGATATCCGTGACATCGGCACCGCGAGCACGCATTGCGGTAAACGCTTCGTGGCCGGGGGTGTCGATGAAGGTAATCGCTCGTTCAATTCCCTCGTGCTCGGTCCACACCTGATACGCGCCAATGTGCTGGGTAATCCCGCCGGCTTCACCCGCGGTGACGTCAGCTTTTCGGATGGCGTCAAGCAGTTTCGTTTTACCGTGATCGACGTGACCCATAACGGTCACCACGGGGGGGCGAATCTGGAGGTTTTCTTCCTCGTCATCGATTTCGAAATCAATATCGAAACTCTCGAGGAGCTCCTTGTCCTCATCCTCAGGCGAGACGATCTCGATCTTGTAGCCAAGCTCCTGACCAAGAACCTCGAATGTTGAACCATCCAGCGATTCGGTTGCTGTCGCCATTTCGCCCAGCTGGAACAACACCGTGACCAGGTTCCCGGGGGGAACATTCAGCCCGGTAATCGACTCCAGTTTTTCGGCAAAGTCACTAATCGACGCACCCTGACGCAGGCGTACAACCGTGTCCCCGTTTCCACGGGGGATGCTCACGCCGCCGAGGCTTGGCGCCTCGCGCATTTCAAATTCTTGCCGCTTCGTCCGCTTCGACTTTCTCGACTTACTCTTCGAGCCTCCGCGACCAAACGCACCAGCTGTTCCACCACCGGGGCGACCGCGCCCGCGGCCTCCGCCGCCTCCCGGACGACCACCAGCCGGGGGCGCACCGGCAGCTGCCCCGGGACGACCGGGGCCGCCGGGGCGCTGTTGGAAGGGTGGGCGTCCACCCGGGCCAGCGTCTCTGGTTTGACCGGGGCGACCGGGTCCCGCACCCGCGCGCTCAGCTCCTGCGCGAGCGCTTGCGGGGTTGGGTCGACCCATTCCTTGGCTGGAAGAAAAGGGGTTGTTGCCCGGACGGGGCACACCGGGACGGCCCATTCCTTGGCTGGAGGAGTAGGGGTTGTTTCCGGGCCGGGGAATACCGGGTTTGGGCATCGCGGGCTTATCTGCCTCAGATGCTGCGGGCGACTCCGGCGAAATCGTCTCCGCTCCGGGGTCGTCATCACCAGCGGGCGCCTCTGAAGTCTGGGTAGTGGCAGCGGGACCGGGCTTAGCAGCAGGCTTTTTCGGCGCCTCTTTTTTGGGCTCGTCTTTGGCAACCGGAACAACGCCCTCGTCAGCGAAAGCCGCCTTGAGCTTCCTCGCTACCGGGGGTTCGACGGTTGACGATGGTCCTTTGACGAACTCGCCGATTTCTTTCAGCTTTTCCAGCGTGCGTTTGCTGTCAATGCCTAACTCAGCTGCGATTTCGTGTACGCGTGGTTTTGCCGCCACAACTCTCCTGTCTGGGTGTCCCCCAGCCAGGGCACACCGCTACGTCCGAACGGGACTCATTTCGAGCCACTCATGAAAGGTCCATCAGCCGTTCAGCCTGTTCATCTTCGCTTTCTCCCCGCTTCCTGCGAGGAGGGTTAACGCCGTCAAATCCAGCCCGGCCTGTTTCAAGGCCCGAGGCCACGCTTTTGTCCGAATCGATTCCTCGATGCACTCGGGAGTGCGGTGCACGTAGGCCCCGCGACCCGCTTGTGTCGCCGATTCATCGACCTCGACGCGGCCTGCCTCCGCAACAACTCTCAGGAGATTATCCTTCAAATCACTCTGGCGACAGCCCACACAGCGTCTAACGGGTCCCATACTACTCCCCAGGCCAGACCGAGAGGCTCGCTCTAGTCTTCACCCATCACGGAGTCGGGCTGAATATCGATTTTCGCCCCCGTTAATTTGGCCGCCAGTCGAGCATTTTGGCCTTCTTTTCCAATCGCCAGCGAGAGCTGGTAGTCGGGCACGAGGGCACGAACCTGCTTCAAATCAGCGTTAATGACAAAAGCGCTACTGACTTTGGCGGGAGAGAGGGCATTACTGACAAACGTGGCGAGATCATCGGAATAATCGACAATGTCAATTTTTTCTTCACCCAACTCCAGTTGGACCGCCCGAACCCGTTGGCCAAGCTCCCCGATACACGCACCTTTGGCGTTAATGCCGGCAACGAGGGCTCGAACGGCGATTTTCGTCCGGTGCCCAGCCTCACGGGCAATCGAGGCAATTTCGACTGTTCCTTCAGCAATTTCCGGAACTTCCATCTCGAAAAGCTTTTTCACCAAGCCCGGGTGCGTACGACTAACGGTAATGGAGGGGCCCTTCTGGCCCTTATCCACTTTGGTCACGTAGGTGCGCAGCCTGGTGCCGTGGTCGTAGGTCTCCCCGGGAACTTGCTCCTCTGGCGGCAAAATCGCCTCGACATCACCCAGGTCAATGTGGATCATCCGCGGGTTTGGTCCCTGCTGAATGATTCCCGAGACGATGTCGCCATCTTTACCTCGGTATTCGCCGAGAATGCGGTCGTCACCGATATCGCGGATGCGCTGATTGATGACCTGTTTCGCCGCCTGTGCGGCGATGCGGCCAAAGCCCTCGGGGCTGTCGACCGATTCACCGATAACCTCGCCGTCCTCGTCGAGCTCCGGAGCGAAAACGGTGACGTGCCCGCTTTTGCGATCCAGCTCCACCCTGGCGCGGGGAGCATCAGGGTCAACGCGCTGACCACGGAAATCTGCCAAGCCCATGTGCTTTTCATAAGCAGTGAGGATGGCCTGCTCGATAATGACGACAAGCTCGTCGAAGGGGATGTCCCGTTCGGACTCCATCAACTTCAACACACTGAGGTCGATGTCCACGGACCACACCTCCTATTCGATTGTGGTGACACGACTGCCCACCAGTCGACATAGCATAGCCCCCCGGCCTGGGCCACTGCCAGGGACGTGCGGTGATATCCCTAAGAGACAGGCCGAGCAGGCGCGAGGGCCGAGACCACCTCGGAGAGGGGCACCTCGCGGCGTTCATTACTTGCTCGATCCCACAACTCCACCAGTCCAGCAGACACTCCCCGCCCGGCAATCACGATCTGGGGAACTCCGATGACTTCGGCGTCAGCAAATTTCACGCCCGGTGAGAGCTTGGGCCGGTCATCGAGCAACACGTCACGGCCGGCCGCATCGAGTGCCGCCGCCAGTGACTCCGCGGCCTCGAGGATGTCGGGGTCTTTGCCCGCGGCGATCACGTGGACGTCGTAGGGCGCGACCGCTTCAGGCCAGATCAGGCCCTTATCGTCATGGTGGCCCTCGGCGATAATCGCCAGAATACGAGTCACTCCGATTCCGTAGGAGCCCATGGTGACGGTAACGAGTGAGCCATTTTCGTCGAGAACCTGCAGGCCGAGGGCCTCGGCATATTTACGCCCCAGTTGGAATACGTGCCCGATTTCCATCCCCCGGGCCGTGTAAATCGGACCAGAACCATCCGGCGCGAGATCCCCGTCTCGTACCTGGGCAATATCGGCGATGCCATCAGAGCTAAAGTCACGTCCCGCGACGAGGTAGAAGACGTGTTTTTGGTCGATATTGGCTCCGGTAATCCACTGCGTCCCCTCGACCACTCGTGGATCGAGGTAGTAGGCAATACCGCTGGAGGCCTCGGCCCCCAGAACCTGACCATCCGGCGACCACGGACCGATATAGCCCTTGACCAGTGCGGGGTGGGCAGCGAAATCCTCGTCGGTCGCTGGCTGAACCTCGCGCGGGCCAAACCAGGCCTCCGCGCGCTTCATATCCACGTCACGATCGCCCGGAATCCCCACCACAACCAACTCACGTGACCCATCGGGTTCGACCAGTGCCAATACGACGTTTTTCAACGTATCGGCAGCGTCCCAGGCCCGATCATCACGGGGGACGTCGGCATTGGCCAGAGCCACCAGAGTCTCAATCGTGGGCGTGTTCGGTGAATCGTGGATAACCGCCTCGGGCAGTTCGGTGAGCGGCAGGGGTGTGGGAGCCGGGACCCGGTAGGCCTCAACATTGGCCGCATAGCCCGCGTCGTTTTTCACAAAAGTGTCTTCACCAACGGCGATGGGGTGGAGAAACTCCTCTGATTTGGATCCGCCCATGGCGCCGGCATCCGCCCGAACAATCACATAGTCAAGGCCAAGGCGCTGGAAGATGCGCTCATAGGCATCGCGCTGAGCTTGGTAGCTCGCCTCGAGACCCTCATCGGTGTAGTCGAAGGAGTAGGCATCTTTCATAGAAAATTCGCGACCGCGCAGGAGGCCGGCGCGCGGACGCGCTTCGTCGCGATATTTGTCCTGAATTTGATAGATCGTCAGCGGTAAGTCTTTATAGCTCGAGTAGAGGTCTTTTACGGTGAGAGTAAAGACCTCTTCGTGGGTCGGTGCCAGCAGATAGTCGGCTTCCCGACGATCCTGCAGCCGGAAGATATTGGGGCCATATTCTTCCCAGCGCCCGGTCGCCTCGTAGGGTTCGCGGGGAAGCAGGGCCGGAAAGTGCACCTGTTGGGCGCCGGCCTGTGCCATCTCTTCGTGGATGATGTCCTCGATTTTTCTGCGCACCCGCAGACCCAGGGGCAACCAGGCAAAAATCCCGGGAGCTTGACGGCGGATATACCCGGCGCGAACAAGCCACTTATGGCTGGCTACTTCGGCATCGGCAGGGTCTTCGCGAAGAGTGCGAACAAATAGGTGACTGAGTCTCTCGAGCACCGACCCAGACTATCGGTGGTGGCTACCGGATTTAGCCGGTGACGACCTCGGGCTCACCCGAGGGGGCATCGGGCATCTCCGCGGCGATGCGGTTGGCCTCTTCGATGAGCGTCTGCACGATTTCTGACTCGGGCACGGTTTTGATGACCTCGCCTTTGACAAAAATCTGGCCCTTACCGTTACCACTGGCAACCCCCAGGTCAGCCTCGCGGGCCTCCCCGGGGCCGTTGACAACACAGCCCATCACAGCAACCCGCAGGGGAACAGTCATACCCTCAAGCCCCTTGGTAACCGAATCGGCCAGGGTGTAGACATCAACCTGTGCCCGACCACAACTGGGACAGGAGACAATTTCGAGCTTGCGCTCGCGCAGGTTCAAACTCTCGAGAATCTTCAACCCGACTTTGACTTCTTCGGCGGGCGGAGCCGAAAGCGATACCCGAATCGTGTCGCCAATGCCCTCAGCCAGCAGGGTGCCAAAGGCAACCGAGGACTTGATGGTGCCCTGGAAAGCGGGACCCGCCTCGGTCACACCCAGGTGCAGCGGCCAGTCACCACGCTCGGAGAGCATCCGGTAGGCCTTGACCATCACCACGGGATCGTTGTGTTTGACCGAAATCTTGAAGTCGTGGAAGTCGTGTTCTTCAAACAGACTCGCCTCCCACACAGCGCTCTCG
>CBFHWA010000072.1:0-6064 GCA_965659525.1 Pontimonas sp.
TGGCAGGACAGAAGCCATTTTCGAACCAGGAGCATCATGCCGGTTGCCTCTACCGACCACTACGCCCACATCATTGACACGGCGAAAGCCCAGGGTTTTGCCCTTCCCGCCATTAATGTCAGTTCCTCACAAACCATCAACGCCGTCCTCCAAGGGCTCACCGAAGCGGGATCAGACGGCATTATTCAGGTCTCCACCGGGGGTGCTGACTACCTCTCTGGACACACTGTCAAAGACCGCGTATCCGGGTCGATTGCCTTTGCCCAGTACGTGACCGAAGTCGCCAAGGGCTACCCCATTCACGTGGCCGTCCACACCGACCACTGCCCCAAAGATGCACTCGACAACTTCGTTCGCCCGCTGCTTACCGCCTCAGAGCAGGCTGTAAAAAACGGTGGGGTGCCGCTGTTTCAGTCACATATGTGGGACGGCTCGGCCGTACCCCTCGAGGAAAACCTGCAAATCGCACAGGAGCTTCTCGAGCGCACCGCCGCCCTTGGTCAAATTCTCGAAGTCGAAATTGGTGTCGTTGGCGGTGAGGAAGACGGGGTCAGCCACGACATCAACGACCAGCTCTACACCACCCTCGACGACGCGATCGCAACCGTCGAAGCGCTGGGCCTGGGTGACAAAGGCCGCTATATGACCGCACTCACCTTTGGAAATGTCCACGGTGTCTACAAGCCGGGAAACGTCAAACTGCGCCCCGAGTTGCTCGCCGAGATCCAAGCTGGCCTGCAGGCCAAATACAGCACCGGCGACAAGCCGATGGATTTGGTCTTCCACGGTGGCTCTGGGTCCACTGAGGAAGAAATCGCTGAAGCCGTGCGAAACGGTGTGATCAAAATGAATATCGACACCGACACCCAGTACGCCTTCACCCGACAGATCGCCCACAGTATGTTCACCCAGTACGACCAGGTGCTCCGTGTTGATGGTGAAGTGGGCAACAAGAAGATCTACGACCCGCGCGCGTGGGGCAAAGACGCGGAAACCGCGATGGCCCAGCGCGTCGTCGCCGCCGCCGAGCAGCTCGGTTCAGCCGGCAAAGCCGTGAAGTAACAGGGAGGAAAGGCCCCTAACGGGTGCGCCCACCGAGGGCACGCTCATCGGTTTTGCCCTCAGCGTTTTTTCGCAGCTCCTTGGGAAGCGAAAACTGCAGATCCTCTTCAGCGGTGCGGATTTCTTCAACATCGCGGTACCCCGCGTCGGCAAGATCGGACAGGGTTTGATCAACCAGCACCTCGGGTACTGACGCGCCCGAAGTCACACCTACTGTGGCGACACCATCGAGCCACTCTTGATTGATTTCACTGGCGTAATCGACGCGGTAGGCCGCCGTAGCGCCATACTCCAAAGCCACCTCAACGAGGCGGACACTGTTGGAGGAGTTTTCAGAACCCACCACAATGACGAGGTCACACTCAGCGGCAATTTTTTTGATCGCCACCTGACGGTTCTGGGTCGCGTAGCAAATGTCGTCACTGGGGGGGTCTTGGAGGTGGGGGAACCGGGCGCGCAGCCTGCGGACCGTCTCCATCGTTTCGTCAACACTCAGCGTGGTCTGCGAAAGCCAGATGAGGTTATCGGTGGCCGGCAGGTCAATGACATCTGCTTCGTCCGGGTCATTAACCAGGGTGGTGTTCTCCGGAGCGTGGCCCATCGTGCCTTCGACCTCTTCGTGACCGTCATGACCGATGAGCACAATGTGAAAATCCTGACCGGAAAAGCGCACCGCTTCGCGGTGCACCTTCGTGACCAAGGGACAGGTGGCATCAATGGCGTGGAGCTCGCGCTGCTTGGCCTGCTCAACCACCATTGGCGAGACACCGTGAGCGCTAAAAACGATGGTGGAACCCTCGGGGACCTCTTCGACCTCGTCGACAAACACCACCCCGCGAGCTTCCAGCTCGCGCACCACGTGGATGTTGTGCACGATTTGCTTGCGCACATACACCGGTGCGCCGTAGCGCTCGAGAGCTTTTTCAACAGCAATCACCGCGCGGTCAACCCCGGCGCAATAGCCGCGGGGGGCGGCCAGCAAGACCCTCTTGGTCCCAGAAACCGGCCGGTCTTCGAGTTTTTCGCGGCGGGCCGGCACACTCGGTTGTTCCAGTAATGTCGCGCCACCGTTTGAAATACTCACGGCCCACAGTGTAGTCAGCCACAGCCGCGACAGGCTGAAAAATCCAACCATCCGTGGCCTACCCTGGGGGGGTGAACCAGCCGGAGGCAAACTCCTCCCCCGAAGAGCCATGGAGCCTGCAGCGGTTATCTGAATCCCTCGGTGTGTATATCGAGCGATTGGGCTCGGTGTGGGTGGAGGCAGAGATCACCCAGTGGGGTGTATCTGGCGGCCACGTCTATGGCCGAATCAAAGACCCAGAAGCCGATATCACCGTCGATATCACCGTATGGCGCTCCACCCGCGAACGCATCCCCGAGAGCGTCGGCCAGGGCGACCGGGTGCTGGTGAAGCTCAAACCCAATTGGTATATCCGCGGTGGCCGACTCTCGATGAACGTGTTGGAGATGCGCCTGGCTGGACTGGGGGAGCTGCTGGCCAAACTCGAAGCGCTGCGACAAAAACTCGCCACAGAGGGGCTATTCGACCCGGAGAACAAACGGACCCCGCCGTTTTTGCCCGGGCTTGTTGGACTGGTTACCGCGAAGGATTCAGACGCCGAAAAAGACGTGTTGAGAAATGCGGAGCTTCGCTGGGCAGAGGTGGCCTTCCGCGTCGAACACGCCAGTGTTCAAGGAGAAAAAGCCGTCACCGAAGTTATCGGCGCACTCGACCGGCTCGAAGCAGCCGGAGTCGATGTGATTATCATCGCCCGCGGTGGGGGCGACTTCCAGCACCTGCTTGCCTTTAGTGACGAGAAGCTCATCCGCCGGGTTGCGGCACTGGATATCCCCGTGGTTAGCGCAATCGGCCACGAAGCCGATAAACCACTGCTCGATGATGTCGCCGATGTTCGAGCCTCCACCCCCACCGATGCTGCCAAACGTGTGGTACCCGATGTCGCTGAGGAGCGCCGGCGCATCGGCGAATCCCGAAGCAGGCTTCGGGTACGACTGACCTCACTGATCGAGGGCGAATACGAGCGACTGGGCATGATTCGCCAGCGCCCCGTCCTCTCCTCGCCACAGAGCGTGGTCGATGCCCACGCCGAGGACGTTTTGCGGCTTGTCCAGCGCGGAGTTGACCTCACCGACACCCTGATTCGACTGGAGCACTCTCAATTAGATGCCAGACGCGCCAGTATGCGCGCACTATCGCCCCAGGCCACCCTCGAGCGTGGCTACGCCATCGTGCAGAGCCAAGATGGGGCTCTGGTGAGCTCACCCAGCCAGGTGCGCAGTGGGGACCGACTGCGCGTGCGGGTCAAAGACGGTGACATCTCGGCCACAGCAGACGACTCGTAGGATTGTGCTGTGACAAAAAAAGACCCAGCCGCGCCGCTGCCCGACGATATTGCGGCACTGAGTTACGAACAGGCCCGCGACGAGCTCGTGGCCGTAGTCTCGACCCTGGAAGCTGGTCAGGCCACTCTCGAGGAGTCCATTTCCCTCTGGGAGCGCGGCGAAGCACTCGCGACGCGCTGTGAGCAGTGGCTCGATAACGCCCGCGAGCGCCTCGATGCGGCGAGGTCGAAGGCGGATGGCTAGGGCAGAGACGCCAGACGAGGCGCGGGCGCGTAAAGAGGAAGCCAAACGCTTGCGTCGGCAGCGTCAAAATATCCGAAACCTCGTTGCCTCGGTTGCCGCGTCGCTGGGAGTTGTCGCTTTTCTCGTTCTCGTTGTCGCCAGGCCCAGCGATGAGGCCATCGTCCAACCCATTGACTACCAACAGGTCGCTGCTGATACTCAGCCCAGCGCACCGGGAGTCCTCGTTGTTCCTACGCTCGATGAAACCTGGTCGGCCAACCGCGCGGCAATCAGCCAAGAATCCTTTGGCACGGTGTGGGCGGTGGGGTTACTGAGCACGATGGGCGATTACGTCGAGCTCGCCCAGGTCTTCGATGCCGGGCCGGACGCGATTACCGGCCTGGTGGGCCCCGGCGGGACGAGACAGGACACCTCGCTGGGTGGTTCAGAGTCCATTACCTGGCAGCGCATCGACCGCAGTTCTCTCAACGACCCCGGTAATGCCTCCTACGCACTCGTGAGTGACACCTCCGAGGGTGTGCTTGTCGTGTCGGGCACGACCGAATCGGGTGTCTTGTTTATTGCCTCGATGGTCCAAGACCAGCAGCCCGAACTCTGGCAATAACCCCGGGTGATCTCGGCACTAAACTGGCGGCCGTTGGCAGGATTGTTGCAGCAAGCGACGACGTGAGTGTCGTGCGGGAGGGGAACTAATGGCCGAGTCCGAGGGTGATTTCCGGATCGAACACGACACGATGGGCGAGGTGAGGGTTCCCAAGGACGCCCTCTACCGGGCCCAAACCCAGCGGGCTGTTGAAAACTTTCCCATCTCCGGCCACGGCCTCGAACCACAGCACATTGTGGCCCTGGCTGAGGTGAAAAAAGCCGCGGCGCAGGCCAACCAGGAGTTGGGGATCCTGCCAGAGGCCGCGGCGGGGGCCATTGTGCGGGCAGCTGACCAGATCATCGCTGGTGACCACCTGGAGCACTTCCCAGTCGACACCTTCCAAACCGGTAGTGGCACGTCGTCGAATATGAATATGAACGAAGTGTTGGCCACGCTCGCCCACCGCTCATCTGGTATCGAGATTCACCCAAACGACCACGTCAACGCCTCCCAGTCGTCCAACGACGTCTTCCCCACCTCCGTCCACGTTGCCGTCACCGGTGGGCTCACCCACGACCTCATCCCCGCGCTCGAGCACCTGGCAACCGCACTGGAGGACAAAGCCACCGCGTGGGCCACAGTGGTGAAATCGGGCCGCACCCACCTGATGGACGCCACCCCGGTGACGTTTGGCCAGGAATTTAGCGGCTACGCCCGCCAGGTGCGCCTGGGTATTGAGCGGGTACGCTCGGCGCTGCCGCGGGTGGCAGAAGTTCCCCTCGGGGGAACGGCCACCGGCACCGGAATCAACACGCCGCTGGGCTTTTCCGAGCGGGTGATCGAGCTTCTGGCGGCGAACACGGGGCTGCCCATTACTGAGGCACGAGACCACTTTGAAGCACAGGGGGCCCGCGATGGGCTCGTGGATGCCTCCGGTGCCCTTCGCACGATTGCGGTTTCGCTGACCAAAGTGGCTAACGACATCCGCTGGATGGGAAGCGGGCCCAATACCGGCCTGGGTGAACTGGCAATCCCTGACCTGCAACCGGGCAGCTCGATCATGCCTGGCAAAGTCAACCCCGTTATTCCTGAAGCACTGCTCATGGTGTGCGCTCGGGTGGTGGGTAATGACCACACCGTCGCCTGGGCGGGCGCCAGTGGCAACTTTGAGCTCAACGTCGCCATTCCGGTGATGGCCTCGTCGCTGCTGGAATCGGTTCGCCTGCTGGCTAACGCCTCACGAGTATTTGCCGATAAAACCATCGCCGGGCTGGAGGTCAACACCGAGCGGGCACTGGCGTTGGCCCAATCCTCGCCCTCGATTGTGACTCCGCTCAACCGCTTCATCGGCTACGAAGCCGCGGCACAGGTCGCCAAATACGCCGTGTCGAAAAAAGTCACCGTGCGTGAAGCGGTGCTGGCGCTGGGCTTTATCGACCGCGGTGAACTCACCGAGGACCAGCTCGACACCGCGCTCGATGTCTTGCGGATGACCTCTCCGGGGCTCTAAGAGTCGCCTCGGACAAAACCCGCGACATCTAGTGACTGGGGTGTCCGGTTTCTAAGAGGTCGGTTACCAGCGCGGCGATATTGCTCCGCTCTGAGCGAGTAAGCGTGATGTGACCAAAGAGCGACTGGCCCTTCAGCGCTTCAATCACACTCGCGACACCATCGTGGCGGCCCACCCGCAGGTTGTCGCGCTGGGCGACATCGTGGGTGAGGACGACACGAGAGTTTTGACCGATACGGCTGAGAACCGTGAGAAGCACGTTTCGCTCCAACGACTGGGCCTCATCGACAATGACG
>CBFHWA010000073.1:0-3468 GCA_965659525.1 Pontimonas sp.
CAGAGTATTCCCGCAACCTCCCGGCAGAATCTGGTGCAGACGAACCGGAGGCTGAACCGGCCGTCTTTTGACACCGGGATCTAGACTGGGGTGGCGGGTGATGACCCGCAGCGGTTGTTGCACCGGGTTGGTCCTGCGTGTGCCGCCACCAATTGGCTCGAGCGTCTGCTGGGTTGCGTGGTGGTTGGTCCGGTGGGTGCCTAGCCGATCGCAGCACTGCGACCGCGTTCCACCAATCTTTAGACTGAGAGCCATGGCCGAATTTATTTACACCATGATCAAAGCCCGCAAAACCGTGGGCGACAAAGTGATTCTCGACGATGTCACAATGTCGTTTTTCCCCGGCGCCAAGATCGGCATGGTGGGGCCAAACGGTGCGGGAAAGTCGACCATCCTCAAAATCATGGCCGGCCTGGATGAACCCAGTAACGGTGAAGCAACCCTGAGTGCCGGGTATTCGGTGGGGATATTGCTGCAGGAACCCGAACTCGACGAGTCGAAAACGGTTATCGAAAACGTCCGCGACGGTGTGGCTGAGATCTACTCCAAGATCCAGCGCTTTAACGACATCTCGGCGGAGATGGCCAACCCCGATGCGGACTTCGATGCCCTGATGGCAGAAATGGGAACCCTCCAGGAGGCGATTGATGCCGCCGATGCCTGGGACCTTGACTCTCAGCTTGAACAAGCCCTCGACGCGCTGCGCTGCCCACCCTCCGATGAGCCCATCACCCACCTTTCGGGTGGCGAAAAGCGCCGCGTGGCGTTGTGCAAGTTGCTCCTGGAAAAGCCTGACCTACTGCTGCTCGACGAGCCCACCAACCACTTAGACGCCGAAAGTGTGTTGTGGCTGGAGCAGCACCTGTCCAAGTATCCCGGTGCTGTCATTGCCATCACCCACGACCGGTACTTTCTCGACCACGTCGCTCAGTGGATTGCTGAAGTCGACCGCGGTCGGCTCTACCCCTACGAGGGCAACTACTCCACATATTTGGAGAAGAAAGCGGAGCGGCTTCAGGTCCAGGGTAAAAAAGACCAGAAGCTCGCAAAGCGTCTCGCCGACGAACTCGACTGGGTGCGCTCCAACCAGAAGGGCCGCCAAGCCAAATCCAAGTCCCGACTGGCGCGGTATGAAGAGATGGCCGCTGAGGCTGAGCGGACAAAGAAGCTCGATTTCGAGGAGATCCAGATCCCCCCGGGCCCGCGCCTGGGTTCGCTCGTGCTCGAGGCGAGCAATCTGCGCAAAGGCTTTGGCGACCGCGTCCTCATCGACAACCTCAGCTTCAGCCTGCCCCGCAACGGCATCGTCGGAATCATTGGGCCCAACGGTGTGGGAAAGTCGACACTGTTTAAGACAATCGTGGGGCTGGAGCCACTCGATGGCGGGGAGTTGAAAATTGGTGACTCCGTCAAAATCAGCTACGTCGACCAGGGTCGGGAAGGAATCGATCCCGCGAAATCCCTGTGGGAGGTTGTCTCGGATGGCCTCGACATCATCCAGGTGGGTAATGTCGAAATCCCTTCCAGGGCCTACGTCTCAAGCTTCGGTTTTAAGGGCCCCGATCAGCAGAAAAAGGCGGGGGTGCTCTCGGGTGGAGAGCGAAACCGCCTGAACCTGGCGCTCACGCTGAAACAGGGCGGCAACCTGCTGCTGCTCGACGAGCCGACAAACGACCTTGATGTTGAGACCCTGGGGAGTTTAGAAAACGCCCTGCTCGAGTTTCCCGGTTGTGCCGTGGTGATCACCCACGATCGCTGGTTCCTCGACCGTGTGGCTACCCATATCCTCGCCTACGAGGGAACCGAGGACGATCCGGCGAACTGGTACTGGTTTGAAGGAAACTTCGAAGCCTACGAGCAAAACAAAATTGAACGACTGGGCCCCGAAGCGGCCACCCCCCACCGGTCGACCTATCGCAAACTCACCCGCGACTAGTCGTCGTCGGGTCGACGGGGCCGGCAGAAGATGGAGAACCTTTTGGCTACTCGTGTCACGATTTCCTCACTCGGCGCAGCCCGTGACCTCACCAGTTTTCTCGGGCGCGCACGTCGGGTGTGGGACGGCAGCGCCCGACTAGTTGCCGGTGAGGGCTATCTTCAGGTGTATGTGGGAATCCTGATGCCCCGAGGCCTGCTCGATCGCACTCCGACCGTTCTGGGGCTGCGAGTTGCCCCCGTTTCCGGGGACGAATCCTTTGACCTCACCGTGCCCATCGAATCGTTGATTCACCGCATTGACGCCGCTATCGCGGGCTCCTCGGAGACAGTCAGCGTTGATCTGCCCAGCGCCTCGCCCTCACTACAGTGGCCGGCGATCAGCCCACCGCGCGATGGCTGGAAGCGACGCATGGGGGTGACGACGTCTCAACTTGCCGATGTGGCCCGACGCGGCATCCAGGCGATATCCGAGGCGATCCCCGAGAGCGTGGGCGAATCGGTGCTGCAGAAAGTCCGCTCCGAGGTGTGGGGCCAGCCCATGCCGCACAAGAAATCAATTCCGTGGGCAGCGGGCTTCGCCGCCGAGGCCCTCGGACTCCTGGGTCAACGCTCCCTGGCCGTTCACACCGCCGGGTACTGGGTGAGGCTTAGCTCCCTGCACGGCTACGTCCTCATTAAAGGCCTGGAAGAACCAGAGGGACTTGGTGAACCGGAGGACTAGTCCTCGAACGTGTTGACCATGCTCAGCGCTGCGCGCTCGAGATAGCTCCAAAGCATCTCGTGGTCGAGCGGGGCGAGCTCGAGTTCGTCGAGTGCCACCTTCATATGGGCTAGCCAGCGATCGCGTGCCTCTGGGTTGACCTTGAAGGGTTGGTGGCGCATCCGAAGGCGGGGGTGGCCACGCTGGTCAGAATATGTGGTGGGACCACCCCAGTACTGCTCGAGAAAGCTGGTCAGACGCCAGATCGCGCCCTCAATATCGTCCTGTGGATACATCGGGCTCAAGACAGGGTCTTCTTTCACTCCGTCATAGAACCGGCGGACAAGGCGATCGAATGTGTCGTGGCCGCCGACCTGGTCAAAAAACGAGGGTTCGGGCTGATCCACCGCTATTCGTCCTCGGGGAGGGCTTCGTCGGCTTGTCTTCGGGTGCGACTGCGAACACCCTGGATTCCGTCGAGAACCATTCGGTTGAGCGGAGAAAGGTCGATTCCCTCGTTATCCAAGGCTTTCTTAATCTCCGCGTGTAGCGCGCGCTTGGCAGCCCACTGTTCGCCGCCGCGGACTTGAACCACCATTCGCACCACCAGGGCCTCAGCAGAAATCGATTCGATACCCCAGACTTCTGGCTCGGCGAGTACTTTGCGCCGCCAGTCGGGCAGTCGGCTAAACGCTCGCGCGGTCTCGAGCAGGCGGTCTTGGACAGACTGGACATCAGAGTTGTACGGAACGGGAATATCGAGAACCACCCGAGCCCAGTCTTGGGAATAGTTACCGACTCGGGCGATATCGCCATTTCGCAGAAACCAC
>CBFHWA010000073.1:3478-5777 GCA_965659525.1 Pontimonas sp.
CACAGCGTGCCATCGACGTCGCGCACTTCCGTGACCCGAATGCCCAAGCGCTCAACGACTCCGGAGACTTCACCGAGGTTGACGATATCTCCCACGCCCAACTGATCTTCAAACACCATGAACAGGCCGTTGAGGACATCACGCACAAGCGACTGTGCGCCAAAACCCAGCGCGGCACCGAGGATTCCGGCGCTGGCAATGAGCGGAGTGAGGGCGACACCGATTTCGGCCAACACAACCAGGGCGACAATAATGCCGACACTCCAGCCGGCAAACGAGTTGAGAACCGACCCGAGAGTTCTCGTTCGATTCACCCGGCGCATCGCCTCAACGGGGCTGGTGGTGAGAGCTTGGGTATCTTCGGCGCCGTGGCGCTTTTTCACATCCTGCACGACGCGATTCACAGTGCGACCAATGGCCAGGCGAAGTAAGACAATCGCAACGATGCCAGCCAGCAACGTGATGGCAACCTCGGCGACTGTCGAGTCGTCAGCGAAGAACCCGACTACGGTGTCCCACCACGGCGAGCGCTGTTCATCCATTGCCCACCATGCTAGACCCGGTGGTCGCGTCGATGATTAACCGGCTTCCCGGTCAACTGCTTGTGCCTGGCGCGCGCGGATGACACCGGCGAGATTCTCCTCGACCATCCTGCGCAGTGCCGCAGGGCCGTCATGGGTGTCCAACCATTCGCGACAGGCCAGCTCCAGAGCTTCTGACGTCAGCGGCGAGGGGAATAAGCCCTCGACGAGGTATTCGGCCATCTTGTAGCTTCGCGATTCCCAAATGGGCTCCAGTGACTCGAAATAGGGCGCGATCAGATCCTCGAGGATGGCTGGGTCGTTCACGTGAGTAAAGCCCATCGTTGCGGCGCGAACGATGGCGTTGGGAGTCTCCGTGTTGTCGAGTAGCTGGTGGAAGGTTTCAGCTTTGGCGGCCGCTGTGGGCACCATCGCCTGAAGCCGCGCGGCGGCTTGGTGCCCATTTGAGGTGTTGTCGTGTTCTCGCTGCTGGTTAATCTCGTCGGGTCCGGCCAGACCGAGGAGGACCAGGCCTCCGAGGAGATCCCAGTGCAGGTCGGTGTCAATAGCCAGCCCCTCTAGCACGGTGTTCCCATCGCGCAGTGACTGCAAAATTGCACCGTGGTCAGCCGTGCTGGCCACCTGGCTGAAGGCTTTGAGGAACTGGAATTGGGCGTCACTGCCGGGGGCTGCCGACCTGGTCATCTGCCAGAGCCGGTCGCCAACCTCGAGCTGTGCGCCCGGAACAGTCACCGGATCGGCATAGAGCTTGGTGACGACCTGGAGTTGGCCCAAAACGGTCCGAATTGTTGTGCTCTCGGTCTCCGCAGCGAGGTTGGACAAGATGAGCGTGCGAAAATCCCGTGCCGGCATTTCACCATCCCGGGTGGCATCCCAGGCGGCTGACCACACCAGCGAGCGTGTCAGCGGTGAACTAATCGCATCGAGGTGCTCGAGAGCAAAGCCCATAGAGTGCTCGTCGAGGCGAATTTTGGCGTAGGCGAGGTCATCGTCATTGGGGATAATCATGTCTCCACGGTCGATGCCGCGTAGTTGCGGTATGTCGGTGCGCTCCCCGTCAATATCGCATTCGATTCTGTGGACTCGCGTCACACCGCCGTCGTGCTGTTGGTAGATCCCAATGGCGAGCCGGTGGGGCCTTAGTGTGGGCCAGTCGTCTGGCGCCGACTGAAGGATGGCAAACGATTCGATTGTTCCGTCTGGGGCGAGGGTTAACTCGGGACGAAGAGTGTTGACTCCAGCGGTTTCGAGCCATTTTTTCGACCATGAGCCCAGCTCCCGACCGCTGGTGAGTTCCAATTCGCTCAGAAGGTCGGATAGTTCCGTGTTCGACCAGGCGTGTTTTTTGAAGTAGTTGGCGACACCCTGGAAAAACGCGTCCTCGCCAACCCAGGCGACGAGCTGCTTGAGCACGGAGCCGCCCTTGGCATAGGTGATGCCATCAAAATTGACTTGGACATCTTCCAAATCGTTAATGCTCGCCACAATCGGGTGGGTCGAGGGGAGTTGGTCTTGGCGATACGCCCAGGTCTTCTCCATCGCCTGGAACGTCGTCCACGCCTCAGTCCACTCGGTGGCCTCCGCGGTGGCAATCGTAGAGGCCCATTCGGCAAATGATTCATTGAGCCACAAGTCGTTCCACCAGCGCATGGTGACGAGATCGCCGAACCACATATGGGCAAGCTCATGCAACACCGTGACGACTCGGCGCTCTCGCATCGCGTCAGACACGGCGCCGCGGAAGACGTAGTTCTCGG
>CBFHWA010000074.1:0-5751 GCA_965659525.1 Pontimonas sp.
GGCGAAGACCTGCCCCTGACTCTCGACCTGCGCGCTGATATCCCCCACGAGATGTTGGTGACCCAGGCGGAAGAACTCGCCGAAATGCTCGGCCGCGACCTGGGCTGGAGTTGCGTGATTCTTGAGGGTCAACCGGAATGAGGCTGTGGTCATGAGCCGGCTCTCCTGGGAGCGTGCCACGGAGATTCCTCTCCTGATCGCCGGTTTCCTTTTTCTCTTCTCCTACTCCTGGCAGGTTCTCGCCGACCCCACACCCCAGGTGTATTTCGCCTGGGAGCTGGTGGCCATCGCCGTCTGGATCCTTTTTGGTGTCGACTATGTGGTTCGGTTGGTGCTGGCGAAGAAACGGGTGAGCTGGTTTTTTCGCAACATCCTCGACTTCATCGTGTTGGTGATGCCCGCGCTTCGACCTCTGCGGCTGGTGCGGTTGCTGTTCTTACTGCGGGTGTTTCGACGAAACGCACCGCGACTGATTCGAAACCGGATTCTGGCTTTTGCCTCCATTTCCACGGTGCTTTTGGTCTATATCGCGGCTCTGGCCGTGCTGGAAGCCGAACGCGGTTTTGGCGAAATCACCACCTTTGGCGACGCCCTGTGGTGGGCGCTGGTGACGGTCACCACCGTCGGCTACGGCGACTACACCCCCGTGACATTCATCGGTCGCACCATTGCCGTCGGGCTGATGCTGGGTGGGGTGGTGCTGGTGGGCATCATTGTGGGAACGCTCGGCTCCTGGATTATCCAAAGTGTGACCGATGACACCGATGAGGCGATCGATGAAACAACTGAGGCGGTCATTGAGCTGCGCGACGAGGTCAGACAACTGCGCAGTGCCCTGGAGGACCAGGGAATCGATACCCAGCGCGGGCCCTGAGGCTAGGGTCTAAACACTTCTGCATGAACCCTGTGGCTGCGGCCGCGGGCAACCTTTTCTCACCTCCCGACCGGGTGTGAGAGTGTGGGGCAGGACGGAAGGTGCCTGACCATGCTTAGCGAGGAATTTACGTTCACGGGGTCAATGGGCCAGTTATCGGGCAGGCTTACCCGGCCCGAGCGGCCGGTGACACACAGTGCACTCTTTGCCCACTGTTTTACCTGCTCGAAAGACATCCCCGCCGCAAAACGCATCACGAGCGCCCTGGCCTCGAGGGGTATTGCGGTGCTGAGCTTCGACTTCACTGGCCTGGGCCATTCGGATGGGGAGTTTGAAAATACGAACTTCAGCTCAAATGTCGCCGACTTGCTCCATGCCGCCAACGCCCTGGCTGAGCGGGTCGCACCACCGAGCCTCCTGGTTGGGCATTCACTGGGTGGAGCAGCCGTCATCGCTGCTGGGGCCCAGCTGGACTCTGTCAGGGCTGTGGCGACAATCGGCGCGCCCTTTGACCCCAGTCACGTCACTCGACTCTTCCACGACTCGCTCCAGGACATCTCCGCGACAGGCCGTGCTGAGGTGGACCTCGGCGGCCGGCCGTTTACCATCACCAGTGACTTCCTCCAAGACATTGGTAGTGCCAACCTGCACAGCGCTTTGCTGGGACTAAACGCTGCGCTGCTGATCCTCCACTCACCAGTCGACCAGATTGTTGACGTCTCTAACGCAGCGGAGCTCTTCCAGGCAGCCCTCCACCCAAAGTCCTATGTTTCCCTCGATGACGCCGATCACCTGATGCGGCGTGTGGCCGATGCGCAATACGCGGCATCGGTGATTTCAGCGTGGGCGAGCCGTTATCTTCCGGCTGCGCCAACCGGCGCCGACGATTCAGCTCCCGATGGTGATGTCATCGTCTCCGAAGTCTCAGCCGATGGTTTTGCTCAAGACGTGCTGGTCGCTGGAGTCCATCAGATTGCTGCGGATGAACCGGTGGATATCGGCGGGACGAATACCGGTCCCACCCCCTACCAGTTTGTCGCCGCCGGGCTTGGCGCCTGCACCTCAATGACCATCCGCCTCTACGCCAGGCGGAAGAAGATTCCTCTCGAGCACGTCTCGGTCAGTGTCCGACACGATAAACGCCATGCTAAGGAGTGTGAACGCTGCGAGAACTCGGAGGGCACAGTCGACCACTTCGCCCGGGAGATTCACCTGCGCGGCGAGCTCACCGAGCAACAGGTCGCCTCGGTGATGGCCATCGCCGATAAGTGCCCCGTACACCGCACGCTGGAGCGCAGCTCCCACATCAGCACGGTGCGAGTCGAGTAGACCCGGGAGTTTCCGGGGCCGGTGCGCCAGGTCCGTGTCCAGGATAAGAGGGTTGCTAGCCTTCGGGCTATGAGCAACTACTCGGTAACCAATATTGGCCCCATGGACTCCTGGCGCGAACACTTCGGTGGATTTGTCCCGGCAACAACCCGGGATGGTAGACGGGTGGTCGACCACGAACTGGACACGGAGGTGATCGGCTTCACCGCGACCGCCTACGAGCCAGGCGAAGAAGCCGGTTACTGGCACAGCCACTCAGAGCTCGAAGAAGTTTATGTATTCCTCGAGGGTGAGGGCCAAATGGGTCTTGACGATGAGGTTGTTGACGTCGAACCGGGAAGCGTTGTCCACGTGGGCACGGGTGTGATGCGCACGTGGAGGGCAAAACCGGATTCTCCAACACAACTGAAGTGGCTGTGTATTCGGGCAGGACAAATTCCCCTCCCGGCGATCCCCGATGACGCGACACCCATTCGCGATATCCCGATGCCCTGGTAATCAGCGACTGTCTGTGCTCTGGGTAAGCAGCCGGGGTGTGGTGTCGGCGACGGGCTTATTCGTGCGCGCCGGGAGCTGATCGGGTTGTCGAAGCAATTCCGCCTCGCTGGGTGTGGGGGTGTCTGGCTTCGGCGTGCAATCGATGGGGGTGTGGTCAGGGCCGGTCCATAACCGGTCCATATTTGGAGGCTTTCTGGTCCACAACCCGGGTAATTCCTGACAGACAAGGCAGAAATCGATTTATCTTCAGGTAATCCAGGAGGCTGGCAACGGCGGTGAGGGGGTGGGACATGTCCGAGGGCAACCCTGGCGCCATCGCCGAGCTCCACGACCTAATTGGGTTTTTATCCCGCGATCCCGGTCCCCACGATGTGCTGAGATACCTCTGCCATAACACGGTGATTGATCCCGCACCCCGGGGCGGGATGCTGGGGATTGTGAGCGACCGCGCGAGGGTGATTGAACGTGGGTCCTATGGCCTGCCCAATGAACAGGCCGCCAGAGACCTACAACAGCTCTGGCACGCCTCCGCCGACGGCTATGTCGGGGTGCGTAAAAAACCCGTCCGGGTGCCGTTTCGCCCCCAGGCGAAACGGACTGAACCAGCGACACATTCAGCGCTGGCCATTCCGCTTGCTAAGGCCCACGATGTCCCGATTGCCGCAATGCTTCTGGTGTTTAGGGTCAGAGTGGATGAGCCCATTAGGTTCAGAGTGAACTTCACGGCGTTTCGGCAGCTCCTCGCGATTGCCACCTGTGGGGAGAGGCTCAGAGGCGATACCCACGGCCGCGATAGTGGGCAGTATCCGCTCGAGCAGCCTCTGACCGATCGAGAAGCAGCCGTCTTAGTCCGCGTTGCCCGGGGTCTCACCAACCCGCTGATCGCCTCTGAGCTCAATATCGGGCTCTCGACGGTTAAACGCTCTGTTGCGTCGCTCTATCGCAAGCTCGATGTCCACACCCGGGAAGACCTGGGCCGAGTCGCGATCCGCCACCGCCTGGTGACAATGAAGAAGTAGCCAGGTCATCGAACGAACAGGTACCTCAGTCGTTTCTCGGTGGGTGGACCAGCGTGCGGGCTGTTGCAGCGCCAAGGGCAACGATGAGTCGATCAGACAGCGCGTCTGCGGCTAAGAGCGATCCCGCCAGCGACAAGTGCGAGAACGACAATGAGCCCAAGAATCCACCACAGGGCCATCAAACTGGATTGGGCTGTGGCGGGAGAGCCCGCGCCAGCGCTGTCATCCACGACAACACCCAAATTGGCCGCGCGAGTGTAGCCATCGGTGCCCACTCCCTGGAGTTGGAGGGTGTGCTCACCGGCGGTGACGACTCGGCCATCAATATTGACTTCGCCGTTAAAGCGGCCTTCGCTATCAATGGTCACGGTTCCCAGTAGCGTGGGCTCAGAAAAGAGCCACACATCGGCCCGGGTGCCCGGCATAAAGCCTTCGCCCGAAACCTGGGCCGACTCATCACGCACCAGCTTGATGGATGCTCCACCTTCGGCGGGCTCCACACCTCCCTCTTCTGCTCCAACCGCCACAGCCATCGACCAGTCTGAGCCCTCAACAACGGCAAGCTTCTGATCTTCCACCGCCGTCACCCTGACCTCTTCTGGCACACCGGCGTTGGTCGCGATAGATGTTCCCGGCGCGAGAGTGGGGATAACACCGTCTACCCGGTTGAACTCTGGGGCGGGAGCAGGCTGAGCGATGTTGATGGTCATATCGACAACGACCTCGTTGCCGTCGGCGTCGAGGGAGACCATTTGCAGAACTTGACGACCAACGGGAAGGGGCGCCTCATTGGGTGCTGTGGCAAATGCAGCGTCTCCACTGAAGGCACCATCGGGGCCAACCGGAATACGCGTGAGCTCTTTCGCGTTTGTTCCCTCCAGGGGCAAGAACACCTGAACGGTAGAGCCGGGGCGCAACCCAGAACCCGTCAGCGTGGTCCGGGAGCCTTTTTCAACGGCAATTTCGGTCTGTCCATCTGTCGATTGGTTGATTGACCCCAAGCCTTCAGGTACTTCGACTCCAAGCGAGAGCGCCCCGGTACGCATCGTTAGGAACGATTGGGTTCTGACAGTGGTCTCAACCGGGGTGGAAACACCGCCCACCCGGGCTTCTGGGACACGAACAACTTGAGGGGCAACTCCATTGCGCAGTACTGGCCCGGAGCGAGTAACCGGCAAGTTCGTTTGCGGAGGGGTGACGGCGCGACGCGGCGGCACGACAGGGCCATTACCGGCAGCCTGAGTAGTGACCGGGGTTTGTTCCTCATCGTCGTCTCCACGGTCAGAGCGCGGCGCAGGCGGCGCCACGGCCGCTGCCGTTACTGAGTTAGACGACGGGGAATCACCCCCGCTGTTTACGGCTTTAATCGTGACCGGAATATCAACGCCGTTGGTTAAGGGGGTTGAACCGTCCACGGACAAGGCTGTGATGGTCAGGGGGCTGGTCGTTTGCGCTGGATCAAAGGCCACATAGTTAGTCCCATCAGTCGAGTACTTATAGTTCTCGATCGCCGTGGCTCCCTCTGAGGAAGGCGGCGAGAAAACCACTGAAAGCGACTGATTGGCACCTGTTATCGAGCCAAGCGTGGGCGCGGAGGGAAGCGTGTCCACGGTCGCGGTAATGGAAACGGTAAGCGTGGCGGTTCCCGTCGCCGAACCATCTGAAGCAGTGAGGGTGAAAGTCTCTGATGAATCGGCGTCCAAGGCGTTGATTGCTTCATCATCAGGAGTAAAGGTGAGGGTCCCATCAGAGGTGACAGCAATGGACCCGTAGGTGCCTTCTTCAGAGGCGGGGCCGTAGGTGATGGAGTCGCCTTCTTCATCGGTGGCACTCAGAGACCGTGTGATGGCAGAAAACGTGTCTACATCGGCCGTGTCGGTGAGGGCAATTGCGGTTGGAGTTGCCAGGGAAGGAGCATCATTGATTTGGCTGATCGAAATCGTCTTCGAATTTCCCCGCCCGGAGTTCGCCGAGTCCGAGTTCGAGGACGAGAAGGTGAGCGTGCGCGAAGAGTTCGCTCCTGTTGTGTTG
>CBFHWA010000075.1:0-5676 GCA_965659525.1 Pontimonas sp.
GTAATTACTGAGCGCATCGAATGCTTTTTGATGCTCCGGCGAGAGCGGTGGCAGCTCAACCGGTTCAGCAGAGTCGCCACTATCGTCACCGGAACCAGCAGCCGGCAGGCTTCCCGTCACACCAGCTTGGGCGGCAACCTGGAGAACCTGGTCCAGCACCGGGGCGACCTCGGATTCGGGCGCTTGGCCCTGGAACAGGGGCGCGGGTCGACCCTGAATGATGGCAAACGCGGTGGGTATTCCCTGTATTTGGAGGGCTTGAACCAGTTGCGGAGCTTTCGTGGCATCGAGGGTGGCCAGGAGGAGTTTGCCCTGGTATTTCTCAATCAAACCGGCAAGCTGTGGTGTCACCCCCTGGCCGTAGACCTCGAGGATGACGGGAACCGTGTTGGATAGCTCAACAATCTGGCCCATGTCTTCTTCAGCGATATCGCGTACCCAGCCGTGGGAGGCATCCGCGGCGCCAGCGGAGGCCGGCTGGTTCGCTTGTTTTGCGCGGTTGACCAGTGCGGAGAGATCCATGGCTCCACCGAAGCTGCCACCAAGTTGTGGGTTGCTCATTGCTGCCCCTCCGTTTCGTCTTCTGGTCCCAGCTCGCGAGCGTCGACCAACTGATAGCCGTATCCGACGACACGGGCCCGCTCATCGGATCCGACCGCTGGCACGTACCAGACTATTTGCATCTCGTAGCGGGCTTCAAAACCCTCATCGGAGCTTGGCAGGCTGGTAAACGCCCGAACCGACGAGGTGGCGTTAATCGTGGCCCCGTCTTCGAGGGGTCGCACCGTCTCGATTTCCTCGAGAGTGCCAAATACGAGGGCGCCGTTATTGGCCGTCGACAGCGCCACGATGGGATGGTCGGTGGGCAAAATTGCGGTCTGCAGGTCCAGGTCCGAACCCAGCGACTCCGAACGCAGAGTCCTGCCATCTGGCCCTACAAGCGCGTAGAGGTCATCAGTGAGGGTGTCAAAATCGAGCCAGCCACGAGACTGGGTACCGCGTCGAAGAACATCCCCGTAAATCGACACCGTCTCCTGGGGGCTCAACGCCACCAACTTGGAATCACGCGAGAGCCTCGACGAACCAACCTCCGTGGGGGGCATGGCCGGGAGGATGACGTCGGGGGCGAGAAGCGTTGCGTAGTTTAAGAAGTAGTTATCCCGTGGGGAGTCTTGACGCAAAATGACCGCCAGCGTTGGCGCGTTTAGCTCAGGGCCCTCCTGAATCACCGCCATCACAATCCGCGGCCAAGACGCCGTCTGCTGGGGCACCAAGAGCCGCACCGGCGAGGCGGGAATGCCAACCAGCTGGCCGAGTTCCTCATCCCAGTTGCGCAAAACGTATTGGCTTGCCCGGTGGTCGAGGGTGGGTTGGTCGACGCGTTGGGCCAAGAGTTCTGGGTCAAAACTTTGATCCGCCAGGGTGATCTGGTTGGCGATACGCTCCATGATTCGATCAAACTGCGCGGGTGTCACGGCCGGGTAGGGCGCAGGAACCGTTGGTTGAGGGGCCGTGGAGGAGCTTTGGTCATCGTCGCTGTCGGTTTGGCTGGTCTGCCCGGAAACACATCCCGACGCCAGGGTGATTCCCAATAGGGGGATAGCCACGAGTGAGCGACTCATTCGGCGTGACCGGGCAGAGCCCACGCTTTGGCGCCGCCGCGAACTGCCCACCCACGGTGCTCGGCGCCGCGGGGGGAGGGTGGCTTTGCGGCGGGGCTTTCGCCTGCGGCGGATATCTGTGAGGGTCATGAACAACAGCACAAAACCCACAATCATGACCAGCAAACCAAAAGCCACGAGGATGCCCGACAGAGGAGAAACATTATCCAGCGGCCAGGAAATCGTGATCGAATCCGGCGCAGCACGCTGCCCGTCTGCCATCACCGCGACGGTGATCGATGAATCGGCAGTCAGTGAGGCGCGAAGAACATCAGTTTCGCGATACTGCTCGAGCCACAAATCCGAGCCAATCGGATTGGGCACCGTCGACTCAGCACCCAAGCGAGGAACCGCGTAGAGCTCACCGGTGGTGGCGTTGTGACGCACGGCCGTAAAACGCGACGGTGTCACCCAGGAAATGACGTCTAGTGAGCGACCATAAACGAGCACCACACCGGCTTCGGTGTTACCCGAACCATCAACCGCGGTAATGGTTTGGCGACCGGGGTAGGCGGTCAGGGCCTGGCCGTCAATGAGCACCACAGGAGCACTGTGGTCAAACTCGACTTTCTTCGTCACAGCGTCTGGCCCGGCCCAGACGGTGCGAAGGGCAATTCCGAGGGAGAGGCTGACAATGGAGACGAGCAGCACGAGAATGGCCGACACCAACCTCACGGCACACTCCTTTCCCGGAAGCCTCCGAGTACGCCCCGGGTCAACCAACCAGGGTAACCGACCATATGAGTGGCAACGACTGGATGTGACAGTAGAATCGTGCGGTTGTCCCCCGTAAAAGGAGAGTGTCGTTGAGTATTGACTCTGCTGAATTCCCCACTGAACTGCGCGGCTACCGCCGAGCTGACGTGGAGGCGACTCTGGCTGAGCTGCGCAGTGAGCTCATGCAGGCCGCCAAAGACCGCGCGCAGGCGCTGGAGGATCTCACCGCGGTGCGCAGTGAACTTGACGCTCTGCGCTTGGCGGGTGTGGACAACACAGCAGCTAGCTACTCGGGACTGGGCAGCAGGCTCGAAGCGGTCTTGCGCATCGCCGAAGAACAATCGACGCGCATCATTTCCCAAGCCGATATCGACGCCGACCGCATCGTCAGTGACGCACAGACTCGAGCTGAGGAAACGGTCGAACTGGCCACTCGCGAAGCATCACGGCTGACACGGGAAGCAGAAGCGGCCGCAACGGCTACTCGAGACTCAGCAGCAGAGACGGCGGAGAAACTCGTTGCCGAGGCAACAACCGAGGCCCAGCGGCTAAAAAGCGACGCGATCGAAGAAGCCGCGAGTATTCGCGGCTCAGTCTCAACCGAAGCCGCAGCAATTCGGGCGTCAGCCAAGCGCGAAGCAGAAGCGCTCCGGGCGGAAGCCGAGCGGGAAGTCTCGGAATTGAAAGGTGCTGCCGAGCGGGAGCTGGCAGATGTGCGCACCCGCGCGGCTGAATTGGAGCGCGATATCGAGGTGGAAAAAGCCACCCACGAGCTGAACTTGCGAAAGATTCAAGAAGAAGCGGCGCTGGCCAAAACTCAAATGGAAGCAGAGATTGCCTCCAGCCACGCGTCGTTGCAAACACAGAACGAACAGCAGGCAGAAAAACTCGCCCGGGCGGCCGAACAGGCCAGAGCGGATATTGATTTAGAAATCAAAGCCCGACGATCCGAGGCCGAACGCGAGCTTCTTGAAGCCCATCAGGAAGCGGTTCGAACAAACACGGTTTATCTCGACGAGGCAGCCAAAGACCTCGAGCAGATGAAAACGAAACTCGATCAGCTACGAGTCGAATACACCGAGTTAACCGCCGCGATTGCCGAGGCAAACCGGAAGGGAACGACGGCCGCCGAAGAAGCAGCACGCGAAACGATTGAGACGGCGGAAGCCCAAGCCGTTGAGATTGTGCGCGCCGCTGAGGAGAGTGCCCGCCACAGTGTCGCCGAGTCGCAAAAGCGCCTCGCGGAACTTCGAGCTGAACGAGACACGATCGCCGGCTACATCGAATCCCTGCGCACTGTTGTCCGAGGAATCGACGAGGCCGACATCAGCGGCCAGGACGCTTAATCGCCCCCCGGGGGCGTCTCATCATCTGACCATTCGGTGGCCAGAGGCATCTGATCCGGAGCAACAGCCTGGACAATTTCGCTCAGTGCTTGGTAGGTGAATTTCTCACCGACGAATAAGTGCTTTGCCTCTTGGGCTTCGATAACGCGGGCGTGGGGAATCGCCGCGAAGCGTCGTGTCGCCTCTGCTGGTTGGAGAAAGTCATCGTGCTCGGGAACTAGGGCAATGACCGGCTCTGCTCGGCCGACCCACCGAGCAAGGTCATCGGCTGTGGTGCGGTGTAGCGGCGGGGCGAGCAGAAATGCCCCCCGGAAGGGGTAGCCGGTGTCGAGGGCGTGTTTGAGGATGACCTCGGTGCCAAACGACCAGCCGACCAGCCACGGCTCCGGCAGCCCCTGCTGCTGAACAAAGGCCATCGCGGCGGTGAGGTCGTGTTTCTCCTCGATACCCTCACCAAAGTTGCCTTCGGAGCGACCCCGTGGTGATTCGACACCGCGAAAGTTGAATCGCAAAACAGCGAGTCCTGCCAGGGCGGGTAGGCGAAGCGCAGCTTTACGGATCAGGTGGGAGTCCATAAAGCCCCCGGCCGTGGGCAGTGGGTGACACATGACAAGCGTGCCGCGCACCGGTGCCTGCTGGGGCACGGCGAGCTCACCCACCAGGGTGAGGCCATCAGCGGTGTGGAACTCCACGTCCGTGCGGTTGGCGGGAAGCTCTGTTGCGCTTCGAATAATCACGCTGTTGTCCTCTCCTGTCAGGCAATCCGCCAGCAGTGGTTGTGCCAGTGTCGCCGGTCTTCAACACCCCGGGCTGAGCCCCAGATTGATTCTTCTTCCCAGGCCACAACATGAGCCATCCCCGGGGGAATCACCTGACCACAACCGGGACACCGATAGTCCTTCAGGGCGTTTTTTGCCCCGATGGGTTGGACGGTGTAGCGGGTGCCACGCTTGTTTTCGGTGCGGCGGTACCCCGTGCGCAATCGCTCGATATCGAGCTCTGGTTCCTCGTCGCGGTCTCGGCGGTGGCGGCGCGGCATGGGCTAGTACCAGTTCTTCTCTTCAGAGTGTTCCCACGCAGCACACGGGGAGCCGTATCGGGCGTCGATGTACCCCAGTCCCCAACGAATTTGCGTCTCCGGGTTGGTCGCCCAGTCAGGCCCAGCTGTGGCCATCTTTTCTGCCGGTAACGCCTGCGGGATACCGTAGGCACCGCTGGAGCGATTCTGGGCGAAATGATTCCAACCAGACTCGCGCATCCACAGAGCGTGTAGGCATCGATATTCCGTTTCGCTGTGACCTCTGGCGGTCACGAGCTCATAGGCAATCGCTTGAGCCGATCCCGGGTCGGGGTTGCCCACGGCGGGGGCACTGGCACTCGCGGGTTTATTCACACTCCACGAGCCGTCACGAATGACCTGCCCGGCCTGGCCGGTGACCACCAGCTGCTGTCCAGTTTCCGTTTGATTACTCTGGGCGATATACGCGCTGGCGGGGTCAAGGTGGGGGTTAACCAGGGGCCAGGCGAGAAAAGCCGCCACACTGGCCAGCGCGAGGCTCGGCAGGAGACGATCGCGCAGGAGCCTACGCACCGGCCGGTTGGGCGCAGCGTCGTGCCGGGCAATCCTGGTGAACACTGGCGATAGTGTACTGGCGCCAGGTGGGAGGCTTAGCGAACCGCCAGAATGACCGAGACCGTCTCGTCGAGGACTTTATCGACCTGTATCTCGTCGTACCCACCCAGTCGAGTGCGAAACTTCTGGTTTCGCACCGTTGCCACCGAGAGGGCCTCTTGGCCCTGGAAGTAACGCACCAAGCGGTCACAGAAAATATCGACATCAACGGGGTGGTAGCCGGGCTGGAGGGCGCTCGCGCGGCGGAACTTTTCTTTCCGCGGCCGAGCGACCCGGTCAAGAATTTCCTGGGCTTGGGCGCGAATGCGTTTGTAGTAGC
>CBFHWA010000076.1:0-5552 GCA_965659525.1 Pontimonas sp.
ACACCCCCATGCCCCCGCGGGAACTGCTCGCACTGCGTGTGCCCGAGAAGGCTGATCAGCAAGAAGGTCTCCAAACATCGTGACCGGTTCGAGTGGTTCGTCCTGGAGCGATTCGCTTCGCTCCGGACTGGGACGCTCTGCCTTCGCCTCTGTGGCACCAGGGCAAACTCCGACGGCCCGTGATGTGTGGGGCGCCCTCGGTGGCAAGCGCGGTGTCACTGAGTCGCTGCTGCCGGGAATGGTTTTCCTCCTTGTCTATTCATTCACCCAATCGCTGATCTGGTCGGTGCTGACTCCGCTTGTTGCGTCCGTGGGGTTCATCATTGCTCGACTGATCCAACGCAGCCCCCTTCAGCCGGCATTGGTTGGCCTGATTGGAGTCGCGCTCTCCGCGCTGGTGGCGATTGTGTCGGGCCGTCCGGAAAACAACTTCGTGCTGGGATTGTGGGTAAACGCAATCTCCCTGGCAATCATCCTCGGCTCCCTGCTTTTTCGCCGGCCCCTCATTGGTGTTATTGCCGGCACCCTCGTTGGCGATAACGAGTGGCATCGACACCGCGCGCGCTTTGCGATGGCGTCCGTGGCGACGCTGCTGTGGGCGGGGATGTTCTCCCTGCGCCTCTTTGTTCAAGTGCCGCTCTATCTTGCCGGTGAGCCAGCGGTTCAGGCACTCGCCACCGCGAAGTTGGTGATGGGCATTCCGCTCTACGGGCTGACACTGTGGTTGACCTGGTTGCTTTTACGCTCGGTCTATCGCAGCACGTCGACCCCGACGGCCTGATAGAATTAGCTTCACGTAAAGATAAATGGGAGGACGACCATGGCGAGCTTAAACAGCCTCGGAGCACGCGACACCCTCACAGTGGGTGGTGTAGACCACGAGATCTACCGCATCGATGCAGTGGAAGGCTCCCACCGACTGCCTTTTAGCTTGAAAGTTCTCGTCGAGAACCTGCTGCGCACAGAAGATGGCGCGAATATCACTGCTGATCAGATCCGAGCCCTCGGTCAATGGGACGCCACGGCCCAACCGTCCACCGAAATTCAGTACACCCCCGCCCGGGTGGTCCTCCAGGACTTCACCGGAGTGCCTTGCATCGTTGACCTCGCCACGATGCGCGAAGCCATCGTTGACCTTGGCGGCGACCCCCAGAAAGTCAACCCCCTCTCGCCAGCGGAGTTGGTCATCGACCACTCCGTCATTGCCGACCTTTTTGGCTCAGAAGACTCCCTCGAGCGAAACGTGGATATTGAGTACGAGCGAAACGGCGAGCGCTACCAGTTCCTGCGCTGGGGTCAAACCGCCTTTGAAAACTTCAAAGTCGTTCCCCCGGGAACCGGGATTGTCCACCAGGTCAACATCGAACACCTGGCCAAGGTGGTCTATTCCCGCGAAGTCGATGGTGTCCTCCAGGCCTACCCGGATACCTGTGTGGGGACGGACTCACACACCACGATGGTCAACGGACTCGGCGTGCTGGGGTGGGGTGTTGGCGGTATTGAAGCAGAAGCCGCGATGCTGGGTCAGCCCGTTTCGATGCTCATTCCCCGGGTCGTCGGCTTTAAGCTCACCGGTTCGATTCCCACCGGGGTTACCGCTACCGACGTTGTTCTCACCATTACCCAGATGCTGCGCGAACACGGAGTGGTGGGCAAGTTCGTGGAGTTCTACGGAGCCGGCGTGGTGGAGGTTCCCTTGGCCAACCGCGCGACGATTGGAAATATGAGCCCGGAGTTTGGCTCCACCGCGGCGATGTTCCCCATCGACGAGGTCACGCTGGACTACCTGCGCCTGACCGGACGCGATAGCGCGCTGATCGAGCTGGTTGAGGCCTACGCCAAAACCCAGGGGCTGTGGCACGACCCCAGCGTTGAGCCCGACTTCAGCGAGTACTTGGAATTAGACCTCTCAACGGTTGTGCCGAGTATCGCCGGACCCCGGCGGCCGCAAGACCGCATCGAGGTCTCCCAGGCGAAGGGGCAGTTCGAGACGGACCTCGCGTCTTATGTTCAGCCAGGCCACGAGCATGACCGGGTTTCGGTGACAGTAGGGGATGAATCCTTCGAGCTAGAAAACGGCGCCGTCACGATCGCGGCGATTACGTCGTGTACGAACACCTCGAACCCGTCGGTGATGCTGGCGGCGGGACTGCTGGCACGAAACGCGTCAGCCAAAGGTTTGAAGTCCAAGCCGTGGGTGAAGACCACCCTCGCACCCGGGTCAAAGGTCGTCACCGACTACTACGAGAAGGCCGGCCTCATGGACGACCTGGAGGACCTCGGGTTCTACCTCGTCGGTTATGGCTGTACGACCTGTATCGGAAACTCCGGGCCCTTAGCGGAAGAAATCTCTGAGGCCATCAACGGCAATGACCTCGCCGTCACCGCCGTGCTATCGGGTAACCGAAACTTTGAAGGCCGGATCAATCCGGATGTCAAAATGAATTACCTGGCTAGCCCTCCGCTGGTGATTGCCTACGCCCTGGCCGGAACAATGGATTTTGATTTCGAAAATGATCCTCTCGGCCACGACTCCAGCGGGCAGCCGGTTTACCTTCAGGATATTTGGCCTAGCGCCCAGGAAGTCCAGGAGACCATCGATAGTTCGATTGACACTGGCATGTTCGATAAGGAGTATGCGTCGGTCTTCGACGGTGACGAGCGCTGGCGGTCGCTGCCGACGCCCACCGGTGACACATTCGACTGGGATGCCGAGTCAACGTATGTGCGCAAGCCGCCCTACTTCGAATCCATGGAGGCGTCGCCTTCGGCGGTCTCCGATATCGCCGGCGCGCGAGTGTTGGCACTACTGGGTGATTCGGTGACCACCGACCACATTTCACCGGCGGGCTCTATTCGTGCCGACAGTCCGGCTGGGCACTACTTACAAAGCCACGGGATTGACCGATTGAACTTCAACTCCTATGGCTCCCGACGCGGTAATCACGAGGTGATGATTCGCGGCACCTTCGCCAATATTCGACTGAAGAACCTCCTGCTCGACGGAGTCGAGGGTGGTTACACTCGCGATTTCACGACCGAGACCGGTGAGCAGGCGTTCATTTTTGACGCTGCTGAGCGATACCAGCGAGAGGGCACCCCCCTTGTGGTTCTCGCCGGGAAGGAATACGGCTCTGGCTCGTCGCGCGATTGGGCGGCCAAGGGCACCAGCCTGCTGGGTGTCTCAGCGGTTATCGCCGAGAGCTTCGAGCGTATTCACCGCTCCAACCTGATTGGTATGGGCGTTGTTCCCCTACAGTTCCCCGACGGACATAGTGCCGCGTCGCTGGGTCTGGATGGAACTGAGGTTTTTAGTATCCACGGCATCGAAGCGCTGAACGACGGTGTGACGCCCCAGACCGTGCGGGTGGTGGCAAGCCCCAGTGAGCATTCGGCTGCTGGTCGAGAGCCCATTGAATTTGACGCGCGCGTGCGCATCGATACCCCGGGTGAGGCTGACTACTACCGAAACGGTGGAATTTTGCCCTACGTTTTGCGCCAGTTGGTCTAATACCCGCCAGGGGTGTGGACGTTTTTCAGCCGGGAGGCTTAGCCTGTGGGAATGTCGTTGCTCGAATCCATCCAGTCACCGGCGGACCTGCGCGGGTTAAGCCGCGCACAACTGGATGAACTCGCCAGCGAATTGCGCGCGTTTTTGGTCCGGGAGGTGTCCCAATCGGGCGGGCATTTAGGGCCCAACCTGGGTGTGGTGGAGCTCACGGTCGCCATTCATCGGCTGTTTGACTCGCCCAATGACCCAATCGTGTGGGACACCGGACACCAGTCCTACGTCCACAAGATCCTGACCGGCCGGACAGATTTTTCCAAACTCCGCCAAATGGGGGGCCTAGCGGGCTATCCCCAGCGCAGTGAGTCAGAACACGACATTGTTGAAAGCTCGCACGCGTCTAGTTCCCTCAGCTGGGCTGATGGGATTTCCCGGGCGTTTCAGCGCACCGGACAGCGTGACCGCTACGTCGTAGCGGTTGTTGGTGATGGAGCCCTTACCGGCGGGATGACCTGGGAGGCGCTAAACAACATCTCCCACGACAACAAGAGAAACCTCATCCTCGTGGTCAACGACAACGGGCGCTCATATGCGCCGACGATTGGCGGGATCGCACGATTCCTCGGCTCCATTCGCACCCAAAAGTCCTACCGGTTCTTCCGGGGTGGATCGGAAGCATTCTTTAGTCTGTTCGGGCCAGCCGGCAAAGCGATATACCGCGGCATCCGAGGTGGTGTGCGGGGGTTCGTTTCCCGCTTTGCCAATAACGAGGCGCTCTATTCCAACCTGGACATTAAATACGTCGGCCCCATCGACGGGCACAATTTCGACGACCTGGAAAAAGCCTTCGAACAGGCCAAGGCCTATCGCCAGCCGGTTATCGTGCACGTGATAACCGAAAAAGGCCGCGGCTACGGTCCGGCTGTTGCTGACGAGGCCGATCAGTTCCACGCCGTGGGCCAAATTGATCCGGATACCGGTGAGCCCCTCGGTTCATCGGGTTCGACCAGTTGGACTCATGTGTTTTCCGATGCAATGGTTCGCCAAGCACAGCGCAATGACCGCGTGGTGGGGATTACGGCGGCCATGTTGCGCCCGACCGGTCTCTACGAGATGTCCAAGCGTTTCCCGGGCCGGGTGTTGGATGTGGGAATTGCTGAACAGCACGCCGTGACCAGTGCGGCGGGGATGGCCTACGGTGGCCTTCACCCCGTTGTCGCCATTTACGCCACATTTATCAACCGGGCATTTGACCAGGTGCTGATGGATGTCGCCCTGCATAAGGCAGGGGTGACATTTGTGCTCGACCGTGCGGGTGTTACCGGCCCTGATGGGGCAAGTCACCATGGGATGTGGGACCTATCAATCCTGCAAGTTGTCCCTGGCATTCGCATCGCCGCGCCCCGCGATGCCCGTCGACTCGAAGAAGAACTCGGTGAGGCACTTGCTATCGACGATGCCCCCACCGTGATTCGGTTCCCGCGTGGGTCTGTCTCACCCGAACTATCGGCTGTGCGTCGTACCGATGACGGGGTGGATGTCCTACTGGAGGCGGCCCATAAAGACGTGCTCATTGTCGCAGTAGGTTCGATGGCCCACCTGGCTATGGACGTCGCACATCGACTTTCCGCTCAGGGTATTGGTGCCACGGTGATCGACCCGCGCTGGGTGGTTCCCGTTGCTTCCAGCGTTGTCGACATGTCTCGAGACCACCGCATTGTGGTGAGTATTGAGGATGGAACCCGGGTGGGTGGTATTGGCACGCGCATCCGCCAAGACCTGCGCCGGGCCGGTGTTGACACAGCCGTTGACGAGGTGGGTTTACCAGACGGCTTTCTCGACCACGGCAGCAGAGACGAAATACTCACCCAAGCGGGGCTCACCGCACAAGAAATCGCCCGAAATCTCACGGCTCAGGTCCTGGGCACGAAAGTACCCGTCGCGAGGCCGCTTGCGGATGAGGCCGGCGACGAGTTTGCCTCCGAACAGGAGTCGCTGCGCGAATCCACGGACTAGTCAGTTTCGCCGGAACTGATCTGATCCA
>CBFHWA010000077.1:0-233 GCA_965659525.1 Pontimonas sp.
ACACGAGCCGCCGGTGCGTTATTGAGTTGGGGTGCGGAGGCGGCTTTTGCAAGAACACCGAGCACGGTGATTCCCACCAGAGTTTTTGCCGCCAGGGCAGCTGTGACCCACACTGCAGCCTGGAGACTAACCGATGAGACCAGTCCCACGAGGCCAATCGCCGTAAACAGCGTCGTCGTGGATCTTAGGATCCGACGACGCCGGGCCTTGATTTCCTGATCGCTGTAGCTCAC
>CBFHWA010000077.1:243-5394 GCA_965659525.1 Pontimonas sp.
GCGCTCGGCCTCGCGCTGCGCCCGGGCCACCTCGCGGGCGCTCAGTTCCGTCTTCAACTCTTCAGTTGGCTCAGCCGTTTCGGCCAGTACTCGAAGGGTTTGGCCAAGCCTCGCTGCGTTTTTCTCCGTGGCGAGGTACTCGCTGCGGCGCAACCAGATGGGCACGAGGTAGACAAGCCAGAGCGCTCCTGCGACGAGCAGCAGCAGCGCGGTTCCGGAAAACGAAGTCTCCACGACCTTCAGAGTAGGAGCAGGACGCTCGCCACCTCGGTATCCACCACCATCCGGCGTGTTTAGCGAGGGGGAAGATGCAGCGGGGTACGCATCTGAATGGCCACGTGCTCCGGAACATCGGCGAGTCCCGGTGGCACGTGGCCGCCTTCGAAACGCGCGAGTACTCCCCGGGGGACCTCTTCGGCAACGAGAGCGAAGCAGAGGTGGTCTCGCCAGGCTCGGTTGATGTGGATATAGCGTCGGCGAAGGCCCTCAAATCGAAAACCCAGCTTCTCCACCACACGCCTGGATGCTTGGTTTTCCGGGACCATGCAGATTTCCATCCGATGCAGGCCGCGCTCAAAAAACAAATAGTCCGTAACCAGGGCGACCGCGATCGGCGTGATCCCGCGGCCGGCGTGAGACTGCGCAATCCAATAACCCAACCCGGCAGACGACAGCGATCCGTAACTGATTTGAGAGACGTTGAGTTGACCGACGAGCTCGTAGTCGATCTCGAGAACCAGCGGAAGGCCCTGGCCCCGGCGAGACTGCTGGAGCAAACTGCGAATCGCACCGCGCTGGTCATACTCCTGCGAGGGAATAATCGGATGGGTGGCCTCCCAGGGCTCGAGCCACTGGCGGTCCCGAGCCAAGAGCTTCTCTAACGTCCTGGCATCGCGCAAGCGAACACCCCGCAGTGACACCTGGGGGTGGGTAAGAGTGGGGGTGGGGTACGACACCAGGCTTAGCGCCCTTCCTGGCTCCTCGAAAACTCCGCCAGCCAGCTGCGAAAGTCGGGGCCTAAGTCCTCGCGCTCACTGGCAACCTGGACGATCGCCTTCAGATAGTCCAGCCGGTCGCCGGTGTCATAGCGGCGACCACGGAACACCACGCCCATGACCCCACCGCCCGCCCCCGAGTGAGCGAGAGTGTTCAGCGCATCGGTGAGCTGGATTTCTCCACCGGAACCCGGTTGGGTCTGCTCCAGTGCAGGGAAGACCTCGGGCTGGAGAATATAGCGGCCAATAATGGCCAAATTCGATGGCGCATCAGCCGGTTGGGGTTTTTCGACAAGTTCGTTAACCCGCACGACATCGTCGTTTTTTGTTCGCTCGACCGTGGCGATGCCATACAGGTGAACCTGGTTGGGGTCGACCTCCTGGAGGGCAATAATCGTTGAGGGCTGCTGGTGATAGACCTCGATCATTTGGCGAAGCAACGAATCTCTCTCGTCGATGAGGTCGTCACCGAGAAGCACAGCAAAGGGATGCTCACCCACGTGCATCTGGGCTCGGGACACGGCGTGGCCCAACCCCATCGGGTCGCGCTGGCGGACGTAGTGGATATTGGCCAAATGGGTGGACTGGTGGACCTCGCGCAGACGGCGATCATCGCCCTTGCGCTCGAGGACACCCTCCAATTCGGTGTTGCGGTCGAAGTGGTTTTCTAAGGCGTTTTTGTTCCGACCGGTAATCATCAACACATCGGTCAGACCCGCACCGACAGCCTCTTCGACGACGTATTGAATGGCCGGCTTGTCGACAACCGGGAGCATCTCTTTGGGCATCGCCTTGGTCGCGGGCAAAAATCGTGTCCCGAGGCCCGCCGCAGGGATAACCGCTTTTGAAATCGACATAGTCTCACCCTAGCCGCCGACCTAGACTGGGCGCATGGCTGCCCCCGGCCCCGACGATAAGCCCGCGCTCCGGGCCGAGTCGCGGCAGCGCCGGCGGATCATGACCCAGGACGAGAAAACGCGCGCCGCCACGGGCTTTGGCGCTGAACTCACCGCCATCGTTCGCCAGCGGGAAGCCACCACCATCGCCTGCTACCTCAGCACAACCGATGAACCGCCCACGCGTGATTTCATCGACTGGGCGCTCGATCACGGCATCGAGGTTCTCGTTCCCGTGAGCCGAGCAGACGGCCTCATGGATTGGGCTCGCTGTGACCGAGAAGGAGAGTCACTCGACGTGTTGGGTATGCCAATACCCACCAGCGAACTTTTGGGGCCAATAGCGCTCGACGACGTTGACCTCTTATTGGTTCCCGCAGCGCTTGTCGATCGTCACGGAAATCGATTGGGCTGGGGCCGGGGGTATTTTGATCGCATGCTCGGCTCCATGGCACACAGGCCCCCAGTGTTCGCCGTGGTTTATGATCATGAGGTCATTGACGAGGTGCCCCGTGAAGCTCACGATCAACCAGTGGACGGCGCGGTCACTCCCACCGGAATCATTAGATTCGACTCCGCCTAGTCGATCGCGCTGATTCCAAGCCCAACCGGTAAGGAAAACCTGTGCCCACCTATTCGTATCGCTGCCGCGAATGCGGAGTCGAATTCGACATCCATCAGGCTTTTTCCGATGAGCCCCTGACGAACTGCCCCGAATGTGAAGGCCAGCTTCGCAAACTCTTTAGCGCCGTTGGAGTGACCTTCCAAGGCTCTGGTTTTTACCGCACCGACTCGCGCGCGGAGGCAAAAAAAGCATCCACACCCTCGTCTAGCTCGTCGGGTAAAAAGAAAGACGGCAAGAAGAAGGACAGCAAAAAAGCGTCAAAGAACGCGAGCTAGGGCTCAGTAGTGCGGGGGTTTGTCCTCGCGCAGGCGTTGATCATTGGCCCCCTCTGCGGGTAATTGCTCCTGGTGATCAAACTCCTGCGGGTTGGCATCAACCCCCGGAGGGTCTGGCAACACCGCTCGACGGCGTCGAGGAGTTTTATCCTCCGGCAATCTCGGCGTCTTCTCGCTCATCCACGTCCGCCTCGTCGACCAGGACTGACGACACACCAACGAGTGCGGCGATTTTGCGCGCCACCGCGTCTGGGTCGCTAAAGAGCTCAAAAGAGTGCACCCGAAGGTAGTGCCAGCCCAGGCGTTTCAGGGCCTGGGGTCTCAGGCGCAGCCCCTCCCTAATCGACATTCCCAGTAGTGGCTGATCGGTATCAACGGCAACACAGGATCCGTGAGCCATCGCGGCGAGGGGAATCACCCCGTGGTGATCAAGGGAGACCTCGAGGCCCCATTTGCGCAGACGCTCCGCCAAGTCCACGACCATCGGGTCTGGTTCATGCACGGTCGCCGGCAGTGCCGGCGGGGTGACAATCTCGGAGAGCACTTTGCCTACAGCCCGAACAGTTGGCGCAAGGCGCTGATCGGTCAGGTCCTCTGGACCGAGACAACTCACCACGCGTAGGTGTCGCCTCGCGCGGGTCAAGCCCAATGCGAGGAGGCGCTCACCGCCTGGTTCGGAAAGCATCCCCAAATCGCTGAGGACCCGACCGTGGGGTGTTCGCCCGAAACCAAGCGAGAAGATCACCCGATCGCGACTGATCGCGTGGGCTTGGCGCAGGGTGACAGACACAAAGGGTTCAGGGCTATCGGCGGTAAAAAACTCTTGCAGATCGGGGCGTTCGTGAACAGCCCGCACAACGCCCTCGAATACCCGCTGCGCGTGGCGGTCACTTGCCGTGACAACCATCAGTGACTGGTGGGGGAATTCTCTTGCGTGTTCGATAACGCGCTCGACAACGGCGCGGACTTCGGCGTCGACACTTTCAATCACCCCAGTAATCGGGTCGGGCAGGCCGTAACCGTCATCGATGACGTCAACGTCGACGCTGCGATGGCCCAGCATTGACCCGGCCCACGGCAGGGACGCAATCTGCCCGGCGTAGAGGTTGCGGTCGATCAGCTCCGCCAAATCTTCCCCCGTCACCCGGTAGCTGCGAGTGAGCGCGTGACCGGGAAGCAGGTCGGAGAGGACACCCAGAGCCGACTGGGGGTGCAGCGCTTCGGGATCGGGACGGGTGGGGTCGACTTCGTCCCACAGGCCAACATCAAAGGCCTCTGGCCGTTGAATAACCGGGTCTCCAAAGGCAACAACTTGCCGCCCGCGGCGAATCGCCGGGGCTGCCTCGGGCAGGGTCAGCGCACCCGCGTCGGCGACGATGACGACATCAAAACTCTGCGCTGCGGGGAGTTTGTGGACTTCGTAAGGGCTTGCCAACCAGACCGGGGCAAGCGCTCGAGACAGATGTGGCGCCCCTTCGTGCAGCTGGGTCGGCGACACCGCTCCTGCCTTGAGCTGCGACTTCAGCCAGCTGGCCTCCTCCGGCCAGTCCATCAGGCCCACCGACCAGCGCTCGGCCAACTGCCACGCCAAGCGCCGGGCATTGGATGAGGCGTGAGCCTCATCCACCAGCCGGTAGTCGGATTCAAGACGCTGAAGAATCTCGAGGTCCCCACCGAGCAGGTCGTCGTTTTGGCTGAGGATATGCTCGAGCGCACCGCGCCACCAGGCCAGTTCCAGCTCGGCGGCGACGTCATCGATGGCGACGTGTCGGTTGGCCAGATCATCAACAAGCGGACCGAGTTTCCAGTCCTGCAGAGTTTCGGTGACATGGGCGCGATCTTCCAGCGTGCGCAACACGTCCGATTCAGCCCCCAGGGACGCCATCAATTCACGCAGTGGCTCAATACTGAGGTGGGCAAGGCCATCCTCACCGGTTCGACCCAGTGTTTCTGAGAGCTCACGAACATCCTGCTCGGCCTCCTGCAACAACGGCTGGAGATCGGACAGACCGGGGGGAACACTCGGTGGGTGTCCGGTTTCGACGAAGCGGTTCCAGGTGTGGCGCTGGTCATTAATTTTCGTCAATGACTCGTGCAAATCCGACACGTGCATACCGGGGCGGATGTATTCCTTGGCCAGAGATTTCAGTCGCCGCCGCTGGATACGCGAGAGTTGACTCGCCTGCTCATTGGTTCCCGTCGCGGCGATGAGATCAGTCAGCGGCCGGTCAAACACGGCCGGCTGGAAGCGGTCGAGACTGTCGCGAATCTCGACAAGAAGGTGCACAAAAAGCGCAAGCTGCGAGAAATCCTTCGGTTTGGGCAATGGGGTTTGGTCGAGAACTTGTTCAGACATCTCG
>CBFHWA010000078.1:0-5047 GCA_965659525.1 Pontimonas sp.
GCGACGGAACTGATCCATCACGGTGGCGTCACGTTGGCCCATCAGCGCCTCATCGCGACTAGTTCCCGAGCGCACCACATCGAGTGCCGGGAAGAGACGCGCCCGTGATGCCTCCGCAGAGAGCACCAGTTCGACGGTGGCCAGCTGGGAAATCTCGTGAGCTACCTGGTCATCAATTGCCTGACCGGTGTCAGCTAGCAGGGTGCCAAGAATGGTCAGCGAGCCCCCGCCTTCAACCTGGCGGCCCGCTCCCACGAGCCGCTTGGTGGGGTAGAGCCACGAGGCATCGGCCTGTTGGCTGCCCCGCGAGTGGGTGCCGGTGAGCTGGTAGGCCCGGGCCAACCGGGTAATCGAGTCGAAGATGACCACAACGTCGTGACCGAGTTCGACCAGACGCTTGGAGCGCTCAATGGCGAGCTCGGCAATTGTGGTGTGGTCGTCGGCTGGACGGTCAAAAGTGGAGGCAATGACTTCGCCTTTGACGCTTCGCTGCAGTTCAGTGACGGTCTCGGGGTTTTCATCGACTAAGACCACCATTAAGTGCACATCGGGGTGGTTTGCCGCGATGGCCTCAGCCAACCGCTGGACCATCGTTGATTTACCCGACTTGGGCGGGGCGACGATGATGCCGCGCTGGCCCATGGCCAAGGGCGAAAACAGATCAACTAAGCCCATCGACTTAATCTCCGAGCCCCCAGCGACAGACAGGCGCTTTGTCGGCTGAATCGCGGTCAGGCTGGCAAATTCGGGGCGTTTTTGGGCCTCATCCACACCTTGGGCGTTGATGCTATCGACCGAAACCAGCGCGTTGTACTTCTGACGGCCCTGGGGTTCGCCCTCGCGCGGTTGGCGGATAGAACCGATGACCGCGTCGCCCTTGCGCAGGTTGTATTTCTTCACCTGGCCCAGTGAGACGTAAATATCGGTGGGGCCGGGCAAGTATCCGGTGGTGCGAACGAATGCGTAGTTATCGAGAACGTCGAGGATGCCGCCGATGGGAATCAAGACATCGTCGTCCGAGATTTCCGGGTCGACATCGTCGCCGCCATTACCGCGTCCGCGGCGTCGGTCACGGCCACGACCGCGGCCACGACCGCGACCGCCCTGGTCGCCATCGCCGGTGTCACCAGAGTCCGAACCCTCTTCTGCGGAAGCCTCTGACGCTTCTGCTGGGGCGTCCTGTGTCGCATCGGACTTGGCCGACGTTTTGCGGCCGCGGGGTGTTTTGACCGGCTTTGGTTCAGCCTCATCAGACGACTCGGTTTTTGCGCTCGTGCGTGAGCGGGTGGTCTTCTTTGGCGCCTCGTCAGCAGAATTCTCTGCCGGGGCATCCGGGGTAATCACGGTGTCGGTTTTGGCGCGACGACTGCTGCGCTTGGGGGCTGCCTCGGCGGTGGGTTCCGAATCGGGCGTGGTGGTGTCGTTATCCATAGTGTCTCCTTAGGTCAGGGGGTTCTCCGCATCGGCCTGGGGTCCTCGGCACCAATCGGGGTGTCGACTGACGAGGTCTCTGGCAACGAGACGCCACCAATTGCGGTGGAGCCTGGCGGCCGGAGGGGGCCGGTGAGAAATCCGGAGTGCTAACTGGGTTCAGTCGGCGAGCGCCGGAAGCCCTTCTACTGTAGCACCACGCTCGTCGACGGTGAGCGTGTGGCACTCCCAGGGGTTGTGCTGGTGGGCGTTAATGAGGGCTTGCGCTTCTGCGCGCTGGGCGGGGTCAGAACAGAGCACCAGAATCGACGGCCCGGCACCGCTGACCACTGCTGCGTATCCGTGGCTGCGAAGCACACCAATCAGCTCGCTTGTTTCGGGCATCGCACTGGCTCGGTAACTCTGGTGGAGTCGATCTTCGGTGGCTTCTAACAACAGCTCGGGGCTATCAAGCAGCGCGGCAATCAGCAGCGCCGCTCGGGAGAGGTTGAAGATTGCATCGCCGTGGGGCACGGTTTCTGGTTGCAGGCTTCTGGCCAACTGGGTGGACATTTGTGAGCGATCGGGGATGGCAACGAGCAGTGATACCCCCCGGTGCACACTGAGTTTTTTCGATCGGGGTCCCTGGTCGGTCATCCAGGCAATGGTCATGCCGCCAAAAAGCGAGGGGGCAATATTGTCCGGGTGGCCCTCCAGCTCGGTGGCAACGCGCAGCAACTCGTCGTCGCTGATATCCACCAGGCCCTCGAGGAGGCCCTTTGCGGCAATAACACCGGCGACGATGGCCGCACCCGATGAGCCCACGCCGCGACCGTGGGGAATATGGTTTGTCGCAATGAGGTGCAGCCCGGGCGCGTGAGCGCCCCACTGCTCCAGCGCGTGGAGCAGGGAGCGAGCAACAAGGTTGGACTCGTCGGTGGGGACCTCTCCCGCACCGACGCCGTGAACGTCGACACTGACACCAGATTCGCGAACATGCACGTCTAGTTCGTCGTAAATAGTGAGCGCCATTCCCAGCGTGTCAAAACCGGGTCCAAGGTTGGCCGTTGTCGCCGGGACGACAACGCGCACCCCCGCGCCGACCGGGATCTGAATGCTCACGAACCATCCCCCGCCATACCGAGTACTTCTGCCACGCGCTCGGCGTTAACGGGCACCCGGGTGGGTTCAACGTCGGAGCCATCGGGGTTTTTTAGCGCCCAGAGGGGGTCCTTCAGGCCGTGTCCAGTCACCGTACACACGACAGTGGCGCCTTTTTCGAGCACGCCGGCTTCGCTTCGCTCCATCAGCCCGGCGATACTAATGGCAGACGAGGGCTCAACAAACACCCCGGTTGACTGTGAGAGCAGCCGGTGGGCAGCGAGGATGCCCTCATCGTCGATGGCGCCAAAATACCCATTGGTGTCGTCTTGTGCGGCGAGGGCCAAATCCCACGAGGCGGGGTTTCCAATCCGGATGGCACTGGCGATTGTTTCGGGTGCCATCACTCGTTGCCCAGAGACAATGGGGGCTGACCCGGCGGCCTGGAAGCCAAACATTTGGGGCATCCGGTCGGAGCGGCCGCGCTGGAGGTCTTCTGCGTAACCGCGGTGGTAGGCGGTGTAATTTCCCGCGTTACCCACGGGGAGGAAATGGTAATCCGGTGCCCGACCGAGGGCGTCGACGACTTCAAATGACGCCGTTTTTTGGCCCTCAATGCGGTCGTTGTTCACGGAGTTGACCAAGTGGATGGGGTAGTTCGCGGATAGCTCGCGGGCGATATCGAGGCAGTCATCAAAGTTGCCCTCGATCTGGATGATGGTGGAGTTGTGGGCGACGGCTTGGCTGAGCTTGCCCATCGCGATTTTTCCGTCTGGAACCAACACGGCCGAGGTGATTCCCGCCCAGGCGGCATAGGCCGCGGCAGATGCCGACGTGTTTCCCGTCGATGCACAAATAACGGCTTTGGCGCCAGCTTCCATGGCTTTGGACATCGCCATGGTCATCCCGCGGTCTTTAAAACTCCCCGTCGGATTCATTCCCTCAAACTTGACCCACACATCAAGCCCGGTCTTTTCGGACAACACCGGCGCGGGAATCAGCGGTGTTCCACCCTCACCGAGGGTGATGATCGGGGTGTTCTTACTGACATCAAGTCGATCCCAGTACTCGCGGATCACACCGCGCCACTGCTTCGCCATCACGACCCCTCCACCCGAACAACACCGGAGACTTCCGCGACGACAGACGACGACGCGAGGTTCGCGACCGTGGCAGCCAAATTCGCCTCCGGAGCTTTATGGGTGTGAATGACCAGCGTAGCGAGGCCATCACCGGAATCCGGATGGGACGGGGCCTGCTGGGTCAGGGTTTCCACCGACACCCCCGCCTCGGAAAACACCGAGGCGATATTGGCCAACACCCCTGGCTCATCGCGCACCTGCAGGGCAATCTGGTAGCGGGTGGGAACCACCCCCGGATCGACCATCGGCAAATCAGCGTGTGTCGACTCGGCCACACCCGGCCCGCCGGCGACGTGGCGGCGGGCGGCGGAAACGATATCGCCGAGCACCGCGGAGGCGGTTTCTGGACCACCAGCTCCCGCGCCGTAAAACATCAGTGACCCGGCTCCGGCCGCCTCAACAAAGACAGCGTTATTGGCGCCGTGGACCGCGGCGAGCGGGTGCTCGCGAGGAACGAGTGTGGGGTGGACCCGGACGGACACACCATCACTGTCACCGTCGTGGATGCGCTCACAAATGGCTAAGAGTTTGATGACGTATCCGGCCTCGCGGGCAGCTCGAACCTGCTCCAAACTGATTTCGGTAATACCCTCCCGCGCGACGTCGTTGAGGTCGATTGCGGTGTGAAAGGCCAGTTGGGCAAGCAGCGCCGCCTTTTGTTGGGCATCGTATCCGCCAACATCAGCCGTGGGGTCGGCTTCGGCGTAGCCCAGCTCGGTTGCCGTGGCCAGAGCGGCCTCCATCGACTGGCCCTCAGTGTCCATGAGGTCGAGGATGAAGTTGGTCGTGCCATTGACGATGCCGAGAATCCGGTGGACTTCATCGCCAGCGAGCGAATCGCGAAGCGGGCGAATAATCGGGATGGCGCCAGCGACGGCTGCTTCGTAATACAACTGGGCTCCCACTTTTGCCGCGGCATCAAACAGCTCCGGACCGTGTGCGGCCATCAGGGCTTTATTCGCGGTAATCACGTCGGCACCTGACTCCAGGGCCCGAAGAATCAACGACTTCGCCGGCTCAATCCCCCCCATCAGCTCAACGACAATGTCAGCACCGGTCACCAGTGCGTCTGCATCAGTGCCCAGCAGCTCGGCGGGAATGGCCTGATTACGGGGTTTACTCAGATCCCTCACGGCCACGCCGACAACATCTAATTGGGCGCCAATCCGGTGACCCAGTTCCTCGCGTTCGCTAAGCAGCCGGGCGACGACTTCAGAGCCAACAGTGCCAGAGCCCAGCACGGCGACTTTCAGGTTGCGGTAGTTCTGCCTCACGCGTGTGATTCCCTCTCCGAGACTTCTGCTGGCCCAAACCAACCGCCCAAGGCTAACCCGCGGTCGCGAGCGATGACATCATCAGCACTCTCTGCCGCGATCGCCACCCGGGCCTGGCCG
>CBFHWA010000079.1:0-5041 GCA_965659525.1 Pontimonas sp.
AGACGAGGTCCAAAGCGGGATGGCCCGAACGGGTAAGTATTTTGCCAGTGAACACTTTGGTATCGAACCCCATGTGGTCACCACAGCCAAAGGAATCGGGGGCGGTCTGCCCATTGCCGGAGTGACCGGTCGGGCCGACATTATGGATGCCTCCCACATCGGCGGTTTGGGGGGAACTTTCGGTGGTAACCCGGTAGCCGCTGCGGCGATGGTCGCGGTATTCGAACAGGTTGAATCCCGGGGGTTGTTGGCTGAAGCCGAGCGGATTGAGGCGACGATGCGCCCCCGTCTAGAGCAGCTGCGCGCGCAGTTCGACAGTGTTGCCGAGGTTCGAGGCAAGGGCGCAATGCTGGCAGTGGAACTCGCTCACCCCGAAACCGGTGAGCCGATGGCCCCCGCGGTTAAAGCCATTCAGACCCACGGCCTCCACGAAGGTGTGCTCTTCCTCACGGCGGGTGCGTCGGGCAACGTTGTTCGCCTGCTACCAAGCCTCGTCATGACCGACGACCAGATTCACGAGGGTATGGACGTCTTAGGCTCCGCACTGGCGACGATCTAAGCAGATGGCCGCCTGGCTGCAGCCGCCCGATAGCAGGCTCCTCGCCGTGCTCACCCGCGATGGCCACGGGGAATCGTTCCACCACGGGGTGGTGAGTGTCGTTGATGGCAGCGGAGCAATTCTGGAGGAAGTCGGCGACGCTGAGCGCGTCGTTTATCCACGCTCCACAATTAAGCCACTCCAAACCCTCGCCGTGCTCAAAACCGGGGTGGAGTTAACCGATCAAGAAGTGGCGTTGGCCACTGCCAGCCACGCCGGCTCTGTCGAACACCGCGAGGCGGTGGCCGATTTTTTGCGCCGGCATTTTCTCAGCGCCGACCTGCTGCAGTGTCCTGCCGATTGGCCGCTATCGTCAGTGCATAAAGCGGAGCTGATGGCCTCAGGGGGCGAAAAAAGCCCCTTGGCGATGAACTGTTCCGGCAAGCACGCCGGATTTCTCGCCGCGTGCCAACACAGTGGGGACTCTCTCGAGGACTACCTCAATGCGACCCACCGGCTACAAATCCATATCCAAAACGTCATTGAGACCTGGACAGGCCAACCAGTCGCTTACACCAGCGTTGATGGCTGTGGAGCACCGCTCCACGCCATTACCCTGCGCGGACTGGCCCAGGCGTTAGCCCGAATGCTGACAAGTGACGACACTGATGCTCAAAAAGTTGTGCGCGCCGTGGCGGCTCACCCGTGGGCTATCGCCGGAGCGGGCCAGGCCAATACCCGTGTCATTGAAACCCTGGGTGGTATTGCCAAAATCGGCGCCGAGGGTCTTGTCGTCATCGCTCTGCCCAGCGGAGTCACGGCGGCGGTGAAAATATTGGACGGGTCGATGAGGGCGACGACGGCCGTGGCGCTTGAGGCACTCCAGCGCGTGGGTGCGGTGAGTCGCGACATCGTAGAGAATTTACGTGCCGAACTCGACGAACCGGTTTGGGGCGGTGGCGCAATCCGCGGCGGCCTGAGGGTCGTTAATCGCCACGAGCAGCGCTAAGGCGCAGAGAAGATAAGGACACAGTCGATGAGAATCTCGATTCCCCGTGAGATTAAAAACAACGAATTTCGTGTGGCGATGACGCCGGCGGGTGTTCGGGAACTCGTGGGCGCTGGTCACGAGGTGAGCGTTGAAAAAGGCGCCGGAGCAGGAAGCGCCATCAGCGATGAGGCGTATCGCGCTGAGGGTGCTCGTATCGTCGAAACGGCCGATGAGTGCTGGGCATCGGCGAACATGGTCGTGAAGGTAAAAGAACCGATCGCTGAGGAGTATCGCCACTTTCGAGACGACCTCACCCTTTTTGCCTACCTGCACTTGGCAGCCGAGGCTGAACTCACCCGTGCTCTTCTCGAGGCCAAAACCACATCAATCGCCTACGAAACCGTTCAGGCCCCTGGTGGGGGACTTCCGCTGTTGGCCCCGATGAGTGAGGTGGCCGGTCGCTTATCCATGATTGTTGGTGCCCACACCCTGCTTCGCCCCCAGGGTGGCTCCGGCGCACTCATCTCCGGTGTTCCCGGCACACTCCCAGCCCACGTTGTGATCCTCGGCGCTGGAGTGGCCGGCAGTAACGCCATGGCGATGGCCATCGGGCTGGGAGCAGAGGTCACCGTCTTGGATACCAACCTGCAACGATTGCGAGAAATCGACGCAATCCACGGCGGACGGGTGACCACACTGGCGAGTAACTCTCTGGATATTGAACGCGCCGTACTCGATGCGGATCTGGTGATTGGCTCGGTCCTCATTCCCGGTGCCAAAGCGCCCAAACTGGTGTCGCTTGATTTAGTTGAAGGGATGAAACCCGGAAGCGTGCTGGTGGATATCGCCGTCGATCAGGGCGGCTGTTTCGAAGGCTCCACGCCCACGACCCACGCTGAGCCAACATTTGGCGTTCACGATTCGGTCTACTACTGCGTGGCCAATATGCCAGGAGCTGTCCCGGTGACCTCTACCGCGGCACTGACCAACGCAACCCTTCGCTATGTCTCCGCTTTAGCCTCTTCTGGCTGGAAACAGGCTGCCCAGGCCGACCCCGCTTTCGCAGCCGGGCTATCGACCCACGCCGGCGCGTTAACCAACGCGTCGGTCGCGGCGGCGCTCGGGATGGAAGCCGAGCCCGTCTCAGCGCACCTCTAAACCACCGGCGTGGCTGACTGAACGGTGACCAGTCGGGTTTGTGCCAAGCGAACCCACCACGCCCAACCCTCAGGGGCCGCCACCGGCGGGGTTACCTCGTGGCCAAGAATCGAGCGCATCAACGCGGGGCTAAGACAACCCAGTAGTACGCCGTCACCAGCCAGAGCATCATCGAGCAGGTGCCGATGCGCTCCGGCCTGATCGAGCGAGAGCACCCGGTGCCCTCCGGCTTCTGGCTCACCGGCCAGGAGTGCTTCAGGCAGGCGGTCAGCCACGAGGACAAGCTCGGGGTGATTGGTTGAGACCTGAGCCCACGCCAGGGGCTCGAGCAGTGCGTGGACGGGGTCATCGGGCCGATTTGCCGCATCAACATCAGCCCATTGCACGAGGTCATCACCCCAGAGTGCTCGACCCTGCGGGGCCCTCTGGAGCCATCGCGTATTGGCCAAGCCCAACTCCTCCCAGTGGTCACGGCTGTGGCATGAGAAACCCATCAGCGTTTTTGCCTCAGTACGCAACGATCGAAGCGCGCGAATTCCCGGACGAGACGCGACGACAATCTGTCCCTCTCCTCGTTCCTCGGCAGCGCCAGCCAGGCGCACGAGGCGCTCAACAACTGCTGTCGTGACGACATCGCTTGTGCCACGAAGCAACTGATCGAGCCGCGGGGTGCCGATGTGTCGGGGAATCGGTGTGCCAGATTCGATGGCCGTAATCAGCACATCAGCTCCCTCAAGAAAAAACGCGACACCACGGGGAAGGACAAGGCGTTGCTGGGGCTGGTCGGGTGTCGCAGCGCATTCACCTAATGACCAGGCAGCCTGCTCGGCACCCGAGCCGTGATCACCAACAAGGAGGATTAATCCCGATCCCAGATCGGAAGGGGATACGGGGCGAAGACACTGCCCGGGGGCATCCTCGCGAAGTGCCACCGCCCCCGGTGGGAGATCAGGATTATCCGAAAGCGCGGGCGCCCAGAGGGGGCTCGCCGACGCAGGGATCGCGACCGTCTCACGCGGAGACTGTGTCGCACCCCGGGTAGCGACCGCCGCGCGGTAGTGGGGGTGGCCAAGGGCCAGGCCCAGGAGGTGGCCGGGTGGCTTGGCCTGAAGCGAAGCAATCTCCCCCTCAGACACCCCAGGAAGGTATTCGCGAGCCTCCTGAGGGTCAGCAACACCGAGGCACCATCGCAGTCCCGCGTTGACAATCACACTGCGCGGGACCTGACTGGTGATGCGTTGACCAGAGACCACCAGGTGGAGCCCGAGTGATCGGCCCCGCGAGGCGATATCACCTAAGAGCACAGCCCAGTCGGGTTGCCTCTCTAAGAGCAAAGCCACCTCGTCAATGGCGATGATGGTGCGCGGACACCCCACACCGTGTGGCAGGGAGGCAATATCTGCCACTCGATGCGTCGCAAAGAGTTTCTCGCGGCGAGTAATTTCGGCTTCCAACCCCAGCCGGACGCGACGCACGGAACCGGGTTCCAAGTCCGTGAGGACGCCGGCAAGGTGCGGCAGGTGTTCTACTCCCAGTGCCCCAGCACCGCCTTTAAAGTCAATAACGACGATGCTGAGCTGTTCTGGATGGTAGCGCTCGGCGAGGTCCACCAAAAGGCTGTGGAGCAGAAACGTTTTACCCCGCCCACTTTGACCCCACACCAGGGCGTGTGGCCCCTGGGCCGCCAGGTCATGCCAGTGCTGAGTGTCAACCCGGCACCAGAGCCCACCGCGGTCAGTGTGGTCGGGATAGACCGGGGCGGTTTCGCAGCTTCCCGGTCGCCACTGGCGAAGCCGGCGCATCGCCCACAGTGCCCGTGGAGAGCTCAATTCATCCAATCGCACTGCCCGATCAACCCGCACACCATCGACGAGCACCTCATCGTGATGCTCAGTAATCACCACAACGGTGCGAATACGCGGGTCGACCTCGCCGGGGTGGCTCACGTATTGGAGCGCAAGCGGATGTTCTGCCGCAATGGTCACCCTGTCGGGAACATCATCACGGTCCAACCACGAATCCTCCGCCGTGATTTCGGGGAACCGGTGGAGCCAGAGAGCCAGGCATTGAATAACGACAGCCCGATACACCCCGCGCGAGCGCTGATTCTGGCCAACAACGGCCACACCCGAGTGGACGCTCACCACAGAGGCCACATCCGCGACGAGGCGACCCGGCTCACTCCCGGAATGCGTGGGCCGCGTGACCGAGTCTCGTCCGATTCGCACCCGCAGCGGGTGCTCCGTTGAGGGACGCCAGAGCGGGTTGGTCACCCAGCTAGCGACGTCGGGATACATCGCGTCGTGCCTGCGGCGAAAATCCCGATCGTCTTGCTGGAGCCGCTGCTGGGTATC
>CBFHWA010000080.1:0-5040 GCA_965659525.1 Pontimonas sp.
TGTTTTACCGTTGCTCTGGGGCTCGTCGACAAAATCGACCACCTGGCCGACAACGATCGGCCCGGAGAGGTCGAAGTCGTGAATTTCTTCTTCTTCGAGGCCAACGGAGACCAGCGCCGCGTGAACGGACGCGGCTGTCAGGGGCACAGGGGTATCGACGTACTCCGCTAACCACGACAGGGGGACTCGCACCTAGACCACCATCCCGAAACCCTGCGAGAAGCGAATATCGCCCTCAACCATGTCGCGCATATCCTGAACGCCGTTTCGGAACATAAGCGTGCGCTCAATGCCCATCCCGAAAGCAAAGCCCTGATACTCATCCGGGTCGATACCGGCGGAGAGCAGCACGTTGCGGTTGACCATGCCGCACCCGCCCCACTCAATCCAGCGGGCTCCGCCCCTGAAGCCCGGATGCCAAATATCCATCTCGGCACTGGGTTCGGTGAAGGGGAAATAGTTGGGACGCAGACGCACCTTCGCCTCATCGCCAAACATGCTGCGCGCGAGGTGATCCAGGGTGCCTCGAAGGTGGGCCATCGTCAGACCCCTGTCGATAGCGATGCCTTCAATCTGGTGAAAAACCGGAGTGTGTGTCGCATCGAGTTCATCGGTTCGGTACACCCGGCCGGGTGCCACCACATAGACAGGCAGCTCTCGTGAGAGCAGAGAGCGAATTTGGACCGGAGAGGTGTGCGTGCGCAACACCAGGTGGCGTTCAACAGGATCAATGAAGAACGTGTCCTGAAGGGCTCGCGCCGGGTGGTCAGCATCGAAATTCAGAGCGTCGAAATTGAACCATTCGTGTTCTAGTTCGGGGCCGTCGGCGACTTCCCAGCCCATCTGAACAAAGACATCAGACATCTCTTCCATCAACACCGTGAGCGGGTGACGACCAGAAGGCTGAGACACCCTCGCAATCGCTGTGACATCAATGCGCTCGGCGGCAAGTTGGGCCTGCTCGGCGGCAGCATCGAGGGTGTCACTCTTGGCGTCAAAAGCCCGGGCAATCGTGGCTTTCGCCCCGCCAACGAGTTTCCCCGCCGCGGCGCGTTGATCGGATGGCAGATCCTTCAACGCGGCATTGAAAGCGGAAATAGGGGCTTTTTCCCCCAGATGGGCGCTTCGTGCCGCACGCAGGTCCTCCGGAGATTCGGCTGCTTGCGCGGCCGAGAGGGCAGCAGAAACGATCTGCTCGATGGCAGGTTCAGATATTTCAGGGGTGGCCGACACGGTGGTCCAGTCTACTGGCCGAGACTCGCCGGTCCGGCCGAATCAAGCCGTATCGCCGGGGCGGCGCAGAGCAAAAGCTGACTGAAAAATGCACACTGCTGCCGCCGTAGCCAGATTCATCGATTCCAACGGTCCGTACTGGGGCACGGAAACGACCCGGTCGGCGTGCTCCAGAGCCTCGTCATCAAGCCCGTGTGCCTCATTGCCCAACAACCAGGCAGTCGGGACGCTGAGAATTCCACGATCAGCAACATCAGGCAATGGCTCACCGGACGTATCAGCGGCGAGTATTTGAAGCCCGGCTTTCTGCAGGACGGGGATAACCTCTCGCCAACTCGCCGAGGTGGCAACGGGCAGGTGGAAGATACTTCCCGTTGTGCTTCGCACAACCTTCGGATTGTAAATATCCACCGATTCGTCGGTGACAATCACAGCGTCTGCCCCCGCCGCGACGGCGAGGCGAATAATCGTGCCCGCGTTTCCAGGATCACTCACGCGATCGAGGACAACGAGAAGCCGGGGTGAGCCCTCGAGGACGTCGTCAAGAGAAATCGCGGCCATCTGGTGAACAGCCACAACCCCTTGAGGAGTGTTGGTATCGGCCATTTGGGCGAGCACCTCGTCGGTGACGCTCTCAACCTCCACACCAGCATCACCGGCTAACTGGGCCAAATCGGCGTGTTTACTCCGGGAAGTCTCGGTCATGAAGACATCAACAACGGCGTCGGGCTGGTGAACGAGCGCCTCTCGGACCGCCTGTGGCCCCTCCACGAGAAACATCCCGGCTTCGTGCCGGCGGGTTTTTTTCGCAAGCTTCGCCACAGCGCGCACGCGCGGCGAACGGGGATTGTCGATCACGGTGATTCCAGACTATGGCGGGAGGATGAACGTGGGGCGAACAAATACCAAGAACATCCTGGGTTAAAAACACATCAGCCCCGGATGTCCTCCGGGGCTGATGTAGACGAACTGATTACTAGCGCTCAGCCGGGAGGGCTTTCTTGGCAACCTCAACGAGCTGGCTAAAGGCTTTCTCGTCGTGGATCGCAAGATCGGCGAGCATCCGTCGGTCCACCTCAATACCGGCGAGGTTTAGACCCTGAATGAAGCGGTTGTAGGTCAAGCCGTTACTGCGAGCACCGGCGTTGATTCGCTGAATCCACAGGCGGCGGAAGTCTCCTTTACGCGCACGACGGTCGCGGTAGGCGTAGTTCAGCGAGTGGATGACCTGTTCTTTGGCCTTCCGGTACAACCGGGAGCGTTGACCGCGGTACCCCTCGGCCTGTTCGAGAATCACCCGGCGCTTCTTATGGGCGTTCACCGCATTCTTAACACGTGCCATGATCGGTCCTTTCTTGTCCTATGCGGCTTACTTACCGAGTAGTTTCTTGATGACTTTGGCGTCCTCTGGAGCAAGGACACGGTCCTTGGCCAAACGCCTCGTCAAGCGGGTTTCCTTGCGCTCAAGGTTGTGGCGCAGACCAGCGCCCTGCTTCATCACTTTTCCCTTACCGGTGACACGAAAACGCTTTTTCGCCCCCGAGTGGGTCTTTTGCTTGGGCATCTTCTGCCTTTCTCCTCGTAGCCTTACTCGCCTGCATCCCCGGAAGCGGGTGCTTCGCGGGTCTTTTTTGCCTGTTGTTTTTGATCAGCCTTGGTCTTCAGCGGTCCGATAATCATCACCATGTTGCGCCCATCAATAGTCGGGGTCGATTCGACTTGACCAAATTCGGCAACATCCTCAGCGAAGCGCTGAAGAAGCCGCACACCCTGTTCGGGGCGAGACTGTTCACGACCGCGAAAGAGAATCATCGCCTTCACTTTGTCGCCCTGCTGGAGGAACGACTCCGCTCGCTTTCGTTTCGTTTCGTAGTCGTGGGTGTCAATTTTCAGTCGGAAGCGTACTTCCTTCAACACCGTATTGGCCTGGTTTTTTCTGGCCTCTTTGGCCTTTTGCGCCGCCTCGTACTTGAACTTCCCGTAGTCCATAATTTTGACCACAGGAGGGTTCGAGTTGGGCGACACCTCAACCAAATCCAGGTCGGATTCCTGGGCGAGACGCAGTGCAATATCGACTCGGACCACACCGACCTGTTCCCCTTCGGGCCCGACCAAACGCACTTCGCTTGCCCGGATACGGTCGTTGATACGCGGATCGCTGATGAGGGCTCCTCTCACACACATCGGCTTATGCCAGGCGAGAGTGCGAGTGTCATCCCGGGGACGAATCCCCTTGTGCCCTTAACGCTGCCAGTTACCCGGCGGAGCACAACGACCCGGTAACCGAGATAGTCGGTATACCTAGGTGGGAGTCTTCTCCACTTTCACCGCCTCCCGGATGGAAGGCCTCTCAATGCTAGCAGTATCCTCGCCAGAGCACACGGCGGTTTTCCACAGCCCCGGGGAAGGGCTATTTGGCGGCTTTGCCCACAACAACGAGCAAATCGCCCGACTCCACCGACTGAGTCGGACCGACAGCGAGGCGCTCAATGACACCAGAGACCTGGGTCGTAATCGCCGCTTCCATTTTCATCGCCTCAATCGTCGCCACCACGTCACCGGCTTCCACGGCCTGACCGACTTCCACTTTCAGCGTGGTCACGCCGGCAAACGGCGCGGGAATGTGTCCGGTTTGAGCAGGATCGGCCTTTTCCACCGTGGGCAGCTCAACGCTGACACTTCGATCGGGCACACTCACCGGACGCATCTGACCATTCAAACTCGCCATCACGGTGCGCATCCCTCGGTCATCGGTGTCGCTCATCGCTTCGAGCTCAACGTAGAGGCTCACTCCGGGGCTCACCTCGACCACGGTTTCCTCCCCCACGGCCAAACCGTAGAGGTAATCCTTCGTGTCAATCACCGAAATATCCCCGTAGTTCTCCCGTACCGCCTCAAAATCGGCCGACGGTCCGGGAAAGAGCAAGTGGTTGAGCGTGACTTGGCGTTCGCGACCAGCCTGACTAAGCGCCTGGCGTTGTTCGTCGGTGATCTCCTCCTGCTGAAACAGCCGAGAACGACCCGCCATCACTTTGGAGCGGAATGGCTCAGGCCACCCCCCTGGTGGGTCTCCCAGTTCCCCGGCCATAAACCCAATGACCGAATCGGGAATGTCGTACTTCTCTGGATGGGCTTCAAAATCAGCCGGGTCGACATCCGCGGCGGCCATCTGGAGCGCGAGATCGCCCACAACTTTGGACGAGGGTGTGACCTTCGTCGGGCGACCCAGCAGCTCATTGGCTGCCGCGTACCAGTCTTCAATGGCTTCAAAACGGTCCGCCAGGCCCAGCGCAATTGCCTGCTGGCGCAGATTCGACAGCTGACCGCCCGGGATTTCATGGTGATACACGCGGCCCGTGGGTGCTGGCAAGCCGGATTCAAACGGCCCATACATCGCCCGAAGCGCCTCAAAATAGGGCTCCAGCGCGAATACGCCCTCGAGGTCAATCCCCGAATCGCGCTGCGTGTTTTCCAAAGCGGCGACCAACGCCGAGAGTGACGGCTGGCTCGTGGTCCCCGATAGTGGCGCAGCCGCAGCGTCCACGGCGTCGACTCCCGCGGCTGATGCGGCCAGAAGCGTGGCGAGCTGGCCGCCGGCTGTGTCGTGCGTGTGGAGGTGAACCGGCAGGTCAAAACGTTCACGCAAGGCACCCACCAGGGTCGATGCGGCTTCAGCGCGCAGCAACCCAGCCATGTCTTTGATGGCGATGATGTGTGCGCCCGCCTCGACAACCTGCTCCGCAAGACGCAGGTAATAGTCGAGGGTGTACAAATCTTCGCGCGGGTCAAGCAGGTTGCCGGAATAAC
>CBFHWA010000081.1:0-5031 GCA_965659525.1 Pontimonas sp.
TGGCCAACACAATCGCCAGTGCCGCCGCGACCATGATGATGATTCCACCCACGGTCTCGCGGCTGAGGATCTTTTCAATCCACAACGCATCGAGGTAGCGCTCACGACCGACCCCGCGGGGCACGTTGGTGGATGTTTCGGCCACAGTTTTCTCCTTCGACACAGGAGCCCCCAGTCTAGAAGCGCTGGATGTCAGACTTCTGAATGACCCACGAGGCGCGAGAGAGCAATCATCCGCGAGGTGGCACGCAGATACTTCTTTCGGTAACCACCAGAGAGCATCGTCTCATCAAAGACCTCATCGAGCGGGATGCCACTGGCCGCAATTGCCACCTGTTGGTCGTAGAGCCTGTCCACGAGGGCAACCAGTCGGAGGGCTTGAGCCTGGTCATGCAACACGTGGACGTCATCCCAGATCACCATCGATAAGTCACGCACTACCCCAACGAAGCGACTGGGGTGAATGAGGCGAAGGTGATCGATGACACCGCGGAAAGAGTCCCGTGTGACGGAGTCATCAGCATCGGATTCAAGCCCGTCGAGTTGCTCGGCAGAGAAAGCGACCGCATGGCCATCAAAGTCACGTTTTCGATAGTCCTCTCCCTCGATCCGGATCGTGCGGAACTGGTCAGACAGAGAGGTGATTTCACGAAGGAAATCTTCGGCGGCGAAGCGACCTTCGCCCAAGGCGTTGGGGGGTGTATTCGATGTGGCGGCTAATCGGGTGCCAGAGGCAACCAATTCTCCCAACAGTCGCGACATCACCATCGTGTCACCAGGATCGTCGAGTTCGAACTCGTCGATGGCCAGAAAATCTGCCCCGCGCAGTTGGTCGACGGCCCCCCGGTAGGTCAGTGCCCCCACCAGAGCGGTGTATTCGATGAATGTCCCGTAATACGTTTTGCCGGGGGTCGCATGCCAGAGAGCAGCTAAGAGATGGGTTTTTCCCACCCCAAAGCCCCCATCGAGGTAAACACCGGGTTTGTCGGTCGCTGGAACGGGCGCTTTTTTTCGCCCAAACAGGCCACCTGGCTTATTCGAGGCTCGAAACGTCCCGCCCACGGCAAACTCTCGGACCGCCTCCAGTGCTTCCTGCTGTGAGGGATAGTTTGGGTCGGGTACGTAGTTATCCAGATTCGCGTTAGCGAACTGAGCTGGAGGCTGGAAGTGGTCGAGTAGCTCGGCCGCACTCATCTCAGGATTGCGCTCGACGAGGCTCCCGACGGCCGACTGGCCAGAGGGTGTCACCATGTGGTTTCGGTAGCCTTCTCTCGTGAATTGCCAGGCATTCGGTGCAACACTAGGAGTCTAGTGCGCCGTTTATGGCCGCTCCACAGAGCGCGACGAGGAGACTATCAATGACTATCGCCCCCGATTCAAACCCCGGTATTCAGCAGTACGCCCACCCGGAACGATTGGTGAGCACCCAATGGCTTGCTGAACACTTGGGAACAGGGGGCCTGGTGGTCATGGAGTCCAATGAGGACGTCCTGCTCTACGACACTGGCCACATCCCCACTGCCGTAAAAATTGACTGGCACACCGAACTCAATGACCCGGTTCTACGCGACTATCTCGATGGTGAGAAATTCGCGGCCCTGATGTCGGCAAAAGGAGTTTCGCGCGAGGACACCATCGTGCTCTACGGGGATAAGTCCAACTGGTGGGCTGCCTACACCCTGTGGGTTTTTAGTCTGTTTGGCCATGAGGATGTTCGACTACTCAATGGCGGCCGCGATAAGTGGATCGCCGAGGGTCGTGAGTTAACCCGCGATATCCCCCAGCGGGCTGCGACGCACTACCCCGTCGTTGAGCGCCGCGACGACGTCCTTCGTGCCTATAAAGAGGATGTTTTTGATCACTTCGGTCGGCCGCTGATCGACGTGCGCTCGCCCGAGGAGTACACCGGCGAGCGCACTCACATGCCCGCCTACCCCGAAGAAAGCGCCCTGCGTGGTGGACACATTCCCTCGGCGATGAGTGTCCCCTGGGCCAAAGCAGCTAATGAGGACGGCACGTTTAAGCCTCTCGATGAGCTCCAGGCCATCTACACCGACCAGGCCGGTATCGACGGCTCTGAACCGGTCATCACCTACTGCCGCATTGGCGAGCGTTCGAGTCACACCTGGTTTGTTCTCCAACACCTGATGGGTATCGATAACGTGCGCAACTACGACGGCTCCTGGACAGAGTGGGGTTCGGCCGTGCGGGTGCCGATTGTCAAGGGCGAAGCCCCTGGTGAGGCTCCGTCACGCTGATGACACAGCGCGATACTGCAGTGGCTGAGTCTCTGCGCAGAATCCAGGACGATTTCTTGGCGTTGGGTGTCCAGGACCGTTTGCAGCTACTGCTGGAATTTGCCGATGAGTTGCCAGTTGTTCCAGAGGGCATCGTCCCCGAGGATGCGTGGGAGCGAGTAGCAGAGTGCCAATCCCCGGTTTACATCCACGTCGACATGGATGGCCAATGGCCCGTTGTTTACGCGAGCGCGCCGGCCGAGGCTCCGACAACCCGCGGTTTTGCGTCCATTCTCGTCCAGGGATTTCGTGGCCTAAGCGCTGAAGAGATTCTCGCTGTGTCGCTCGATTTCCCCCAGTCGCTGGGGCTAGAAGAAGCCGTCAGCCTGTTGCGCCTGCGCGGTATGGCCGGCATGATTTGGCGCATCCAACGCCAGATCACCGACGCTGCTTCTCAATGAATCTCTACCGTGTCTACCCCGAGCCGGGCCAGGTGGACGCGACTGCTCCGGAGAGTGCACCCACTCTCGATTCGTGGTTTGCTCCACCGTCGCCACGAACTGTCCGGTGGGCGCTAGTCGCGACTCCTCAGGGCGACACCCGTGACCTCGAGGGCGGTAGTGCGGGACTGTCCAACCCGGTCGATCGAGCCATTCTTCGACAACTGCGCGCTCAGGCTGATGCGGTTGTTGTCAGCGCCGCCACTCTGCGCGCCGAGGTCGTGCCGATTCCCGACGCGGCCACACTGGTGGTGCTTAGTCGTTACGGGGATCTTTCTCAGCACCGGGTCTCTCCCGCCTCCTTTCGACCCGGTGGAATTGTCATTGTTACCGGGGCCGAACCGCATGGGGACCCTCGGCAACATTTTCCCCCGGGTGTTTCGTCCCACCTGGTCGTTGGGTCACCAGATGGAATTGAAGCGGGTGCGCTACTGGCCGAACTTCGCACCCGCGGGCTGGAGTCAATTCTGCTGGAAACCGGCACAGACGCCACTGCCGCGTTCCTCGATGCATCACTGGTGGATGAACTAGTGCTCACCCTCACGGCTTCACCCCGCAGTGAGGGCCATCCACCTCTTGGCTGGTGGCGCGAGCAGTGGGGTCAGTGGAGTGCCAGTGCGGTGTTTACCGACGATGAGCGCTATCTCTACACCCGGTACCACCGAGAGCCTCAGGCGGCATGATTCGTCTGATTCGGCGCGTTTAACCGCCGCCGTGCGGGGGTAGCCGTAGATTTGGCTCATGAATGATGCGGCTTCGTCATTGCCGGCAGAGTTTCGCGATGCCCTCACCTCGGTGAGCGATGTTTCTTTCTCCAGCGATATCAACGTGGTGGACATTCCCGCTCCGGAGGGAATCGCGCCCTTTGCCCGGGCCTGGTCAGCAACAATTGACCCCCATTCGACCGATGGCGACCACGGCACCGCCCGCCTCGTTGTTCTCTACGACCCGCAGAGTCCGGCGGGCTGGTCGGGCCGTTTTCGGGCCGTCAGTTTTGCCAAGGCTCCTCTCGACCAGGCCATGGGCGAGGACCCGTTTTTGCCCAAAGTTGCGTGGAGTTGGCTCATTGACGCGTTAGATAACCACGCTGCCGACTATGACCGGCCGGCGGGAACAGCGAGCACCATTATCTCCACAGGCTTTGGGGAGCTCGATTCCGGCGAGGTTGGTACCGAAATTGAGATGCGTGCCTCGTGGTCACCCACAGGAGGTGCCCTTGGCCCCCACGTGATGGCGTGGGCAGAGTTCGTCGGGATGCTCGCTGGGCTGCCGCCTCAAGCCGAGGGCGTGGCCACGCTTCGGCCTGGCCGCAATCGATGAGCAGCACTACTCCCCTTCGCCCCGTTCGGGCACCCCAGCACGGCATGGAGCTGGTGACGACACATTCGTCCTGGCAGAGGGCCCTCGATACGATTGCCGCAGGCGAGGGGCCCATCGCTGTTGACGTCGAGCGCGCCAGCGGCTTTCGGTACTCGCAACGCGCCTACCTCGTCCAGATTTATCGACGCGGGTCGACAAACTATCTGGTCGACCCGGTCGAAATTGCGGACCTCAGCGAATTTAGCGAACGCTTTGCCCAGCAGGAGTGGATCCTCCACGCCGCACGCCAGGACCTTCCCAGCCTGCGCGAACTTGGCATGGGCCCGAGGGCACTGTTTGACACCGAACTCGGCGCGCGTTTGGCCAGCCTGCCAAGAGTCGGCCTGCAGGGCTCCGTCGAGGACCTTCTGGGTATTTCCTTGGCAAAGGAGCATTCCGCCGCGGATTGGTCCAAACGTCCACTACCCAGTGAATGGCTCGACTACGCCGCGCTCGATGTCGAGCTCCTGCCCGATTTACGCGACGCCATTGCCGACACTCTGACACAACAGGGAAAGTTGGATGTCGCCCGCGAAGAATTTGACGCCATCATTTGGGAGGAACCAGCAGCGCCGCGAGCCGAACCGTGGAGGCGACTCTCCGGTCTCCACCAGGTTCGCGGTGCGAGGGGCCTCGCGATTGCCCGTGAACTCTGGTTGGCCCGTGAACAGCTCGCCCAGCAGCGCGACGTAGCGCCAGGACGTCTCATTCCCGACCGCTCTATTGTTCACGCCGCCAGCGAGCGACCCTCGTCCCGAAGCCAGTTGCTCTCGTTGTCAAACTTCCACGGCCGGGCCAGTCGCTCTGAGGCGACCGTGTGGTGGCAGGCGATCGAACGGGCGCTTGCCACCGATCAGCTGCCCGCATTGCGCGGAGCCGGTGATGCACTTCCGCCGCCGCGGGCATGGTCGGACCGGGCGCCGGAAGCGCATCGG
>CBFHWA010000082.1:0-4990 GCA_965659525.1 Pontimonas sp.
CGGCCTCGTACCTGATGTCCTGCATTTAGCGGCCTCCCAAGCTGCCATCGAACTGCCCGAAGCGCGGCTGGATATGGTGCGACTGGGAATCCTGGGTTACGGCGTTAGCCCCTTTTCGGACACTCCCGTGCAGCAGTGGGGATTCCAGCCGGTACTCACCCTTCACGCTCCGGTGACCGCCATGGACTCCGATGGCCTCACCCTGGGGGTGGGCTACACCCACGGGCTCCTGCCGCCACCACCCGGAGTAGCCACGGTCACCATCGGCGGGGCCACCTGTCAGGTTGACGTGGTCGAAGCGGGACAGACCCGCCTGTCCTCTCGAGACGTACCCGATGTTGGTCTTGGCGATGAGGTCGCGCTGTTGGGTGGAGCGCCCGGCGCCGCGTCGATCGAGCAGTGGGCCACGTGGTGCAACACCATTGGGGACGAAGTCCTCGTTCGGTTGCCAGCACAGCTGCCCCGAAGCTTTCGAGACCAGCCGCGGACAACGACCTAGCGAAGGCGTTTTGTGATTGCCCCTCGCGCGGCTGTGGCACGTTCATCAGCGAGGCGGTGGTGCTCAGTCGCCTGCGGTAAAGGCCCATCAGTGTGGGGCCAGAGCGTGTGGAGAACATCGTCGGCCAGAGCGGGATTGAGGGCAAAGACAGGACCGGAAAGAGCAGATATCCAGAGCCGCTGGTCAACATAGCCCTCAGCGCCGGGGAGACTCGCTCCTGACCAACGGTCGTCGGGCCCCGTGCTGATACGAAGGAGCGGAGTGTTAATGCTCCCGCTGCGGGTGGTGTGGTCGTTTAAGTAACCAGCACAGGGGCGCCCTCGATAGTCAACGCCAACGACCTCCCCGGCGTACCGGGTTCCCCCCAGCCTGGTCGACAGGGGGCTAATGCCAACACCGCGGTAGGTCTGGCCATCGGCAGCGACGACCTCCTGACCGAGCAGGTCACCACCGAGGCCACAGCCGACGAACACCACTCCCGCGCTCCACCACGACGCCACAGTCTCACGCCACCCTTCAAGAGCCTGCGCAGCTAGCTGGAGGGTTGAGGTCGTCCCATGGCCGATAACGACCAGATTCGGCTCGGCACCGAGGGGATCAGTCGCTGTCGCATCGTGAATGTCAACGTCAAGACCCCACCAGCGCGCTCTCATTGCCAACACTTCAGCGTTGCCCAGCGAGCCGTTGAGATTCATCAGCTCGGGAAGCAGCCTCGTTATCCTGATTGAGCTCATGCCAGAGACTCCAGGTCTTTTTTCCCGGCCACGCGCCGCAGGGCCATCATTTGCTCGTAGTTCACCAGAGCAGTGACCGGCTGATCCGCATCATCACGCGAGCTCAACCAGTCCATTGCCTCTTTCGTTGATTCGACCACTGTGCCCACCTGCACGTCTCGGTAGGTGAGGAACGTTGCCCACTGCCAAGCCTTCGAGCCAGTGAGGACATCGACACGACTGATTGGGCCCAAATCGAGGTCAAAAATCCAGGACGGGTCGGGTGTTCCCTCGTCCACCGCCACCCAGAGGCAGGCCGGCTGGGACTCGAGAGTGGAGAGGTTGGCGCGCATACTGGGGAGGTTTTTCTGCATCAAGATTTCAAAGTCACGCCCGCGGTAGCTCACCGTTTCGCCCCGACCGTAAACCGGCGCTAAATCATCAAACGCCGCGACGGCCTCCTCCCACGACCAACGAGAACCCAGCAGTTCGCGGGCCGTGCCCAGAGCCAAAAGTGCGTCGATGGCCCAATGCAACCCAGCAGACGGCAGAGTGAGCTCCCGGCTGATTCCGTCAGAATCAGAAACAGTGGCCCGAGCCCCATCAGAATTTCTCAACACCACCATCGGCTCCTGGTCCGGCCGTGCTTTGCCCCGCTCGTCGCCCAATGTGGCGGCAACCAAGCCCTGGGGAAACTGCTCCAGCACGGAATCAGCCACACTCACTGTGGCCGTTCGCAGTGAACCCGTCAGTCCTCGACCCAGGCTCAAGAGTGCTGGCTCGCGGTCGTTGACAATCAGTCGCGTACCCGTGCGCTGCGCGACAGTGCGCATCATTTGCCATACCCGTTCAGGCTCGGCAAAACGATTGAGCTGATCGAGCTGGAGGTTTGTCACGAGTAACGAATCGGGAGGCAGCGCCTGTGAAATCATCGGACCGTAGGCCTCATCCACCTCAAGGACCGCGATATCAGCATCGATTCTCCCCGAGGGACCGGCATCGGCGAGGACGGCCGAAGCCAACCCCTGGGGCAGATTGCTCCCGGCCGGGTTGGTAAAAACACTCAGCCCGTGAGCGCGCAGAACGGACACGAGCATTGCCGTCGTTGTTGACTTACCGTTTGAACCCGTCACGAAAACGACCCCACCGGGAATACGTCCGATGGTGTGGCGCAAGAACTCTGGGTGGATGATCTGGGCAATCCGGCCCGGTATGGCCGAGCCTCCACCGCGATATCGGGCCAGCGCCCGCACGAGGCGCCCAACTGCGATAGCAAGACGCAGTCTCACAAGGGCCTACTCGAGGTAGTCGCGCAGGGCCTGAGAGCGCGAGGGGTGACGAAGCTTCGCCATCGTTTTTGACTCAATTTGGCGAATGCGCTCACGGGTCACACCGAATGTGTCACCGATCTGATCCAGTGTCTTTGGCATCCCGTCGCCGAGACCAAAACGCATCCGAATCACACCGGCTTCCCGCTCTGATAGCGAGTCAAGCAGGGATTCGAGTTGACGCTGGAGCATCGTGAACCCGACCGCATCGGCGGGAACTACGGCCTCGGTGTCCTCAATGAGGTCACCAAACTCGCTATCGCCGTCCTCACCCAAAGGCGTGTGCAGCGAAATCGGCTCACGGCCATACTTCTGGACTTCGACCACTTTCTCCGGGGTCATGTCCAACTCGCGGGCCAGCTCTTCAGGCGTTGGCTCACGGCCGAGGTCTTGAAGCATCTGGCGCTGCACGCGAGCAAGTTTGTTAATGACCTCCACCATGTGCACGGGGATTCGAATCGTACGGGCCTGGTCGGCCATTGCTCGTGTGATCGCCTGCCGGATCCACCAGGTTGCATAGGTCGAGAATTTGAATCCCTTGGTGTAGTCAAACTTTTCCACCGCACGAATCAGACCGAGGTTTCCCTCCTGAATCAGGTCAAGAAACTGCATGCCGCGGCCGGTGTACCTCTTCGCGAGGGAGACCACCAAGCGCAGGTTTGCCCCCAAGAGGTGGTTTTTCGCCCGCTGGCCATCCTTGGCGATCTCGTGGAGCTCCCTGGCGAGTTTTGTCGTGCGCTCACGCTGAGACAGTCCCGCAAGTTTTTCTTCGGCAAAGAGTCCTGCTTCAATCCGCCACGCCAGCGAGACTTCCTGTTCGGCGTTAAGCAGCGCGACCTTGCCGATTTGCTTGAGATAGTCCTTAACCGGATCGGCGGTCGCACCCGTGATCGTGGTGGACACGACCGGCACGTCTTCCTCATCGGTGCTCTTTAACACCAGGGCGCCCTGTTGAAGCATTGCGGCGCCAATGGCCTCAACCTGGCGCTCGTCCATCTTTTCGCCATCGCCGGGCTCAGTGTCAACGTCAACGTCAACGTCATCGCCAGCTGGTGCTGTATCGGTGGCGGCGTCGGCGTTTACCGCATCAGCAGCGGTTTCCTCTGCCACTTCTGGGGCATCTGCCGGGTCAACTGATTCGGCGGAAGCCTCAATCGAAGCAGCGGTCGTCTTTGCAGTGGTTTTCTTTGCAGCCGCCTTTTTCGCGGTTGTCTTCGCAGCCGGTGCACTCTTACCAGCGGATTTTGTCGCCGATGCTGAGCCCCCCGCGGCCTTAGCGCTAGCCGGTTTCTTGGCAGCAGACTTCGTGGCCGATGATGACGATGCTGTCGTCTTCTTCGCCGTCGCCGTCGCAGCGGGCTTCTTCGCAGCGGGCTTCTTCACCGCAGAGCTCGCCAGGGTGGTCTTTGCCGAGGACGTGGTCGCGGCAGCCTTTTTTGGCGCTGGTTTCTTTGCGGCTGGTTTCTTTGCGGCTGGTTTCTTTGCGGCGGTCTTTTGCGCCTGTGGCTTCGTCTCGGCAGCCTTCTTCGCAGGAGATTTGGTTGCTGGCGCTTTCTTCGCCGGGGCCTTTGTGGCCGCAGGCTTCTTCGCCGCGGTGTCAGTCGCAGCAGCCGACTTCTTTGCGCCGGTTGCTTTCGCCCCCGTCGCCTTAGTGGCGGGCTTCTTCGAACCGGCACGGGTGCTCGCCGTGGCCTTTTTTGAGGCGGCCGAAGCGCTACCGGTAGAGGCTTTGGTGGTGGACGACGAAGGGGAACGAGTAGTCACGGAGGGTGAAGAATCCTTTGCTGTCGAAGAGGGAGACGCTGGGCTGGGGTTTTTCGAGCGCCCGACCAGTCGATCGAGGGCACCGCGAATACCGCGACGGGCTTTTTTCGAGTTGTCAGACTCTGCGGACTTGGCCACAGCGCACCTACTTCACATCTGCGGGCAGTAGGAAGACCCTTGTCAAGTGGAATCTCTCCAACTTGCAGGGCCTAAGCCTCCATTATGGCACTACTTTGCCCCGTGGCCCTGCAGGCTGCTCAGGCGTCGGAAACACCCGGCTCGCCGGGGTCGACAACTCGCTGAGCGAGGAAATTCTGGAGCTCCTGAGCGATTGCCTCAGCGCTGGGCACCTCCCCAGCCTCATCGGTCAACGGAGAAGCCAACGGGTTGTCCTCCATATACGAGTCGTGGCGTTTTTCTAGGACCCCGACAAGCCGCGCCAGTTCCTCATTACCGTCAACCTGGTCTGAAATCCCGGCGAGAAAAGTCCGCCCCTGTTCGCGCAGTGAATCCGTCGGGAAGATGATGCCGGTGGCCGCGGTAATACTCTCTAGTGCCACAACGGCCGCCACCGGGAACTCAGTGTCGGAGAGGTAGTGGGGGACCAAAACGACAAAACCGGACACCGGCTGGTCACTGGCCTGCAGGGTGTATTCCACCAAGTGCATCATCGTGCCGGGAACACC
>CBFHWA010000083.1:0-4884 GCA_965659525.1 Pontimonas sp.
TCGAAGTGCCAACACACCGGTTCGGGAGTGACCGGGTGGTCAAGAAGGGGGAGGTCGTGTTCGCGAAGCGCCCAGAATTCCCGGGGCAGTGCCCATCGCTCGGCGTGGAGGGCGAAAGGAAAATCGGGGTCTGTTGAGTCACACACCGCCCCGGGTCCTGCCGGGTGGGCGTTGTCGAGAAGAGTTCGGTCACTCGCGAGCAGGGTCACAAGCTCCGGGTAGTGGGGTTCTCGGACAATTTTTAGGCCACCACCGGCGATGACAAATACGTTCATGGCGATCCCTCCGGCCAAGGACCCGCCACTGGCGGGTGATCTGCTGTGATGACTTCAGGTTAGGCGGGACTACCGACAGCATTGAGGCCGAAGTGGGTGTCAGACTGGGGGAACACTCATGGGGGAGGCCAGCGATGGCAGGCAACAGCAATGCGGACGTCTTTGGACAGATTGCTCGTTCCCGGCGCAGTATTCGACACTTTCAGGACACGCCGGTATCGCGGGAACTGCTTGAGCAGATCCTGCAGGACGCTCTCACGGCCGCGAGTTGGTCGAATACCCGCCCGTACCGTGTCGCGATCGCAACCGGCGAGGTCAAGCAACGCATTAGCCAGAAACTGCTCGATCGCTTCGACGACATTATGCGAGCCAGGAGCCCAAAGTGGGGGACCCGGCTGAGGGGCATGCTCAGCGCGGTGAGCCTGCTGCGCAGTGATTTTCGTATCCCCGTGGTCTACCCCGATGATCTTCGTCGTCGACAGATTGAGCTCGCGAAGGCACTCTATGGCCACTTGGGCATTGAACGCGGGGACGTGGAGGGGCGTAATAACCAGATTCGAGCCAACATGGAATTTTTTGGCGCGCCCGTCGGGTTGTTCATTTTCGCCAGAAAAGGAATGGGTGTGTATTCGGCGCTGGATGCTGGCCACTTTATGCAGACGTTGATGCTGGCGGCCAAAGCGCGTGGACTGGACACCTGCGCCCAGGGGTTTTTAGCGTTCTGGTCAGGTCCCATTCGGGATGAGTTCGAGGTGCCTGAGGGGTACAAGCTGCTGTGTGGCATGTCGCTTGGGTACGCCGCAGACACGCATACCAACCAGTTCGTGCCACCGGCCACGGATGTGGCGGATATTGAACTGAGCCGCCGGGGCTAGTTACCGGCTGGGGTAGCCCAGGGGTTCACTGCGGAATCTCCCAGCGCTGCCAATAGCGCGCGGTCCCGGGTGGCCAGGAGGGCGCCGTGTGTCAGGACGCTCCCTGCGATGACGGCGTCAGCCAAATGGAGGGGTTTGCCCATCCGCGATTGATGGTCAATCAGGGCAGCGGAACTCGTCGCTTCCTGCGCACCCAGTGGCAGGATGTGGCCGGAGAGGTTCTCGTCGATGAGTTCACGAAAGCGCCGCACTAAACCACTGTGAGTGGCGCCCGGGACGAGTTTGAGCAGGCCGCGCTCGATCTCGAGCAGCGTCATTGCTGAGATCCAGATCTTCTCAATCAGTTGAGACGATATCCACTGCTTGACTTGGGGGTCTGGCGCATCCCGCATCAGCTCAGAGACGACATTCGTGTCCAGCACAATCAACCGAAATCCACCTCACGGGGAGCAGACCTATCGCGCTCGAACAGCGCGAGGTCGTCATCGGTCATTCCCACCTCGCGACCGAACCGTTGGAGTGCTTCGAGCAGTGTCCCTCCGCTGCGCGGCTGCACGGCCTCTTGAATCAGGACACGAACTTCGGCCTCCGCACTCCGGTCGTTCAGAGCGGCTCGAACCTTGATCGCTCTGTAGGTCTCGTCGGGGATGTTTCGAATCGTCATCGTGGCCATGCGTTCCTCCTGGTGGTCGCGCTGCACCCCCAGGGTATCCATTCGCTGGCAATGATAGCAATGCTGTCGAATCGTCGGCATGGTTCGGCGATAGTGATTGCAGTGCTTCGCCGGGCAGTGATTGTGTGGATTTGTGGATAAGAGAATCTCCTCGGGCAAGACGCACGGAGGTGCGGGTGGTCTGGCGCCTGCCGTCCTCCCGAGCCGGGTTGTGCCAGCTGGCGGGTGTGTTCTGGCACTCTAGAGTCATGCGCACCTCGCCTCTTGGACACAGCGAGCTTCACGTCACCTCGCTCACGCTGGGGACGATGACGTTTGGCAAAGAAGCCGATGAAGACACCTCACGGGCACTGCTCAATCAGTATCTGGAGGCGGGGGGCAACATTATTGACACCGCCGATGTCTATGCCATGGGTGTCAGTGAGGAAATCATCGGCCGCTGGCTTGCTGACTCCGGTAAACGCGACGACGTCATCATTGCCACCAAGGCGCGCTTTGCGATGTCCGAGGGCGGACCGCGGGGGTTACACCCCGATTACCTCCGCGGGGCCATTGAGGACAACCTGCGCCGGTTAAATATCGACACGATTGATTTGTTCCAACCCCACACGTTTGACCCAAACGTTCCGGTGTCTGAGTGGTTGGGACTGATTAAGCAGTTCATCGACGAGGGCAAGATCCGCTACCTCGGGGTGTCAAACTTCTTGTCTTACCAACTCCAACACACTCTCGATGTTGCCAAGTACGAGGGACTGCCCACGGTGGTGAGCCTGCAGCCCCAGTACAACCTGCTCGATCGTCACATCGACTACGAAATTATGGACGTCTGCCGCAATAACGACATTCCCCTCCTGCCCTGGTCACCCCTGGGTGGGGGATGGTTGAGCGGGAAGTATCAGCGCGACCGGCTCCCCACCGGTTCCACGCGGTTGGGCGAGAACCCGAGCCGCGGTGTTGAGGCCTATGACAAGCGCAACACTGAGCGCACATTCGACATCCTCGATGTGGTCAAAGACATTGCGGGTGCTCACGGAGTTTCCATGGCCCAGGTTTCGCTTGCGTGGCTTGTGCAGCACCCCCAGGTGGGCAGTGTGATTTTGGGTGCGAGAAACTCAGAGCAGTTGGCCGATAATCTTGCCGCCGCCCAGCTGAGCCTGAGTGGCGAGCAGTGGCAGCGCCTCGAAGAAGTCTCGCGACCGCACACCCCCGACTACCCCTACGGTTTCGCCGACCGGATGGGCGGCCGCTAGGGCGCTGAAAAGAGTCTGTGGATATCACCGGCGTCGAGATAACGAGAGGCACCAACTCTCGCGGCATTGACTTCGAGCGAGAGCCCAACCAACCGTCCTCGCAGTATGTCGGTGTCAGCAATGAGCCATGCTCCCGATTCACAACTAATCCTTTTCTCCGCAAGGCCAGCCGGTATACCCCCCGGCGAGCAACTGCTGGGCCCGCGCGCAGGGGGCCAACACGGGTGGTCTCGGTCGTCAAGGCGTGGTGTTTTTTGCCCCTCCTTTGCGGAATGGTCGTGGCTGGTTAGTGCTTTCGATAACCCAGGAGCCTGCTGGTGCCAAGCGCCCCCCACTGCACGAGTGTTTCGATGGCCGGCCGGTCTCGATCTCCCGGAGGGATGACAACCGACATTGCGGCGATGACGCTGCCCGTTCGATCTCGCACTGGCGCAGCAATCGAGATGGCTCCGTCGTGGAGCTCCTCGTCGGTCCGGGCGAAGCCCTGCCCTCGAATCGCCGCAATACGCTGGCGCAGTGCGGGTGGTTCGACCATTGTTTTTTTGGTGAACCGGGTGAGGTCTTTTCCGAGGTAGGTGTCGATGAATCCCTCATCGCTGTGGGCGAGGAGGACAAGTCCGACGCCGGTGGCGTGGAGGGGGAGCCTGCGCCCAGGCCGGGACATGATGGCCGAGGACTGTCGGCTGGAGAGCCGTTCGATATAGAGCGCGTCGGTGCCATCAAGGATGGCTAACTGTGCGTGTTGCTTAGTGGCGTAGAGGAGGTCTTCAAGAAAGGGCATGGCCGCGGCGCGCAAGCTTTGAATGTTCGGGCTGGTGACTCCCGCCTCCCAGATTCGCTGGCCAATGGAGTAGCCCCCATCGGGGTCACGTACGAGCCCTCCCCATGCCACCCATTCGGCGACCAGCCGGTGGGCTGTGGAGATGGGGACTCCCGCCTTTTTGGAAATATCGGTGAGCGTGGCGGAACCACTGTCGTGGTGTTGGACGGCGTCGAGAATGGCAAAGAGCTTATTCGCGACACTGCGGGCGTTACTGCTGGTCCGAGCCGATGCAGCGTTCATCACCTCTCCTATTTCCTCGTTGTGGTTCTGGCCCATGGTGTCTGATGCTCCCTGTCTCAGCGCGAAGGTTTCCACTGAGTGGAAATGCTAGATGACGCGCTTGGAGTCGAGCAATAGATTTGGCCCCAGGTCACTGTTGCCGGAGTCAGAGCCTCTGGGGCCTAACGGCTCACATACCAACACGAAGCGAGCTGGGGGAAATTCCACTGAGTAAACACAAGGGGGCGACGGACACCATGGTGGCGAGCGCAAAAAGTCAAAGAGGCGCGGACTCCGCACACAATTCCCAGGACGAAATCACCGAGGAAATTCAGGCCTCTCACCATGCCTACGCTCAGTCGTTGCAGGCTGGGGGGCCGATAGAGCATTTCCCCCGGATAGATTTTGATCCCTACCGCTCGAGTATCTACCGCCACCCGACCAAAGACCTGGTGATGACCGACCCGGAAACCATCGAGTTGCTCTCACCCGTGTTTGGACACACTGATGTCAATTCGCTGGAGAGCGACCTGACTAAGCAAGAGCGCGGGGAGCCCATCGGGGAGCGCATCATCGTGACCGGTCGGCTATTGGACGGCGAGGGTCGTCCCGTGCGCGGACAGTTGGTGGAGATTTGGCAGGCCAATGCGGCCGGTCGATACATCCACAAGCGCGACCGGCACCCAGCCCCGATTGACCCGTTTTTCTCCGGAATGGGCCGCACGATTACCGACAACGACGGCCACTACCGCTTCGTCACAATTAAGCC
>CBFHWA010000084.1:0-4764 GCA_965659525.1 Pontimonas sp.
ACCCGAAGTGTAGGACGGGGCACTGGACTTCCCCGCACAACGGTGGCGCTTTATAGGCTGGGACGGTGACAAGCGCGCTGCTGACCGACCACTATGAACTCACAATGGTCGACGCTGCCCGCCACAGCGGTCGAGCCTCACGGCGCTCGGTGTTTGAAGTCTTCAGCCGTCGACTCCCCGCCGGCCGGCGATATGGGGTCGTGGCGGGAACCGGACGCTTAATCGACGAGATTCTCAATTTCCGGTTTGGTGACCAGGAGCTTTCGTTTCTCGAAAAAAACAAGGTGGTGAGTGGCCAGACGCTGGCCTGGCTTGCCGACTATTGCTTCTCCGGCACCATCCGCGGATACCGCGAGGGCGAAATCTACTTCCCCCACTCGCCCATCCTCCAGGTCGAATCGAGTTTCGAGGAAGCCTGCCTGATCGAAACCCTGGTGCTCAGTGTCTTAAACCACGACTCGGCGGTCGCCAGTGCCGCGAGCCGAATGATGCAGGTTTCTGGCGGACGGCCGCTCATCGAGATGGGCTCGCGGCGAACCAGCGAGCACGCTGCCTGGGCGGCAGCCCGAGCAGCATTCCTCGTGGGCTTTTCCCACACCAGCAATTTGGAGGCAGGCCGGCGCTTTGGCATCCCCACGCTCGGCACTGCCGCCCACGCGTTTAGCCTGCTGCACGACTCCGAGCAGGAAGCGTTCGAAGCACAGCTGGCCACACTGGGAACCGACACGACGTTGTTGGTCGATACCTTCGACGTCGAACAGGCGGTCGAACGGGCCATTGCCGTAGCCGGGCCCCACCTCGGGGCGGTGCGGATTGATTCGGGGGATCTGGCGACAGTCGTCACTCGGGTGCGCGAGCAGCTCGATCGGCTCGGAGCACATTCCACCAGAATCGTGGTGACTAGTGACCTCGACGAGTACACGATTGCCGCCCTCCAAGCGGTCGCTGTCGACGCTTACGGTGTGGGCACCTCGGTGGTCACAGGCTCTGGCCACCCCGCAGCGGGCTTGGTCTACAAACTCGTCTCTCGCCAGGACGACTCGGGTCAGTGGGTGCCGGTGCAAAAAACCAGCACCGGGAAAACCACCGCCGGCGGCGAAAAAACGGCCCACCGCATCATCGAACACAGCGTGGCCACTGAGGAGCGTGTGGTCGTGGGAACACCCGCCGATACGCTCGGACGCCCGCTGATCGTGGACTACGTCGTCGAGGGCGAAGCCTTAGCGAGCTCGAATGATCTGATGGGCTCCCGGGCTCACCACAACGCGGCGATGGCGGAGCTTCCCGCCAGTGCCCTGCGTCTGGCTCATGGGGAACCCGTTATCCCGACTGTTGTGGTCTAAGTCTCAGCGACGGGTTTTACACTTAGAGCCATGAGCACACTGGATGATGCCCCCGACGGCGGGACGGATGTCCTAGACCGTGAGCTGGAGAAGTTGCTCACCGATGAGCAGATCGACGAGGGCGACCACGAGCGCTTCTCGCACTATGTCAAAAAGGACAAGATCCTCGATTCCGCGCTGAGCGGTTCTCCGGTGAAAGCACTGTGTGGAAAAATTTGGACCCCCGGGCGAGACCCAGAAAAATTCCCGGTCTGCCCGGAGTGCAAAGAAATCTACGAATCGCTGAAGAAGTAGCGCTCTAAGGAAGCTCGTCGAGGGTGACGCGCACGGTGTACGTCTGGGTGCCGCGCACATAGGTCAGCGTGGCCTCGGTTCCCCCGGGCAGCGTACGAACCTGGGCGGTGAGGTCAATCCGGTTAGTAATGGGCAACCCATTGAACTGGGTCACGACGTCCCCGGCTCGCATCCCCGCCAGGTCGGCCGCACCTCCCGGGGTGACACTGTCAATTGCTGCCCCGGATACAGTCGCCTCCTCATTGAAGGCGGCATCGGTCACGGTTGCTCCGAGAAGCCCGTGGCTGGCATCACCGGTTTCGATGAGTTCCTGGGCGATACGCATCGCGTAGTTCGAGGGAATCGCAAAACCCAGTCCAATACTGCCGGCTCCCTGTGAACCGATTTGGTTGGAGGCAATCGCGACGTTGATGCCGATGAGTTCCCCGCGGGTGTTGAGCAGAGCACCACCAGAGTTACCGGGATTAATCGAGGCGTCTGTTTGGATCACCGGAAGCGACACCGTTCCCATGTTCCCAGAGAGGCCAAAGGGGAGGTCAAAGTCGAAGAGGTTGGGACCGTCTTCTGGGGTTTCTGACGATCCGACCGTAATCGAGCGGTTCAGCGCCGAGACGATGCCGTTGGTCACGGTGTTGGCAAGGCCCAGCGGGGCGCCGATGGCCACGGTGTCATCGCCGACATTGAGCGAGTCAGAATCGCCGATGGGCATCGCGGTGAGCGGGGCCCCGGCGTTGATTTTGATGACCGCGATATCGGAAAGAGGGTCAGTGCCAATAATCTCTCCCGGCCACAGTCGACCGTCTGTGGTGGAAACGCGTATGCGCGGATCCGATTCGGAGCCACCTACGCTCACGACGTGGGCGTTGGTGACAATGTGACCCTCATCGCTAATGATGACGCCAGAGCCGCTACCGCCTTGACCCATTCCGGCCACTTCCAGTGTCACCACAGAGGGCATCGCCTGGGCGGCAACACTGGAGATCAGTGTCGCGTTATCGGGCTGATTGACCGTCACCGTTTGTGGGCTGGATAATCCCGCACTGACCAGGCCCTCCGAGGTGAGTTGCCAGACGGCAAACGAGGCACCGCCGATCCCACCCAGAACCGATCCAACGATGAGGACCATCACGACACCAAAGCGGCGAAGACGCGCCCCCTGGCGCTGCTTACGGGCAGCTTTTTCTCCTGCCAAGACAGCATCGCGGATGCCCTGATAGCGGCTGTGATGAAACGGGGAGCCCGCGTAGGGCGAGGAGGCTGTCGTGGGGGTGGCGGATGCATCGGCCGGGACGGCCTCCTGATGCTCGGAGCGATCCGACGAGGCCTGCGATTGAGCAGTGGCCGTCGAATCCGTCTGCTCTGAAGACGTCGGCGAAGCGGCTGTCGTTTCCGGCGCCGCGGCGTTATCGTCGCTGCCGTCGGGCTTGTGCTCAGTCACGTCGTCGGGTCCTTTCCACGCCCCATAGTCTGCGCCCAGAAGCTTGGTAGAGGCTTAGCGAATCCTTGGCCGGTGAAGAAAAGACGCTGGGTAGATGCCAAAATCTTAGCCGGTGCCCTCGACTAAGAGCGGAGAAACCGTGAGCACCTCCACTGTTTGGCTGGGCGCATCGCGGCTGACCTCGCCATCAATATCGCCAAAGCTCTCCCCCTCGAAACGAAACTCCACCCGGTAGTCCACCCGCAGAGACACCCGGTAGCGACCGGGCCGGTCATAGCGGTGGGCTGTGGGTGTGGCAGAAAATTGAGCCACGCCACGCTGTGACCACAGCGCCCCCGCGTCGCTCGTGCTCCTGCGGGAGCCATCACCAAAATTCCAGTGGTAGTCCACCGGGGTAAACCGCACCTCCACTGGCCACCCCAGCAGCTCGCCGCGCTTGCGATGCACCGTGGCTACGGCGACCATATTCGTGGGCAGCCTCGGCACGCTCCAGCCCTGTGGCTCGATGCGGATTGCCGGGCGGTCGGGGCGGAAACTCTCGAGCTCTGAGGCGTAACGCGGGGGTGTGGGCGGGGTTTGCTCGCTCTGGGCAGCAGGTGAATTTTTCGCCGGAGACCCTCCCCGACAGAGTCCCTGAACGCGAATGGCACACTCCGAGGAACCAAGCCTCGCTTCCTGTCGCGGTGGTGGGCTACTTCTATTTGCGCCCGAGGATCCACCGGGCGCTGCGCCGGTCGTCGTTGTGCCGGGCTGCCCGGGTGATGATTCTTCTCGGGTGATGGTGACCCCACCGCCGTCAATATCGGTGGTCACCGACTGGCACACCCCGGAGGTGCGCTGGGCTTGAGAGCACTCGGCATAGGCCCTGCCATCCGCCCACAGGGTTATCGCCACAACCACCGGTCCGATAATCACTACTGGCCACTTTCGCGCGATTCGCACGGGTGATACCCCCTCCAGGTGTCCATTGCGTCGATGCGTAAACTCTCCGGCCCAGGCCCGAGCATCCACACCACGACAGGGTCAATCACTCCCGCCTTGGGCTCGGCACGATCGAGGAATTCCTGCCAACGGGCCACTTGTTCTTCACCAGGCTCGGTGGCCGGTCCGTCCGATTCCAGCCACTCGAGCAGATCTTCCGGGGGCTCGGGGGAATCAGTGGGAATGACCCACACAGCGCTCGCGTCAATACACGCAAAAACCGCAACTTCGACCAAACCCTCGGCGGTGTGGCGAACAGACTGGATGACGAGGTCAGCAAAATCCGTGCGACCCAGAGTGCGAATCTTGCGGTCTCGGTAATCGGCAAAACCCCGCTGCTCGGTTGGCATCCACGCTGGGGTCACCAACCCCGCCATGGCCCGTGTCGATACTCCCCCAGACCCCGTCGCCTGGTCTGTCGCCTCTAAATAGTCGGTGAGCAGTCTCACGGCTTCGGCGTCGACATCTTCTGCTCGCAAAACAGGAAGCACGGCCGTATCTGGCGCAGGCGCATCCAGGGTTTGGCTAGTCACATCTCTCGCCCCCGACAGCACAGGCGCAGGCACAGGCGCTGATGAAGCCGACTCGGGTGGTGTTGAGTCGGCCGGTGTGGACTCGGGCGTTGTCGAGTCAGAGAGTGCCGATTCTGCCCGGTATTGCTCACCTGCCCCCGGAATACCAAACTCGCCCGGTGGGGCTGAGCACGCG
>CBFHWA010000085.1:0-4698 GCA_965659525.1 Pontimonas sp.
GCAGGACATCAGTTACGATGCCGTCTCGTTGGGCGGCCCGGGCTGCGACGTGGAGTCGCCCCAGTGCTTCCGCGCTGATTTCTCGAGATGTATCGGCCAAATGCGACCAAATGGCGCGCACTCGGATGACCTCATGTTGTTCTAGCTGCCTGGCCTGCGCCACGAGTGTTGGCCACTGGGCAGGTGTTGCACCGTTTCGATTAAGCCCGGTATCGACTTTTAGGTGAACGGTGACGGGCGTGGAGGGCATTTGGTTGGCGATGGCATCGAGTTGCCACATTGTTGATACGCCTAATTCGATGTCGTTTTCGACGGCCGCGCGGTAGTCATCCTCCGGGCCGAGTAGCCAGGCAAAAAGTGGGGCGGTGGGGCTTGTTTTTCTGGCAAGAATCCCGGTTGGGATGTCGAGAACTGCCAATTCGGCAGCGCCAGCATCGATGACTTCGGGAGCGACCAGGTCCATCCCGTGGCCATAGGCGTTGGATTTCACGGCGAACATCAACCGGCAGTGCGGCCCGATGATTTCTCTCGCGCGAGAAACGTTCGAGCGCAGTGCACTGCGGTCTAGTTCAATTCGCGGGCCCGTCACAGACTCTCCTCAATGACGCGGTGGCCGAGTCGTTCTCCCAACCCGGAGCTCAACACCTCAACCGACCGGTTGGACCACTGAGCCCACTGCTCGATGCCCACGAGACCACCCCAGATGGTGACCGTCTCACCAGGCTCAAGCACGGTGGCCCCGGTGTCGAGAATGAGCTGATCCATCGCTATCCGACCGGCGATGGGAAAGCGTTCCCCGCGCGCTTCGACCTCACCCCCGACGGGATTGAGCCGGGGCAGCCCGTCGGCAAAACCGATTGCGACAAGCGCGAGTGATGTCGGGCTGTGGGTCGTGTAGTAGCCCCCGTAGGACACCGCTGAGCCGGCTGGGACGGATTTGCTGTTGATGACCGCGGCCTGGAGTGTGAGCGCCTGATGTTGGTGCGCGAGATGAAGCCACCCCGTTGTGGCCTGTGAGGACTCTGTTGCCTCCAGCACGGGTGAGGAGAAGCTGATGTCGAAACGAGCGAAACGCAAACCCAGCCGCGCAGCTTCGTTGGCGACCAGGCCAGCTCCAACGCCGTAAGCGTCTGCGCGCAAATCGAGCACGAGGTCAGCCGGCGCGTTGAGCGACAGCTCGCGCAGCGCATCGCGCAGACGGGTCACACTGGTGGTGCTCCAGCGTAAAGGGGGGTGACTAGCTGGCGATTTCATCGCGCAAGCGGTGGGTCTCGTCGTGCCAGACGAGAGCGCTGCCGCTTAGGCTGTCGCGGTGCTTGTCCGCGTGGTGGGCGCAGAAGAGCAAAACCCCAGACGGCAGGGTTACACGGACATACGCCTGCGCACCGCAGCTGTCGCAGTGGTCTCCGAAGCCCAGCGGCGCATCAGCGTCCGCGGGCGCGGTAGTGGTGGGGTCAATAGTGGCCGCACTCTGAGTCATCCGGTGTCCTTCCGTCACGATGCACCCTATTCCACCATGGCCCCGGTGGGTTTTGCTGGATGTTTCACCCTGTTTCGCCCTGCGCGTAGAACAGGCTCAACTTTCCCCACACACCCCAGTGCCACCGTGGCCGATCGGCCACGGGTGCGTATGCTCGAAACCGCCTGTTTCTTCTCCGAAGACAGCCCCAACGAACGTTCAGAGGTGAGTGTGGCAACCGATTATTCCGCCCGGCATCTATCCGTCCTCGAAGGTCTGGAAGCCGTTCGTAAGCGCCCCGGGATGTATATCGGTTCGACCGACGCCCGGGGACTCATGCACTGCGTGTGGGAAATCATCGACAACTCTGTTGACGAGGCCATCGGTGGTTTCGGAGGCGATATCTCGGTCACCGTTTATCCAGACCAGAGCATTGAAGTCTCGGACAACGGTCGGGGGATTCCCGTCGATGTGGAGCCAAAGTCGGGTCTGAGCGGTGTGGAGCTGGTGTTCACCAAACTCCATGCCGGGGGCAAATTTGGCGGAGCCTCCTATCAATCCAGCGGTGGACTCCACGGTGTGGGGGCCTCTGTTGTCAACGCCTTGTCCTCGCGGGTCGATGTGGAGGTCGATCGAGACGGAAAGACCTGGGGAATGTCCTTTCGACGCGGTGAGCCGGGTGTTTTCGCTGACCGAGGTGAGCCCACCCCTGATGCTCACTTCACCCCGTTCGTTAGCGGCAGTGAGCTTCAGCAGCGTGGAACGGTGGCAAAAAAGAAAACCGGGACACGGGTTCGGTTTTGGCCAGACCCGGGTGTCTTCGGCGCGGAGGCCGGAGTGTCGGTCGACGACCTGCTCGATCGCGCCCGGCAAACCGCTTTTCTCGTTCCGGGACTGTCCCTGGCCATTACCGACCAGCGCACCGACCCGGTGCGTCGGGAATCGTTTCAATTTGATGGCGGAACGGTCGAATTCGCCGACTATCTCGCCCCGGACCAAGCGGTGGTGGGCCCGTGGCAGTTCCAGGGCACCGGGACGTTCACCGAGACGGTACCTGTGCTGCAAGAAAACGGGCACCTGGAGCCAACCGAGCTTGAGCGCGAACTCGCCGTGGATGTGGTTGTTCAGTGGGGAACGGGATACGACACCGTTGTCAAGAGCTTCGTCAACATCATTCAAACCCCCAAAGGTGGGTCTCACCTGCAGGGCTTTGAACAGGGTCTGATGAAGGTTATTCGCCAGGAAGTCGAGCGCAACGCCCGTCGGTTAAAACTGGGCAATGACAAGCTCGACAAGGACGACGTCATGGCTGGTTTAACCGCTGTGGTCGCCGTTCGATTGCCTGAACCGCAGTTTGAGGGTCAAACCAAGGAAGTATTGGGAACGCCCGCGGCCAAAGCGATTGTCTCCCAGGTGCTTTCCGATGGTCTTCGGAGCAGGCTGCAGTCGGGAAAGCGCGACGATAAAGCCCAGTCTGCGCTGTTGTTGGAAAAAGTTGTTGCCGAGATGAAGACTCGGATTTCAGCGCGCACTTTAAAAGAAACACAGCGGCGCAAGAGTGCGCTCGAGAACTCGACGCTGCCCACCAAGTTGGTCGACTGTCGCAGTAAGTCCGTCGAGGACACTGAGTTGTTTATCGTCGAGGGTGATTCCGCTCTGGGAACGGCGAAACTTGCCAGAGATTCTGAAACCCAGGCGCTGTTGCCCATTCGCGGCAAGATCCTCAACACCCAAAAGGCGAGCCTGCAGGACATGCTCAACAACCAAGAGTGTGCGGCGATTATCCAAGTGATCGGCGCCGGGTCTGGTCGAACGTTTGATGTGGAGCAAGCTCGCTACGGGAAAGTCATCATCATGAGTGACGCGGATGTTGACGGTGCTCATATTCGCACCCTGCTGCTGACCCTGTTTTTCCGTTATATGCGGCCCCTCGTAGAAGCCGGGCGCGTCTTTGCCGCGGTCCCACCGCTGCACCGGGTGGTGGTCAAACACCGCGGCTCCACCCCCAACGAGGTTCTCTATACCTACTCAGAGGCAGAGCTTCAAAGTGTTCTGGCCGATTTGGAGGCCCGAAACGTCTCCTATGAGGAGCCCATCCAGCGCTATAAGGGCTTGGGGGAGATGGATGCCGATCAGCTGGCCGAAACCACGATGACCCCGTCGGGTCGAATGCTGCGGCGGGTGCGTGTGGTCGACGCGGAAGCAGCCGCAGCAATGTTTGAGCTGTTAATGGGCAATGAGGTGGCGCCGCGTCGCGAATTCATTGCGGAGCGCCCCCGCCACGACCCCGCCTCGATTGACGTCTAGTCCAGCGCGAGTGCCTCGCCCACATGCCCGACACTTGTGGGTAGCACAACACCTGAGCCGTCTCGTTTGGCTGTGGGTTCGGGAAGGTCGACAGCCCGACCGCCTGGGCTGAGCGCGCGCGGCGCCTGTGCCACGGCGCCGAGGATAAGTACATCTTCACCTTTGAGGAAACTGTGCCCGCGGACCCCTTTTGTCCCTCGGCCCTTGGCGGGAAACGACGCGAGCTGTGTGAGCTTCGCCCGACCCGGCCCCACGCCACTGAGGGTGGCTGAGCTGGAAGAGATCGTCACGACCATGCTCTGGTCATTCCAACTACAGCCAAAGCCAATCACCTGGGCGCCCTCACTGAGGCCGATTCCCGTCATCCCAGCGGCAGCAGGGCCCTGGGGTCGAACCGCTGAGGCAGAAAAGCGCAACACTTGGGCGTCGTCGGTCACAAAAACAAGCCAGTCGTTGTCACCGCAGATGCCGGCCCCGACGAGGCGGTCACCGGGTTTGAGTGACATGATGCTCTGCTGGGGTTTTGGCACCAGGCTGGAGAGGTCAAGACGCTTCACCACTCCCTGGGCCGTTCCACAGGCGATGACGGGCGCATCATCACCCAGGGGCACCAGCGCGAGTGCGCGCACCCCTTTTTCGGCACCGGCATAACCCGCGAGGTCGAGGCCATCCTTCGGGGTTGGTTTTTCGGCCGAGAGAGCGGGAAACTCTCCTGGCTCCACGGTGACAAGCTGCCCGTTGCTCAACACGACACCCACAGCAGTGCGCGTGGTGGTTCGCCACTGGCTGGCGATTGCATCGTGGCTGAGTCGACCACTGGGAGCCGTGAAATCGGTGCCGTCGATGCGGCCGGCTAAGCCCGAGGAGGTCAACACCACCACACAGGGGCTATCGCTTCGCTCGAGTGATACCGGTTGACTTGAACGTGCTGG
>CBFHWA010000086.1:0-4516 GCA_965659525.1 Pontimonas sp.
GTCAGCGCCCGCGGAGCGCAGTGGACAAAAAGCACCCCACTTGCCGTCGGTGCCACCATGGTCTCCTCCGTTTCTGTTGGCTCGACTTCCCCATCGACCACAGAAACGTGTGGAGTGCTATTGGATTATGTCTTTAGTGTGACACAGCGGACACCCAAATCACAAGGCTGTGATTCGAGGCGTGGCCCTGGTCGACTATTCGGGGTGGAGCAGACCGCCCGATTGAGCCATCACCTGTTTTTCGCCAGCGCGAATCGCAAACGGCAGGCGATTATTGGCTGGCGGCAGTGGGCAGTTGTACTGGTAGCTAAACGCACACGGCGGCAACACCGCGTAGTTGAAATCGAGTGTGATGGTTCCATCCGGGCTGGGTGCACAAAACAGAAATCGCCCGACGCTGTAGGTCTCATCGCCGTTGGTGCTGTCGGCAAACACCAACTGCAGGGCCGTCCCGGCCTTAAAGGCGCTCAGGGTGTAGGTCTCGCCGTCATAGTCCAGGACAATATCGCCGGGAACAACCTCATCGCGGGCCTGGCCGTCGTCTTTGAGATGTTCAAAGCCCACGACGGAACCGCCGGGAATTTCGCGCCACGAGGCGGTGAGTACCCAGTGGGGGTCGTAGTCGAAGCGGTCAATATGCGAAAAGTTCCTCGCGTCGTCGCAGTTCTCGTCAAAAACTCGCAGAGCGTAGCCGGCCTCTCCGGCGATGACTACCCCGGTGACAGTGTCAGAAAAACGCACCTGGGAGGGCTGCGGATCGTCTTTGGCTCGCACAGTAGCCTCACCGTCGACCAATTCTCCATCGACGCGCACGCCGTCTTCGGCGAGCGCCCGAACAACGAGACCAGAGCCGCCATCAGCGCGCGGCGCCCAGGCTCCGGCCGCCGCCCACACGCTCTGCTCCTGGGTCACCCACTGAGTATTTACTAACGCCAGGGACCCCTGGGGGCTGCGGGCTGCTTCTTCGCGTCGTCCACTAAAGACGTCGTAGCGCTCCCGGGCATCATCTGACATTTCTCACGGCCCCCTCTGGTCGATTTCGATTCCCAGCGTAGGTACTCACCGCGGCCATCGGGCCTTGCCACGCCCACGCCACACAACCTAGTGAAGCGAGCGATCGGCAGCGCTTCGGTGCCACCGACTAAACCTCGCCTCGAGGCCCGCACTCGACGGTGAGGCTGCGTAGGGGCCTGCCTTCCAGTCGCGCTTCGGATCAAGGGGCGCGAGGCGGACTAACTGCCAGAGCTGCTTCGCGCGTTTGGCTCGAATCGTGAGGGCATCACCGGATCGACTGACTCGAAACGTCGTCACCCCGGGAGCCCAACCGGGAACGGGGTGTGCCGACTAGTCTGATTTCTCGTTCGTGACCACTGCTCCCAGGTGGGCCTGGCCGTCGGTATATTCGATTCCGCATTTGATCCACTGCGAAGGCCCCGCCCACACGAGCATTCCCGCCTGCTCGAACGGGTCCCGGTAGCCAGCTTCAACGTCACATTCCATCGCCTGGCCGTCACCAAGCCCGGTGAGCAGTGCGTGAGCGGAGTCGTGGATAAACCCGTAGCTGGTGTGTCGCCACAGGTTGGTTTTGTGGCCGGTGAGGACCCGAAGCCCGCGTGCATCAACTTCCCGGTGTGGGGGCTCGTTTCACCAGGCTGCGTGCGCCCAATCGATTGGTTTCACGTTCTCAGAGGAGTTGCCCCTGTCCCTCACATCTCCCTGCGCTTAGGGTGGGGGCAGGAGGATGGATGTCGAAAACAGATGACGAAACGGGAATCATTCCCAAAAAGTGGGTTAACCGCATCGAAGATGGTTTTCACGCTGTCCTCGGTGTGATTCTCCTCGGTGTGGCGATTGCTGCGGTCGGGGTGACGATCTGGCGGGTCTTAACCATCCGGCCATTTTTCCCCAACGGCATGCTCGAGGCCATTAATGACGTCTTGTTCATCGTCATCATCCTGGAGATCATTCGCACGGTAATCGCCCGGTTTACTGACGGGTTTTTCCAACTGCGCAAATTTCTCATTATTGGGGTGATTGCCAGTGTTCGTCACATCCTCTCGGTTGGCTCGTCATTGACGCTCAACCAGGGCAAAACCCAGGAGGAATTCCAGCGCGCCATCCTCGAACTTGGGGTCAACGCTGGTGTCGTTCTAGCCTTAGTGTTTGCCATCGTCTTGGTGCGCAACAGCGAGAAGAATCACAAAGCCAGCTAACGCCCTGCGCGGCTGTGGCCCTGGTGTGAGTCCCCGAAGGAGGCGACAGTGGACGTCTGGATGCAGATCGGCCTACAAGCGCTGATCACCGTTGGTATTGCCATTGCGGGGCTGTTTGCCATCTGGGTGGTGGTGCGGGCGATTGGGTCGCGTGTGGAGTGGCTCACCCCTTTTTACGTGGATATTCGCCCCCGCCTTCGCGTCGTTGTCCTCGCTGTGGCCACCCTGCTCAGTGTGGCCAGCGTCCAAGCCGCCGACCAGTTGTGGTGGCAGGTCACGACCCACGCCCTCATCGTCGTCGCGATCCTCTCAGCTGGTTTCCTCCTCCAGGAGGTGGTGAACTTCAGCGTCATTCGCTGGATTGACCGGTTCGAACAAGGGGACCTCAACGACGCTCACACTCGCCGGATTGCCACCCAGTTGCGCCTGCTGCGCCGGATCGCAAACGCGGTTATTGGGGTGTTGACCATTGGCTTTGCGCTCTTTACCTTCCCCGAAATTCGGGGCCTGGGAGCGGGAATTCTCGCTTCCGCCGGAGTGCTCAGTGTCGTCGGCGGCTTGGCCGCCCAGTCTGTTTTGGGAAACCTGTTTGCGGGCATCCAACTGGCATTCACCGATGCCATTCGCGTGGGCGACGTGGTAGTTGTGGAAAAAGAGTGGGGCACAATCGGCGAGATCACCCTGTCCTATGTGGTCGTCTACATCTGGGACGAACGCCGCCTAATTGTCCCCTCCACCTACTTCACCTCGACCCCGTTTGAGACGTGGACGAGGAAGTCGCCGAAGATTTACGGCGTGGTCATGATCGATATGGATTGGCGTGTTCCGGTCGCGGCGATTCGAGAAGAATTCCACCGACTTCTCGACACCACCGAGCTGTGGGATCGGCGAACAGCGGACTGCCTGGTAACCGATGCAACCGGTGGATACCTGCAGGTGCGGTTTGTCGCCTCGGCTGCTGATTCCACCGCGCAGTGGAACCTGCGCTGTCTCATCCGCGAGCACATGGTCGAGTGGGTGCGAGAAAACTATCCCGATGCGATGCCGCGCTCGAGGGTGATTGTGGAGCAGCAGCTGCCAGAGGACTCAACGTCATAGCTATTCGTTACCTCGTTGTCACATTGGCCACCTACGGTGGGCAGCGTGGATGGAAGGGATTTTCGGAGAATACTCCGCGGCTATGACCCGGGTGAAGTGGACCCGGTCATCGAGCAGCTCACTGATGAGCTTGCTGCAGTGCGCGCCCAGTTAGAAGAGACTGAGGCCGCCTACACCCAACTACGGCTCAACGCCGCCAAGCAGGTCGAAGACGCTGGCGCCGAAGCCAACGCCCTGCTGGCCAATGCCCGCAGTGAGGCCGCCAGGATTCGACAGGAGGCAAACGAGCAGTCTCAACAGACCCGCGACGAGGCCACCGCGGCGGCCCACAATCTGCACAGTGAATCCGAACGCGCTGTTGCCACGGCAGCACGCGAATCGCAGGAGCAAGTGGAAAAGGCCAAGAAGGAGGTCGCCCGGGCGGAGTCGCGCGCTCAAGAAATCGTGCAGTTTGCCAATTCGCGGGCGGAGAAATTGAAATCGGAAGCATCCGACGTTCTCCGGGCTGCCGAAGAACGAGCACAAGCCTCCGATAACCAGATTCGACTAGCCACCCTGGAGCTGGAGCGCAAAGAGTCCGATGTTCGAGACCAGGCTGATGGGTATGCGAGAAAGACCTATCTGGAGGCTGACCGCTATGCGCAGTCGACAGAGCGCCGAGCCAGGGAGCTTCAGGCCCACGCGGAACAAATTGTGCGCGAGGCAAAAAGGCGTGGCGAAGAAATTACGGCCCAGGCACTGGACTACGCCAAAAACGTCCTCGGGGATGCGGTGGAACAGATGACCCAGGTCAGTCACGATGTCAGCGGATCGATGGCGATCGTCAACCGGATGCGCCGCTTAGTCAGCGACCAACTCGAGCGCGTTAGCTCGATGGAGCCACCCCAGACGAGCCTGAGTGAGGGTGCGGGGCTGAGCAGTGTCGAGGGCTTCCTTCAGGTCTCCCGTGGTGAGCAGGCACAGCACGACCGGGAAGCAAACGCCGAAGAAACGGGCTCGTTAGATGATTGGCTCGGACAGAGCGCCAACGAGGACGTCGACTCGGATGACGATGGCTTTGACAGGGCATCCGGGCGAAACAACTCGAAGCCTGACTTCGATGGCGATACTCCCGAGACCAACACCGGGTCGTAAGGCTGCTACAGCCTCGAGGCCACAGTCTCGGCGCGGTCACCGAGAACCTCGCGGTCTAATCTCCAGGTCAG
>CBFHWA010000087.1:0-4094 GCA_965659525.1 Pontimonas sp.
CTTAGTCTCGCCCAGCCAAGACCCTGATGGGCGCCGGGACGACCGGGAGCCGTGGTCAGGTGGCGGTTCAGCAGCAAGACTCCTTGGTCGACCCAGCGCAGCAGCTGGAAGTGACTGGGCAGGCTCACGCCCACGTCTTCGGAGAGTTCGCGGCGAATATTGCGGGCACTGGGTGGCAGGGGTGAGATGCCGCGGGGAACGGAGAAAGCTAACCCCATTGCGTGGGCCGGATTGGGGTAGGGGTCTTGTCCGACGATGAGGACCCGCACCGCATCGGGTGCGACGTCCAAGGCGCGAAACACCTGCTCGGGTCGGGGCACGATGCCCTCGATGCCACCCTGTCGCTCCAGTTCATGGCCAATGCTGGTCACGTGGTCGATGACGGTCGGGGGGAGAAGTCGCGCCCAGCGCGGATCAATGGAATCGACCAGCTGGCTGGTCCACTGCGGCGATTTAGCCAACGACCTGCAGGGTGTGGCTTCGCATTTGGCTGACCAGCGAGGAGGCTTGTTCATAGGCGACGCGTCCACCCGGGAAAATCAGCACTTCGTACCAGGCATCGGAGTACACCGCGTTGTAAATCGCAGGCACCGTTGCCTCGTCACCCTGAATCCAGTACGTCAGCACCCCGTCGGCCGTTTGGCCGGGGTTTAGCTGCTGGGCTAAGAGCCCATCGATGACTTCCGCCCGGGACATCTGCGTCATCGGCGCAACGCTGAGGGTGTAGGTCTGGGTTTCTTCACCATTGCCAAAGAGGCAACTAAGCCCCCCGCGTTCCTCTTGGGGGGAGGGCCCCTCTGGGTAAACGGTGTCGGTGGAGCCACTCCCGGGGCCGCGGAGCAAACTGAGCTCTCCCGCGGTCACCTGATCGATACCGCTTGTGGGGAGGATGTCCTGGCAGAGGGTGGGCAATATGAACTGAAACTCTTGGGGTTCTGGTTCATCCTGCTGTGTGTCATCCGCCGGGCTTTCGGGTGCGGTGAGTTCATCCTCACCGGCAGTGGTTTGACAACCGGCCAAGAGCGTGAGGGCGAGGAGGGCGCCGAGAATCGCGCTGCGGGGTTTGCCAGATGCGCTCATGGTGAGAATTCCTCTCCTGGCCAGCCAGTATAAGGACACACAGCTCGGCTCTGGCTGAAGGCGCACTAGCCTGAGGGGGTGAGTTCCTGGCACCGCGAATCCTTGATCCACCAGCGTGAGGCTGTGCAAACGCGCCAGATCAGCGCCCCCGAGTTACTCGAGCACTACCTGGATCGAATCGAGCGTTACAACCCGTTGCTAAACGCCCTCGTCCATATCGATGCGCCCGGCGCTCGCATCCGGGCAGCGCAGGCCCAGGATGCGCTAGATACCGGCGAGGCCACAGCCCTTACCGGGCTGCCAACGGCGGATAAAGACTTAGTCGCTCGAGAGGGCATGCCCACCGGGTACGGCTCGGCAATTTCCCGCGGGCAGCCACCTGCCGACACGTCTGACCCGATGGCGTTGTGGGTTGACCGGGTGAAAGCGGTGAGTGTGGGAAAAACCTCAACCTCAGAATTTGGCATGGCTGCCGCCACGGAGGCCCTCGCTGTGGGCCCGACGAGAAACCCCCACGACACAACCCGGTCTGCCGGGGGATCCAGTGGCGGCGCAGCCGCCGCGGTCGCCGCTGGATTGTTGCCCTTCGCTCCCGGCTCCGACGGTGGCGGATCGATTCGGATCCCCGCACTGTCGTGCGGGCTCGTAGGGTGGAAACCCTCGCGTGGACTCGTCCCCGCCGGAAGCGGTTTTGAGTTCCCCGGCGGGCTCGCTGTTCCGGGATTGATTACTCGAAGCGTGGAGGACCTCGCCGTCGCCGCAGACCTCCTAGTCCAGGGCGACTGGTCGTGGGCGACGAGAGCGCCTGGTTCTCCGGGGGCTTATCTCCAGGGCCTTGCTGACTCCTCCCGTCGTCGTATCGCCGTGACGACGGCGTGGCCGTGGCCATCGCACTGGGATATCGAGGTTCACCCCGATGCGCTAATCGCCCTGGCCAGAGCCCGAGAAAGCTTGATTGACGCGGGGCATGAAGTGGTCGATTTGGATTGGAAACCCGCTAGCTCGTATGCCAATGACTTTGTCACGCTCTGGAGCTCAAATGCGGCAAGTTTGCCCGTCCCGCCTGACGCCATCGAGTCCATTGAGCCACTGACCCGGTTACTCATTGAGCGAGGCCAGCAGGTCAGCGCGGTGGAGTTAGTCGAGGCGATGGCGGGTCTTCGCCGGTTTGAATACGACACGATTTCTGCCTTCGCCGGATACGACGCTGTGCTGACCCCGGGGCTCAATGGTCCAGCCCCCACGCTTGGTTGGTATGACCCCCAGGACGCCTGGCACAACTTCCGTCAACAAGTCCAGGTCACCCCGTGGACCAGCTTTGTCAACGTCGCGGGGCTACCAGCCGTATCAGTCACGACCGCGTATACCTCTGAGGATCTGCCCGTGGGGGTGCAGCTCGTGGGCCGGCCGGGAGGCGATGCCAGAGTGATGGGTCTTGCTGGCCAGATCACCTCACGTCTGGATGACGCAACGCGGTTTCCCCGGCTGTTTGCTGACTAGTTCAACGCACCAAAGACGGTCGCCGCATCCCGGGTGAGCTCCTCAGAGCTTCCCGAGGAGTTTGTTGAGGCAAACCACACCGAACAGTTCGATTCTGCCAGCGTCGTCGGGCACTCCGTGGGGGCGATGTAGTGGGCTTCGTTAGCAATGTATTCACCAGAAATGTTGGAGCTACTGGATTCGAGTTTCCAGAGCGCGCCAGACCCCAGTGTGTTTTGTGAGTCGGCGGCCTGACCCAGAAGGTCTTCTACCGCGAGCATCGCCTCGGTCGAGAGGATGGCAACAGAGGTGGTGGAACTAAATTCCGGCGGCAGATACCAGGTGCACGATACCCGCAGATCATCGCGCACCCCCTCGAGGATGGCGATCAGGTCTTGATTGGTGGTGCCGTAGCCGTAACCGTCCTGGCTAATGTCACCTTCGGCCTGACGGCCCTCCTGCTCAAACGCGACGACCTGGCCATCGGAGTAGAGCTCAGAGCAGGGTGGAACCGCGATGACGGGAAGTGACGGGTCGACCTCTTCGGTCGTTTCTTCAACCTGGGGCACATCGGTTACGCCCTCATCGGGTTGACCCGTGGCTGATTCGTCCGCAGCGACACCGGTATCGGCATCGGTGGTTGCGGAGTCACCACCGGCGAGACCATCGACAAAGCCTTGGACCGATTGGCAGCCTGAGAGGACGAGAAGGGCGCCAACGGCGAGTGAGATCGGGCCGGCTATCCGACGACTCATGACCCTCTCCTTCTCATCCGGGGTGTGGGTCTTAGCCTACGCGAGCGAGCACCTCAGAGCCGTAGCGGCTGACCGTGGCGGGGTCAGTTGCCAACGGGTGGGTAGAGCCTTGGGGGAGGAGACCATCAAAGTAGGTTCCGTTGGCCACACCCAGTTCCGGGGTATCGACGAGATGCACCAGCGGCGCTGCGCCAGCCTGTGCTGAAATTTGCAGCCGCCTGGTTAGTGCCAGCGTTGCCCGGGCCAGTCGGGTGTGGGGGCCAAAACTGGTGTTCACATAACCGGGGTGAACGGGAAAGCTCTCTACTGTGCTGCGCTCAACCAGCGAGCGTGCGTAGAGAATGACGCCGAGTTTCGCATCCGCATAGGGCTGCCAGCCCCCGGCGTAGCGACGATGGCGATAGTCCAAATCATCCAGACGCAGTCGAGCGATGCGGTTCATCACCGAGGAGGTGTGGATTACTCGACCCGAGGTGTCCGTGAGCGCGGGGAGAAGTTTTTCGCTCAGGGCGACCGAAGCGAGGACATTGCGCTGGAGGGTGAGTTCGTAGCCGTCAACACTCTCCTCGCGCCGCCCGAGGATGCCTCCGGCGTTGTTAAGCAGCACATCGATGCGCGGGAGCGAATCGAGAAGTGTCTGACCGAGAGTGTGAACAGCGTCGAGCGAGTCAAAATCGGCGATGAACGCGTCGCCTCCGGTGATACCCGCGACCGTTCGGGTGCGCTCGGGGTTGCGCCCGACAACAGCCACCCGCCAGCCTCGGCGGGCCAGTTCTATTG
>CBFHWA010000088.1:0-4075 GCA_965659525.1 Pontimonas sp.
GAACGCCTACGACGTCATCTTTGGTGGTTCGCAGTGGCTGGGTGACTTCCAGCAGTACTACGCCACGGTGCCCGACGAGTACCTCACCGAGACCGAGCTTGCTGACTCGACCGACCTGGTCAAGCAGATTGCCCAGTGGAATGGTGAGACCAAGCTGTACTCGATCGACGCTGACCGCCACTACCTGAAGTACCGCACCGACGTCATCAACGACGCCGATGCTCAGGCTGCCTACCGTGAGGCAACCGGTAACGAGCTTCGCGTGCCGCAGACCTGGAGCGAGTACAACGAGCAGGCCGCCTTCTTCGCTGGGCAGTACGCCAGTGGAAACTGGTCGCCCGCTGCTCAGCCAGCCGGGATTGACTTCTACGGTTCGGTCGAGGTGATGGCTCGTGACAACCTGATGTTCTCCGCGTTCATCAGCCGTGTCGCGCCCTACGCTAAGCACCCGGATGTTTCCGGTGGCTTTTGGTTCGACGAGAACATGGTCCCCCAGGTCAACAACCCCGGATTCGTCCGCGGATTGGAAGACTTCGTTGAGGCCGTGGACTTTGTCCCACCGGGCTACTCGAGCTTTGGTCTTGCCGAGGAGATTGCCTCCTTCGGTAAGGGTGAGGCGCTGTTTAGCTACACCTGGGATGACGCGTTCGTCGAGGCCAACCAGGCCAACAGCCCGATTCGCGAAAACGTGGCAGCCGCACCGCTGCCCGGTGCCGAAGAGGTCTGGAACCGCACCACTGGCCAGTGGGAAACTCCGGAAGGTGGCGTGAACTTCGCCCCCTACATTTCCTGGGGTTGGACCTCGGTCGTGACGGCTGACTCTCCGGTGCAGCAGATGGCGTTTGACTACCTCTGCTTCTTCGGAAACAAGGCCAACCACACGATCGACCTGTCCATTGGTCGCTTCGGGGTGAACCCCGGTCGTACCGATGACTTCGATGTCGACTTCTGGACCAACCAGGTTGGCTGGGAAGAGCAGTCGGCGACGACCTACATCGACACCATGCAGAACTACGAGGAGAACACCAACCGCGTGTTCGACCTCCGCGTTCCCGGTAACGGTGAGTTCTACACCGCCATGGCTAACGGTGTTGCCGAGGCTCTCGCGGGTCAGAAGACCCCGCAAGACGCCCTCGACGACGTCGCGGCCGAATGGGAGTCCATCATCGAGCGCATCGGACCCGATGTCATCGAAGAGGCCTACCAGGCGGTTATTCGCCTCGAGGACAACCTCGACTAGTTCCTCGTGAACAAGACCCGGTGGTGGGGCAGTGACCTGCCCCACCACCGGGTGCGAGTCCCCATTCCTGTCACACAAGGTGGTGTAATTCGTGAGTAAGTTTTATGGCCGGCTGTTTCTGCTGCCGGGGTTATTCACCCTCATTGCCATCATCATCTTCCCGTTGCTATTCACTATTGCGCTGAGCTTTTCCAACTGGTCAGTCGCGAACTCTGGCTTCGACTGGGTGGGCGGGCGTAACTGGGCGGCTATGGCCAGTAATGAGCGCTTCTGGGAGGCGATGTTTCGCCTCGTCCCGCTCGCATTTTTCACCGTCTTCATCCAATACGTTCTCGGCTTCCTCGCCGCGCTGGTCTCCTGGCGGGGGGTGGCCTCCGGGCGGTTCTTCCGCGTGTTGTGGCTTGTTCCCATGATGACCACACCGGTGGTCATGTCCGTGGTGTGGAAATCGATTTTCAACGAAACCACCGGGCCGGTCAACGACATCGTGACCACGCTGGGCTTTGGCCCTGTCTCCTGGCTATCTGACACCATCCCGGCGATGACCGCGATCATGATCGCGGAGATCTGGCAGTGGACACCATTTATGTATCTGCTGCTGTTGGCCGGGCTGCTCAGTTTGCCGCGTGAGCCCTTCCTCGCCGCCGCGATTGACGGCGCGGGAACCTTCCGCACGTTCTTTAAGGTGACCCTGCCGATGATGGCGCCGGTGAGTATCGGGGCAATCATTATCCGCCTGATCGAGGCGTCCAAAATTTTCGACACCGTTTACGCCATGACAAACGGCGGGCCGGGCTCGTCAACCGAAACACCGACCTACTACATCTACCTCACGGCGCTTCGAAACTTCGACTTAGCAAACGGTGGCACTCTCTCGGTGACCTACCTGATTACCTTCATCGTCTTACTCACGGTAATCGTCCAAATCCTCACCCGCATCTCCAAGCCGAAGGGGGTCTAGAGATGGTGCTCAAACGCGTCCTCGTGGGGGTCTTTATCACCCTCTGGAGTGTGTTTATCCTCCTGCCGCTGCTGTGGGCGGCGGTGACCAGTATTAAGCCACCAGAGGCCGTGAACTTTGGTGCGACGTATATCCCCTTTGTCGAATTCCAACCCAGCGGCCTGGGGTGGTCGAGTATTTTCGGCGGTGGCGGGGCGACGACCAACCTCATTCCTCCGCTGTTTAACAGCATCGTCATCACTTTTGGGGGCGCCGCGATCAGCCTGGTTCTGGGGACCATTTCCTCCTACGGCCTCTCGCGCTATGCCTACAAGCTCGGCTTTATCCGCAACCAGGACATCGTCTTTTTCTTCATCTCGCAGCGGATTATGCCCCCCATCGTGTTGAGCTTCCCGTTTTTCTTGATGCTTCGAAACCTGAACCTGCTCGACACCAGAACAGGTCTGATTCTGGTGTCGATAGCCGGGTTGATGCCGATTGTCGTGTGGTTAATGGTCGACTTTTTTAACGGCATCCCCAAAGAGCTCGACGAGATGGCGATGCTCGAGGGCTATAGCCCCTTTGAGGTTTTCGGTCGGGTGATTTTGCCGCTGACTGCTCCGGGGTTAACCGTGGCGGGAATGTTCGCCGTCATTTTCGGCTGGAATGATTTCTTCTTCCCGCTGGTTCTCACCTTTGGTCAAATCACGACGTTGCCCCTGGCGATTGTCTCGCTCAACGCCACAGTCACCCCCTACTGGACACTCAGTGCGGCGGCAATCTTCGCGATTTTGCCGCTCATTATTTTCGCGTTTGCCATCGAGAGGTTCCTCTCGAAGGGAAGTCTCAGTGGGGCGGTGAGGTAGTCCAATGTTGAAAGCTGAACATCTCAATGCCAGCGTCGATGGCGAGGTCTTCCTCGACGATGTGAGCTTTAGCGCCGAACCCGGACGCATATACGTCGTCATGGGCCGAACCGGTGCGGGAAAGACCAGCCTGATGCGCGCTGTGGCGGGGCTGTTGACCCTCGATAGCGGGGAGTTGAGCTTTGCCGGTGAGGCGATGACCCACACCCCGGTGTGGAAACGCGATGTCGCCATGGTCTACCAGCAGTTCATCAACTACCCCAATAAGACCGTGCGGCAAAACATCGAGTTTCCACTGAAAAAAGCCGGCCTGCAGGGTGGTGAGTTGACCAACCGGGTTGAGACCTATTTGCAGAAAGTAGGGCTTACCCACTTCGCCGATCGCCGCCCCGGTCAGCTCTCGGGTGGTCAGCAGCAGCGTGTCGCCATGGCGCGTTCGATGGCGAGGCACTCGCGCATCCTGATGCTCGATGAGCCGCTGATGAACCTTGACTTTAAGCTCCGGGAGCAATTGCGCGAAGAGTTCCTCACGCTGTTTTCGGGAGAAAACCAATCAGTCACCCTCTATGCCACCACCGAAATAGCCGAGGCGATGATGTTGGGTTATGAACTGATGGTCATGCACGAGGGCCGTGTTCTCCAGTCGGGACCCCCGGCCGAGGTGTTCGAGCGGCCCAAAAACCTCGCCGTCGCTCAGATCGTCAGCGACCCACCGATGAGTGTGCTGCGCGCCCGGGTCGACGGTGACGACATTGTCCTCGCCAGTGGCCACCGGCTTCAAAAACCCGCCCACCTCAGCGCTCTGGGGGAGGGTGAATACGACTTTGGAATCCGCGCGATGGATATCGTCCCGGCTTCTGCCGGCGCGGATGCCGAATCGACCACCATCGGTTTTGTCGAGGTTTCTGGTTCCGAAACCGTCCTCTACGTCAGTAGCCCCTCGGGCGACCTGGTCGTTCTCATCGAGGGCATCCACGACTACACCGCCGGAGAAAACCTCGCCGTCCAGCTTCGAGCCGACCGATTCTT
>CBFHWA010000089.1:0-3919 GCA_965659525.1 Pontimonas sp.
CAAGCCCAGGCTGGCAGGCCGCCGAATTTACCCGTGCGCTCAAAGCGACGCTGTTTAGCGGCGCCGACTGGGAGCAACCCGCCAGTGCCTAATCTCTACGAAGATGCCAACGGGGCCATCCGCGCCGTCGTCGACCGGCTCGGTTCCGACCTCGAGCCATCGATCCTCATCGGCGGGTGGGCAACCTTCGTTCGCGTTGGCGGCGAGATCAGTCTCGATATTGATCTTGTCACCTCGCAGCAGAGCCGCCACAAGCTCGAGCAGATGATGACCGACCTCTCTTTCAGCAACAACCACCAAGGGCGGAAACTGCGCGCCACGTTCGACGACGTGCACCTCGATATCTACCTGCCCTTTGAGTCTCAGCTCGGCAGCAAACTGCGATTAAAAGTTGAGGTACTCGCGGAATACCCAGACGAGCTCTCGTTCGAGAAGTGGACACTATTGCGGCTTGAGGCACACATCGCTACCAAGATGGCGGCTCTACTCGATCGGCACTCCTCCGAGAAGGGACAGAAGGATGCGCGCGAGATCCTCGCACTACTGAAGCTCGAGGGTGTCGACCCCGTGATCGCCGCGGAGGTTCTCGACCGAGCGTCCACCCTCGACATCGTGAATCTGCCGGCCATGATCGGCGAGGCCTTCGACCTGATCGGCGCCATCCTGCCTTTATCGAAGGCTGACCAGAAACTTGTCGCTGCGGCAAAGAAGTCCTGGGTCGCCGAACTTCAGCTTCGCGGCGTCGGGCCACAACAATCACGGCCGCGCCTCTGAGACAATCACTCGATTTGACGGTGCTGAGTTGTTGCGTTCGCTACGAGGTGCCGCTGACCTCCTTGCCGCGCGTTCTCCTTCATCGAGGACGCAGTGGATGGCCGCCCCAAACGAGTCGCCACAAACACCCAGGTTCACACGGTGAGCGCAAAATGGTAGCCCTTCTCGCACTGACTCAAATCACACAGCGCGGTTGACAGGGCCTGAGCGAAAGATGTGCCGGGTTCATCCCACCACCGACGTGGTGGTGTTGCGCGAAGAACCTATACTGAGAGGTCTTGCCGCCTTAGCTCAGTTGGTAGAGCGTCTCACTCGTAATGAGAAGGTCGCGGGTTCGATTCCCGCAGGCGGCTCGACTGGCCCGTGGGTCTAGAGCTGACCAGGTCCAACGGGGTGTCCCTGCAGATAAACCCTGTTGGCGCATCGAGGTCGACAGCGGGCCTGGTGTGGAAGATGTCGGCGGCCCAGAGGCCGAAGGCCTAATTCTCAGCCGGCGAGGGCCCCTTGGCCGAAGCGTCTTTGGCGGCACTATCGCGGGTCTTTCTCGTCGCCCAGGCGAACCCGGCCAGACCCAGCACGAGTGCCCCGGCCCCCACTCCATAGCCAATAACGTCATCCGCGCGGTCATTGTCAACAAGAATTCCCACAAAGACGACGGCGATGATGGCAACGACGACGCCGATGAGCTTCGATTTCAGATCATCGAGATCTTTGATCTGGAGCCATTCGGGGACGTCAATGTCGGTGTCGACAAATAGTTCATAGAGTCCATAGCCGATGACAAGAAGGACAGTGCCGAGCAGAATCGCGTCGACCGCGGTAAGCACATCGACGATGGTGTCTTTCAGGGCGAGCTGATTGGCGATCGCGTCAATCAGTGTCACCACGACCGCGATTGAGCCTTGAGCCATCAAAATGAGTGCGCCGAGGATGGAGGCTAATGCAGGCACAATGACGGTGTATCGGGTCAGCCCGACAATTTTTCGCATAGCGGGAGTGTAGTTGTCGCAGCGTCGGGTTAGCCCGGCGAATGTTGTTCGAGAAACTCCAGTACCGCGCCCTCATCGACTCCGGGCGCGGGGCCTTTGGGCATTGCGGCGATGAGTGCGGTATTCATCACCGCCTGAGGTCTCGCGTTATTGGACCATTTCTGCGCAAGGTCTGCAGGGGGAATCCGGCAACAGCTCTCATCGGGGCAACTCGACATGCCCCGACGTGTTGTCTCTCGCCCCCGAAACCATTTCACGTGGTCAAACGGTGTCCCGACAGAGATCGAAAAATCGCCCCGGGAGTTGGATTCGATTTTTGAGGTGCACCAGTAGGTGCCGTTGGGTTTGTCCGAGTATTGGTGGAAGGGGGTGAGCCGGTCGTCTTGTTTGAACACCTGACGGGCACTCCACTTCTTACACACCGTTTGACCCTCGACTGCGCCCAGGGGGTCACTGGGGAAGAGAACTCCGTCGTTTTCGTAGGCTTTGTGGAGGGTGCCCGCGGAACTGGTTTTCAGAAAGTGCACGGGGATTCCTAGGTGTTCGGTCGCGAGGTTGGTGAACCGGTGTGCGGCGGTCTCGTAGGTCACGGCGTAGTGATCGCGTAGGTCCTCAACGGCCAGTTCACGTTTTTTCTTCGCCTCGGATAAAAACTCCACCGCTGAGCCCTCCTCAATGAGTAGCGCACCCGCAAGATAGTTAATCTGCACTCTTTGGTAGAGGAAATCGGAATAGTTGGTGATGGGTGGCGAGCCCAGGGCGTGGGCAGCAAGGGCCTGGAGCAGCACAATCCGAGGGTCACCCTGTTGGGTACGGGGCAGGTAGATGCGCATATTCTGCGCATCGGTCACGCTCCTGGTTGACGGGGGTAAATCGCCCACGTAGTGCAGGGAGAAGCCCAGGTGGGAGGCGAGATCAGATGCGAGTCGCTGGGAGAGTGGTCCACCGCTGTGGCCGATAGCGCGGTGAAGCTGCGCGGCGAGCGTCTCGAGCTCAGGGAAGTAGTTGTGCTTCTCGCGCATTTGGTGACGAAGCGAGGTGTTTGCCCGACGGGCTTCCTCGGGGGTGGCCGCGCGGTCTTTGTGAAGTTTTTCAACCTCCGCGTAAAGACCAATGAGGGTCTTAAGTGCTTCGTCTGGAATCGTCTTTCGCATACTGAACTGCGGTAGCCCGGCTTGTTGATAGAGGTGACTGTGTTGAATCCTGCTCCACTCGATTTCAAGCCCCTCGCGTCCGGCTGGTGGGGTTTTACTCAGTAGCTGCTCGAGGCTCACGTCCAGAGTTTTGGCGATGGCGCTGAGTTCCACAAATTTTGGGTCCTTTTTTCCATTCTCTAGACCGGAAACGTAGCTGGTTGCTCGGCCAATGGCCGCACCGAGTTCGCTGAGCGTCATTGCGCGTTCTTGACGCAGTGCCCGGATGGTCTTTCCGATGACGAGGGAATCGAGGGTGTCATCGCCAGGAGATGGATTGGACATGATTTTCCCTTCAGAATTCCTATTTGAGAAATAAGGCGAAATTTCTCAGTGATTTTTCTGTTGTGCCCCGTCTTCATCTTCCACTATGGGCGTAACACCATCATTTTTCAAGGAGTAATGACATGACCACCACTGGCACCCCTACCGAGACTGCTTCTGATCTCCAGCACACCTGGGACACGGATCCCCGCTGGAGCGGAATTCGCCGCGACTACACCGCCGACGATGTCGTTGCGCTGCGCGGTCCGATTCAGGAGGAGCACACCCTCGCTCGCCGAGGTGCCGAAAAATTGTGGGAGCTCATTCAAGACAACGATGACCCGCGCGAATGGATCAGCGCCCTGGGGGCATTGACGGGTAACCAAGCCGTGCAGCAGGTGCGCGCCGGCCTCAAAGCAATCTACCTCTCCGGCTGGCAGGTCGCGGGGGACGCCAACCTTTCCGGTCAGACCTATCCGGACCAAAGCCTCTACCCGGCCAACTCAGTCCCCGCCGTTGTCCGTCGAATTAACAACGCGTTGATGCGGGCGGGGCAAATTGAGTTTGCCGAAGAATCAACCACTCGCGACTGGATGGTTCCCATCGTTGCTGATGCCGAAGCTGGCTTCGGTGGTCCACTCAACGCCTACGAATTGATGTCGCAGATGATCCAGGCCGGTGCAGCGGGTGTGCACTGGG
>CBFHWA010000090.1:0-3887 GCA_965659525.1 Pontimonas sp.
GGCGTCTTGGGCGACCAGCGAGTCAAATGCGTTTCGCAACACCAGTGAGGCAACGTCGAGCTGACTGGAGTGGATATCCATGTGACCAGCGCTGAGGTTGGCGCCTTCAATCGCAAATGTCAGGCTCGAGGGTGTCGTCGACTGGGAAACGTCGGAGCTTTCACCAACCTCGGGAACATTCTCAGTGGAGCAGGCGCCCAGGCTGGCGACAAGGGCAAGGGCTGCTGCCAAGGAGGTGGCGGATCGGACTGTTGTGGAGAGCAGGGGCATCTTTTCGCTTTCTCGGTGCGGGGTGGACTCCATAGAGTACTTTAATTAGACCGAGTATAAAAATTGGAGGCATGATGTCGCTCACCACCACGAGAGGCCGTCCGCCGGTGTCCTCGCCCGACATCCTCCAAGACGCGGCTTTCGACCTGTTCATCGAAAAAAGCTACGCAAAGACGAGCATCAGCGACATCACCCAGCGTGCCGGGGTCAGCCGGGCCACCTTCTTTAACTACTTCGCGGCCAAAAGTGACGTCTTCTGGGTGGAACTCGACCAGGCGCTTGGCAGTCTGCACGATGAATTAGCACGACACTCCGAAACAACCATCGCCCACTCTCCGGCTCACGCCCTGACGCTCATCGGCTCCGCCCTGGAAACGTTTGCTGCGCAGATGGGCGCCCAGCGAGTCCCCTTCGCGCTCACCCAATACGAACTGATCGGCAGCGTTCACGAACTCCAAGCATCGGCGCTCAGTCGCTTCAGTGAGCAAGCGCGACTGATCACCGACTTCCTCGAGCGCTTCGGCCACTCCCCCGGGCGCGCCCGCGCTGCCGCCTACGCTCTGGTTGGAGCAGCGATCTCGGGAGCCCAAGAATGGGCCCTGGCCGGTCCAGCTCGTGAGAGCCTCGAGGTGTATGTCAACAATGCGGTGACTCCCGTCATTGAGGGCTTTGTGCGGGTCTCGGCAGCCACGGGCGAAAACTAAACAGCCCGCGGCTGAGTTTTGTAGCATAGGAGGTCCCTGCCAGGCACGATCACACGGTGCCGCCCATAGTGAAAGGTCGCCATGACCCGGTCCATTCCCGATAAACCGCAACTTGAAGGACTCGAAGCGACCTGGTCAGACCTCTGGGAGCGCGAGGGAACCTACCGATTCAACCGCGAGCGCGGCCTCGAACGCGGCCCCGACGGCGTCTTCTCTGTGGACACTCCCCCACCCACTGCATCGGGCAGTCTGCATATCGGCCACGTCTTTAGCTACACCCATATGGATCTCATGGCGCGTTATCAGCGCATGCGCGGTCAGGAGATCTTTTACCCCATGGGCTGGGACGACAATGGCCTGCCCACTGAGCGTCGCGTGCAGAACTATTACGGAGTCCGATGTGACCCCTCGCTGCCTTACGAAGAAGGCTTTCGGCCCCCCTTTGAACGCGGTGAAGCGCCAAAGGACACCCAACAGGTGCCCATCAGTCGGCGCAATTTCGTGGAGCTGTGCGAAACCCTCACCGTCGAAGACGAAAAACAGTTCGAGGATTTGTGGCGCACGCTGGGCCTCAGCGTGGACTGGTCGCTGACCTACCGAACAATTGATGACCACTCCCAGCGCACCGCTCAGCGCGCTTTTTTACGAAACCTCCAACGCGGCGAGGCCTACCAGGCAGACGCCCCCACCCTCTGGGACATCACCTTCCGCACTGCGGTAGCTCAGGCTGAACTCGAAGACCGCGACCAGCCAGCGGCGTATCACCAGGTGAACTTCCACGGTCCAGACTCCGACGAGACAGTCACGATTGTCACTACCCGGCCCGAGCTCCTTGCTGCTTGTGTGGCACTCGTGGCACACCCCGATGACGATCGCTACCAACACCTCTTTGGTCAACACGTCACCAGCCCCCTGTTTGGTGTCTCGGTCCCGGTCAAGGCTCACCATCTGGCACAAAAGGACAAGGGAACCGGAATTGCCATGGTGTGCACCTTTGGCGACGTGACCGATGTGGTGTGGTGGCGAGAGCTCGACCTGCCGACCCGCCCGATTGTGGGCGCCGATGGTCGAATCAGTGCCGACGTACCCGAGGCCATCACCGACCCGGAGGCGATTGCGCGCTACGAGGAACTCGTCGGCAAAACCGTGTTTTCTGCCAAAGCCCGAGTCGTGGAGATGCTCCACGAATCTGGCGACCTCGTGGCCGAGCCAGAAAAAATCACCCACCCGGTGAAGTTTTTTGAAAAAGGCGATAAGCCCCTCGAAATTGTCACCACCCGCCAGTGGTACATCACGAATGGCTCTCGCGATGAACAGCTCAAACAGCGCCTGCTCCAACGCGGTCACGACGTCGCCTTCCACCCCGACTTCATGCGAGTGCGCTATGACAACTGGGTGGGCGGGTTAAGCGGCGACTGGCTGATTTCGCGTCAGCGGTTCTTCGGTGTGCCCATCCCCGTCTGGTATCGAATCGACGAATCGGGCGAAGTGGACAGAAACAGCGTCATCGTTCCCGACGAATCCCAACTACCCGTCGACCCCACCTCAATGCCAGCCCCCGGTTACACCGAAGACCAGCGGGGAATGCCCGGTGGCTTTATTGGCGAAGCCGACATCATGGACACCTGGGCCACCTCGTGCCTTACCCCCCAGATTGCGGGCGGCTGGGCAGATGACGATGAGCTCTTCGAATTAGTGTTCCCCTACGACCTGCGCAGCCAAGGACAAGACATTATCCGCACGTGGTTGTTTTCCACCGTGTTGCGCGCTGAGCTCGAACACGGCCAAATTCCGTGGAAAAACGCCGGGATTTCTGGCTTCATTGTCGACCCGGACCGCAAGAAGATGTCGAAATCCAAAGGCAACGTCGTCACCCCCCAGGCAATGCTCGACGACCACGGCTCCGATGCCGTGCGCTACTGGGCAGCCTCGTCGAGGCTTGGCACCGACGCGGCGTTTGACCCGCAAAACCCCAAAGTCATCAAAATTGGCCGCCGACTGGCGATCAAAATCCTCAACGCCTCGAAATTCGCCTACTCCTTCCCCGGAGAGGGCGGGCTCGTGAGTGAACCACTCGATATCGACATGCTCCATGGTTTAGCCCGCGTGATTACCGAGGCGACCGAAGCATACGAGGCTTTCGACCACGCCCGGGCACTCGAAGTTACCGAGAGCTTTTTCTGGAGCTTCTGTGATGACTACCTCGAGCTGGTCAAAAACCGTGCCTACTCCGACCCGTCGACTCCCGGTCAGCAAAGCGCCGTCACCGCACTGCGCCTCGCTCTCGATGCCATGTTGCGGTTATTTGCACCCGTGCTGCCTTTTGCGACTGAAGAGGTCTGGAGCTGGCAGCACGAGGGCAGTATTCACCGTGCCGCATGGCCGACACTCTCGGAGTTAGTGCTGGCAGATAACGCCCATCCCGGGCTCTACGCTCTTACCTCGGAGGCACTCATTACGATCCGCCGGGCAAAAACCGACCGACAGTTGTCCCAGCGTGCGGCTGTTTCCTCCGTCGCGATGCACGCGCCCGCCCTGCTCGCCGCTGCGCAGTCTGACCTTCAGGCCCTGGGCAATATCGAATCGCTGACCCTCATTGAGGCCGAGAGTGTCGAGTTAGCCGACTTCGTGGCCGCCGAATCGACTGAGGACTAGCGATGCAACTGGGTGGACGCTTCGACGTGGGTCACGATTTTTCCCGCGCCGTGCCCGCCGTCATGCTCGCTCAGATTGCCGCAGTGGAGGCCGAACTAACTGACCAGCAGCGCCAGTCTCATCGCTGGACTCTCACCTGGCTGGAAGGCAAACCGGTACTCAGCCTTGATGACGGTCCGACACTGCGACTCGACGAGGACCACGCGGGAGATTAAGCCGATTTTTCCTGGCGCCTCGACGACTTCGGGACAATTGTCG
>CBFHWA010000091.1:0-3732 GCA_965659525.1 Pontimonas sp.
CGCCTGGGCGATCGATTCGAGGGTGGATTCCGGGTCAGCGGGGGTGTAGGCAATGGCGAAACCCCCACCGATATTCAGCGTGGTCAAAGGGTGGTCTTCTTGGAGCTGCTGGTAGAGCTCCAGGACCCTTCTGGTGGCCTCGACAAAACCATCGGGGGCGATAATTTGTGAGCCAATATGCGAGTGCAGGCCGACAAGACGCAACCCGCCGTGTCGGCCAATCTCATCGGCAAGGCCGGGGATATCGGCCCGGGCAACACCAAACTTTTGGTCCTCGCGGGCGGTGGCCAAATAGTCGTGAGTCGAGGCGTGGACACCGGTGTTGACCCGGATTAACACATCCTGGGTCACACCCAACTGGGCGGTAATCTCGGCCAGGCGTCCCACCTCCTGGGCGCTGTCAATGACGATCGCGCCCACACCGTGTTGAATCGCTTGGCGCAGTTCGTGCTGCGACTTATTGTTGCCCTGGTACTCGATATCCGCCGGGTCAATACCGGAGCGCCGGGTCCACTCCCATTCACCAAAACTCGACACATCGGCCCCCCAGCCCAGCGCACCGAGGGTGGCAAGCACATCGGAGGCGAGCAGGGCTTTTGTGGCGTAATACACGCGGAGTTTCCGACCCGATTTGCACAGGGCCGACTCCAGTGTCGATTGCAACCAGCGAGCACGCTGGCTCACCACGTCGAGGTCGACCACATAGAGCGGTGAACCAAACTGTTCGACCAGGGCACTAACGGCGAGTCCCGCAATCGTGAGCTCACCGGATGGGGCGCGATCGGCCGATTCTGGCCACAGTCTTGGCTCAAGTTCGGCCGAATCAGCGGGCTGGGTCAGCCAGTCGGGAGCAAGCAGGTGAGACATGGTGACTTTCGGTAGCTATCGGCGTGGGAAGCGAGCGGACCCGGTGTGGCCCCTGAAGCCTGGAATCAGAATATCGCCGATAGCGACTACATGCGCTCCGGGGCGGAAACGCCCAGTAAATCCAAACCATTGGCGAGAACCTGGCCGGTGGCGTCGTTGAGTACTCGTCTCGAGTGGTGAACCGCCTCGATGGGGTCGTCGCCTTTGGGGGTGACACGGCAGGCGTCATACCAGCGGTGGTAAGCCCCAGCAAGGTCCTCTAAGTAGCGCGCGACCCGGTGGGGTTCGCGAAGCTCGGCTGACTGGGCGACAATCCGCGGATAGTCGGCCAGTGCGGTCAGCAGCTCCGCTTCTGAGGCGTGGCCGAGAGTCCCCGCATCGAAGCCCGAGCCGTCGACGCCGGCAGCGTCAGCATTGCGGGCCACCTGGTGGGTGCGCGCATGGGCGTATTGGACGTAGAACACCGGGTTGTCGTTAGTTTTCGACAACAGCACGTCGGGTTCGAGAGTCAGCGGGGAATCAGCTGGGTAGCGACCCAGCGAATAGCGAAGCGCATCGGTGCCCAACCACTCGCGTAAATCATCGAGTTCGACGATATTGCCGGCGCGCTTTGACAGCTTTGCTCCATTGATACTGACCAACTGACCAATCAGCACTTCGATGTGGTGGTTCGGGTCATCTCCCGCCGCACCAGAAAGTGCCTTCAACCGGTGGACATAACCGTGGTGATCGGCGCCCAAGAGGTAAATCTTCTTATCAAACCCGCGGTCTTTTTTGGATAAGTAGTAGGCGGCGTCACTGGCGAAGTAGGTGTAGACGCCGTTGGCGCGGCGAATCACCCGGTCTTTATCGTCGCCAAAGTCGGTCGTGCGCACCCACACCGCACCCTCGTGGTCGAACACGTGTCCGCCCTCGCGCAACCGCTCGACCGACTGGTCGACCAGGCTGGTGCCATCGGGCTGGCTCATCACGTGCAGGGTGCGCTCGGAAAACCACACGTCAAAGTGGACATTGAACTCTTCGAGCGAAGCGCGAATCGCGGCCAACTGGCGCTGATAGGAACACTCCCGGCAACACACCAATGCCTCGTCGTGGCTCATCGTGGGAAGCTCGGGGTATTCCTCCAGGGCGTCTTTCCCCAGCTGTTCGACATACTCACCGGGGTAGCCATTTTCGGGTGGATCGTCACCCAGCGCTGCCGCCAGGACCGATTCACCAAAGAGGTCCATCTGGCTGCCGGCGTCGTTGATGTAGAACTCGCTGGTCACCGATGCGCCCGCCGCGCGAAGCACCCGAGCAAGCGAGTCACCCAGTGCCGCCCAGCGGGTGTGGCCAATGTGCAGGGGGCCGGTGGGGTTGGCAGAAACGAATTCGAGGTTAATCGTGTGCCCGGCCAACGCCTCCGAGCGGCCGTAGGTTGTGCCTTCGGAGACAATGAGTGAAGCGGTGTTACCCAATGTTGCCGCATCGAACGTGATGTTCATAAAACCCGGGCCAGCAATCTCCACTGACGCCACACCCTCGATCTCAGCGATTCGCTTTGCCAGCACCTCGGCGATCTGGCGGGGAGGAACACCCAGCGGTTTTGCCAATTTCATGGCAATGGACGTGGCCCAGTCACCAAATTCGATTTTTTTCGGCCGCTCAAGTGCGACGTCATCCGGGCCCACCACGGGATCGGGCGAGCCGATCTGCTCGACGACGAATTTTTCGGCAATCTGCGCGATTCGCGCGGCAAGCGTCGAGGGATCCACCCCATTAGCCTAACGGCGCCACACCACCAGGCTGACGGGCAAGGGGTGTAACCTGATGCCACATCCCCGCCCCCATAGCTCAGGGGATAGAGCGTCTGCCTCCGGAGCAGAAGGCCGTAGGTTCGAATCCTACTGGGGGCACTTTTTGCCCGAAACGCTCCCCGAAACCCGCCCTGTTGGGGTACCTGCACACTTTGTACGCGGTGTGTGTTTTCGCTAGCGCCAGCCCGGAGTTGTCCAACAGGGTGGAGTCATCGTTGCCAAAAGCCTGGGAGGCCGGCGCTTGCGCAAAATCAGAAGTCTTGCCATCACGGCAGCACTCGGGTTCAGCCTTCTCTGGATTTCTACGCCATCTCCGAGCTGGGCAAGCACACCGGACCCGTGCGCGACGTCGAATGATGGCCCGGATTACACCGGCTCTATCTTCGAGATCAGCAACGCCCAAGAGTTGATCTATCTGTCTCAGAACTATGAAAAAGTTGTAAAGGACAACGCCACAGGTGTTGACGGCGATGTTTCGGGAATCAGCTCGGACTGGCGAGAACAGGTATTTCACCTGACTGCGTCGATCGATCTCGATGGCTGTAATTTCACGCCGATTGGAACAACTGATTCTTTCCCCTACGACAGAGCGTTTACGGGGACTTTCGACGGAAACGGCCAAACCATTGCGAATATTGTGTCCTCTGGTTCACTTGAAGATACAGGCTTTTTTGGTACGACCTCTGGGGCCACTATCCAAGACCTGCGGATGACCAACGCCGAAATCTCCGCGACGAACAGCGCCGGAGTGGGGGTTCTCATCGGATATGGCCAGAACACTTCGATAGAGCGCGTCAGCGTGAGCGGCACCGTGACAAACGGCCTAAACAATGCCGGCGGTCTCGCAGGAGGGCTTGTAGGCTCTTCAACCTCTTCAACGGTCAATTACGTGGCAGCGGATGTGAGTGTCAGCACAGAAGGTACAGGATCCTCCTTTGGCGGTCTCGTTGGACGTTTCGTGGGAACGATTGAGAACTCTTATTCGGTCGGCCCGGTGTCCGGAGGGGAATCCGGGGAGAACCTTGGTGGTTTGGTCGGACAAACCTCAGACACCACCATCAACTATTCC
>CBFHWA010000092.1:0-3695 GCA_965659525.1 Pontimonas sp.
GCTTTTTTACAGCAGGTGGATTCGGCGGTGGTGATGGTGAACTCGTCAACCCGTTTTACCGATGGTGGCGAGTTTGGCTTCGGCGCAGAGGTGGGTATTTCCACCCAGAAGCTCCATGCTCGCGGCCCCATGGGGCTGCCCGAATTGACGAGCACCAAATGGATTGTCCGAGGATCTGGTCAGGTTCGGGCTTAGTTTCACCCGCAGACCAGGTCGGGCAGGGTAGATTAGGAGCTAACACGTTGTTGGAGGCAAAAGTCGATGTCTGAGCTGTCGAATGTGGCCATTATCGCCGCGGAAATCGTCAACCCCCTGCCCGTTCCGTCATGGATGTATGGCGCGGGTTTCCTGGTTGGCTTTATCGCCCTGGCCATGATTACCTACAGCTATCGCAACGTTGCCAATAAGCATCGCTCTCGTAACGATGCCCACCAGGGCGGCCACCACTAACTACTTATGGCCACCCCACGACCTGCCCGTATCGGGATTATGGGTGGCACCTTCGACCCCATCCACCACGGCCACCTGGTTGCCGCCAGCGAGGTTCTGATGAGTATGGACCTCGATGAGGTCCAATTCGTTCCAACCGGCCAGCCGGTCGATAAGTCGGATGTGACCCCCAGTGAACACCGTTACCTGATGACGGTTATTGCGACGGCGTCCAACCCCCGGTTTCAGGTCAGCCGGGTCGATATTGACCGCCCCGGCCCCACCTACACCATCGACACTCTTCGCGATATGCGCCGTCGGTTTCCTGACGCAGAGTTGTTCTTCATCACCGGAGCCGACGCAATCGCCCAAGTATTGACCTGGCGTGATGCCGAGGTGCTCTGGGAATTGGCGCACTTTGTTGCGGTGACTCGTCCCGGCCACGATCTCGATATCGCCGGTATCCCCGGAGGCGTGGTCAGCGTTTCAGAGGTTCCCGCGCTGTCGATTTCGTCGACTGAATGCCGTAATCGGGTTCGAGCTGGTCGCGCTCCCTGGTACCTCGTTCCCGACGGTGTCGTGCAATACATTGCCAAGCACGGTTTGTATCGGAGCCAGTCGTGACCGAGGGTGCCCCAAAGCAGTACCCGTCTCGTCGCCAACTGCGCGAACAGGGATGGACCACGGGGTCAATCGATGCCCTGACAGAAACGGGATCGGTTCGCCTGCCAGTAACCGAATCAGAAGAGTCGGTACCAGCAAGCGCGCCCGTCACTGAGGCGGCCTCGTCAGTGGGCGCAGAAGTCCCCGTCGCTGCCCCGCGCAGTCGACGGGAGCGTCGCGAACAAGAACGCTTGATCGCAACCGGTGTGATCCCTGTGATTGCCACCACCGCGTCCGAGCCAAATCCCATCGCTGTTGAGCAGGCGAGCCCGCCGGAGAACTCACCTGAGCGTGACAAACCAGCCTCTGGGGTGTTGGCACCAGAGCAAGCGGACCAGGAAGAGCACACTCCCGCTGTTGAGGAGCCTGTGGCACCGGCGACAGCGGAGGCTTCTGCCACGCCCGGCCAGTTGCGGCCGTTGACTAGGCGCGAGCGCCGGGAGATGGAACGCCGTGGTGAGCCAGTGCCTGATACCGGGTGGATTCCCGTGATTTCCGAGGCGACTGCGGCTGAGGCTTTAACGACAACAGACTCTCTAGGTGTTGAGGATCAGGCCGACGATACCCTCGGGGAGTCCACGCCGTTGGGAACCAACGAGGGTGGAGAAAGCCCCAATCTCACGATCGACGACGCTGACGGGGATCGAGTCGATGAGGTTGTCGGCTTTGGTGCCCAAAGTCCCCGGTCGGTCTCAACCTCTTATTCGGCACAGGCTGCCGCCTTCAGTGTTGATGTTGTTGTTGACGACTCCGACGGCGAGAACCCCCCAGAGCAGGACAGTGGGCCCTCACGGGGGGCGGCCGGGCCACTTCCGCCGGTGTTCCAGATTCCCCCGAGTGCTGGTGAGACCCACACGGCACCAGCCCGCGAAGTTAGTGTCGGTTCCGACGCGACCCACGCGCTGATCCTGCCGGTGGCACCCTCAACTGATCTGACCGGACCCATGGGGAATACGGGCGAGGTCCTGGTCACCGGGAATCTGCAGCTTCCCAAATATGTCTCCGAGCAGGCGCTCACGGGAGGGACGGATTTTGCCGATGATTTCGCGGAGTTTGAAACCGTATCGACTGAGAGCTTTACTGCGCCGGTTCGCGCCACCGATGCGGTGTCGACTCGGACCAGCCAGATTGAGACTCCAATGATTCGCTCTCCGCGTTGGGGAAGCGCATCAATCGCTCTGGGTGTCTCGGCGGCCGTGTTGGGCCTGACAGCCGTCGGCCTCTTGGCGCTAGCGCTGCTGACCGACATTATTGAGTTGCCGTTCTAGTGGCGTCCCTGCCTCTCGAAAGCCTCCAGGTTGCCGTTGATGCGGCCTGGCTCAAAGGAGGTGTCGAGCCCGTCGCCTTGGATGTTTCGGAGCGGTTTGCCCTCAGCGACATTTTCTTGATCCTCACCGGTCGCAACGAGCGCAACACCAAAGCGATTGCCGACGAGATTGAGGAGGCGCTACTCCAGACCGGGGTGAAATTACTGCGCCGAGAAGGAAAAACCGACGGTCGCTGGATTTTGTTGGATTTTGGGGCCCTCGTGGTTCACGTGTTCCACGAGGATGAGCGCGGTTTCTACGCCCTGGAGCGGTTGTGGAAAGACTGTCCCGTTGTCGGTGTCGATTGGCCCGATACTCCCCAGCCGGCGCCTGAGGAGTGAGTGCGCGGTGGGCTCACCTGTAGTAACCTGAGGTCTTCCGGGCCTGTGGCGCAGCTGGTAGCGCACCTGCATGGCATGCAGGGGGTCAGGGGTTCGAGTCCCCTCAGGTCCACGACATCATCACCGTCTGACCAGTTCTCCCGGCTAGGCTCGCGGCTATGGCTGATTCATCTGACGCCCTCTCACGGCACACCGATTACGGCACGATTGCCCTCGAGGAGGGCTCGCTCCTGACCGATCCCATCGCACAGTTTCGGGTGTGGTTGGAAGAAGCTGACCGTGAGGGCATCTATGAGCCAAACGCTATGGTCGTGGCGACGATTGACCCGGATGGTGATCCGACCATTCGAACCGTCCTGCTGCGCGGTGTGAGCGAGGAGGGTTTCGCCTTCTATACCGATTACACCTCCCAGAAAGGCCGCGCGTTGGCAGCTAATCCCGCCGTTGCCGCAGTCTTCCCCTGGTATGTCCTCCACCGCCAAATCAAAATCCGAGGCGTCGCACAGAAGGTTTCCGCTGAGGATTCTGACGCGTATTTTTCGTCCCGGCCGCGCGATTCCCGGATTGGGGCCTGGGCGAGTGACCAGTCCCAACCGGTCGCCTCCCGCGAGGCGCTGGAAGAGAAGGTCCACCAGATGGACAAAAAATTTGAGGGAATCGAGGATGTTCCCCGGCCCGAAAAATGGGGAGGGTTTCTCATTCGCCCCCAGTCGATCGAGTTTTGGGCCGGTCGGCGCTCCCGCCTTCACGATCGAATTCGGTATGTGCGAACTGACGCCGGCTGGGCGATTGAGCGACTACAGCCCTAGACCGCGCCTCTTCTCAGCGCTTTACCACCGGGTGCGGGAATACTTCACGACGTTGCCTGGTTAGTGCTGGTGCAACCAAACGGTAAGGGAGACCACAGTGAGTGAACGCCTCGAGCTCGGTATTGACACTTTCGGTGATGTCACCG
>CBFHWA010000093.1:0-3694 GCA_965659525.1 Pontimonas sp.
TGAGACCCAGGTTGCGGTGGCAACCCGGGTGGATCAGGCGGGGCAAGTCGTCATCCAAGACGTAAACGGCCGTGTCAGCCTCGCCGGTCGGCCCACCGCTCCGAAAACACTCGTGGGCGGGGTGGGCGGAATTTCGGGTCTTCGTCTGCTCACCGACCAGGGCCTCATCTACCAACCCCGTGGTAACGGCTGGCAGTCCACCGGCGATCGAGCGAGCGTCTTGGTGACACAGCGCTAGAGATTAAGCCCCGGGTATCAAGCACTCTCACCGCAGCAGTGGCCGAGTTGTGCACAAACCCGTGGCCTGCTGAATTGTCCACTGATCGCAGTAATCCTGCCTCCCGCGAGAGCGGGTCAGCCAGAGTGGGGCAATGCTCGCACAGGTGGCAACAGAGGTGTCAAACCTCATCCTGCCGGTGTCGTGCGTCAGCTGTGACATGCCCGACACCCTCTGGTGTGGTGGTTGTCGAGCGACGCCGAGACGTGTTCACCAACCACAGCTGGCCTGGCGCCACGCCCTGTGGGGACTTCCCGTGTGGGCGCTAACCGACTACGCGGGTCCATGGCGACGAGCGATTGTCGCCTGGAAAGACCGGGGTGTGCACCGACTCTCTCGCGAGTTTGCCCCGCATCTCGCCGACCTCATCGGGGATATCTCAGGGCGCTGCGCCACCGTTCTCGTGCCGGTGCCCAGTTCGTGGTCTGGGTGGGTGCGCCGGGGCGTGGAGCCAGCTCGAGAGTTGGCGCGCCACAGCGCTGACGACCTGGCCCGGCGCGGCCGTGATGTGCTGATGGTCCCTGGTTTATTGAGACCACGATGGCCCAGCCGGGAGAGTCTCAGTAGCGGCTACCGGCGAAAAGCGAGAAGCCGTGCCCAACGCTTATCAAACCCGCCGCATTTTCGAGCTCGGCCCACACTCCGGGGCCACCGGGTTGTCCTTGTCGACGACGTTGTCACCACGGGCGCCACCCTCGAGCGCTCCGCAGCGGCCCTCCAGGGCGTCGGGGCTCGCCTGGTGGGGGCTGTTGTGTTGGCTGCGGCCTCGACGTGACAGCGGTGAAACCCCCGGACTACGCTGGGGGTACTCGCCACCGTGCGAGCAGGATGATTTTGGAGGTCTCCATGGACATCACCCTCGTATCCCACGACGTGAGCGTTCCGGAGCGGTTTCGCGACTACGTCAACGAGAAGTCTGATCGCGCGTTAGCGCTCGCCGAAAACGCCCACACCTATCAGGTAAAACTCACGAGGGAAAACTCCAGCCGTCAGGGCCCATCGGATGACATCGTCGAGTTGACCATGATTGGCAAAGGCCCGGTTATTCGCGCCGAGGCGCGCAATAGCGATAAGTACGCCGCCTTCGATGAAGCACTCGACCACCTGGTTCGTCGTTTGCGCCGGGCCAAAGAAAAGCGAAACCCCCAACACGGGCACCGCTCAAAGTCGATGGGTGAGGTGAGCGCCGAGGGGTTTGCTGATATCGACCTCACTCCCGCCACCGTCGAGGTGATTCGAAAGGTCGAAACGGGGGCAATCCCCACGATCGCCGACGACGAGTCAGCCGTTGATGAGGCGGAAAGCCCCGTCGTGATTCGCAAGAAGGTCTTCCCCGCCCAGGTGATGAGCGCCGATGACGCTGTGGATCAGATGGAACTTGTCGGACACGACTTTTATCTCTTCATCGATTCGCAGACCCAGCGCGCGAGTGTTGTCTACCGGCGAAAAGGGTGGCAATACGGGGTTATCGCTCTCGATGATGCCTAAGTCCAGGTTGGTAGCATGAGGGCTTGTGCCAGAGGGCCTGAGATAGGGGCGGTTTAGTTCGTGGCAAATCCTTTTGAACGTCTATTACGCATGGGCGAGGGGCGGCTTGTCCGCCAGCTGCAGCAAGCAGCCGCAGCGGTCAACCTGCTCGAAGATGACTTCGCTTCGCTCAGCGACGATGAGTTACGTGACGAAACCGATGACCTGCGTCAGCGCTACGCCGCGGGGGAATCCCTCGACGATCTCCTCCCGGAAGCTTTCGCTGCGGTGCGCGAGGCAGCCAAGCGAACGATTGGTTTGCGCCACTTCGACGTTCAGCTGATGGGTGGTGCTGCGCTCCACCGCGGCAATATTGCCGAAATGAAAACCGGTGAGGGTAAAACGCTGGTGGCGACCCTCGCCGCGTATTTAAACGCCATCCCCGCCCGCGGGGTCCACGTCGTGACCGTCAACGACTACTTGGCGAAGTACCAGTCCGAACTAATGGGCCGGGTGTTTCGGGCGCTGGGAATGTCAACCGGGTGTGTGCTCTCGGGCCAAACCCCCGAAGAGCGTCGACTGCAGTATCAGTCAGATATCACCTACGGCACCAACAACGAGTTTGGCTTTGACTACTTACGCGACAATATGGCGCTATCCAAAGCGGACCTCGTCCAACGCGGCCACTTTTTTGTCATCGTCGACGAGGTCGACTCGATCCTCATCGACGAGGCGCGCACCCCGCTGATTATTTCGGGGCCCGCCTCGGGTGAGGCAAACCGCTGGTTTGCCGAGTTTGCCAAAATTGCCGATCGCCTCATCGCCGATGAGGATTACGAAGTCGATGAAAAAAAGCGCACCGTTGGTGTGTTGGAAGCCGGTATCGAAAAAGTCGAAGACTATCTCGGTATCGACAACCTCTATGAGTCGGCCAACACCCCGCTGATTTCCTTCCTCAACAACGCCATCAAGGCCCGCGCGCTGTTTAAGCGCGATAAAGACTACGTCGTCATTAACGGTGAGGTGCTCATCGTCGATGAGCACACCGGGCGTATTTTGGCCGGTCGCCGCTACAACGAGGGCATCCACCAAGCCATTGAGGCTAAAGAGGGCGTGCCGATTAAGGCGGAAAACCAAACCCTGGCGACAATCACCCTGCAGAACTACTTCCGGTTGTATAAAAAGCTCTCCGGTATGACCGGTACCGCTCAGACTGAGGCCAGCGAGTTGATGAGCACCTACCAGCTCGGTGTGGTGCCCATCCCAACCAATAAGCCCATGATTCGACTCGACCAGTCGGATCTGATCTACCGCGATGAAGACTCCAAGTTCCGTCAGGTCGCCCGGGATATCACCGAGCGCCACCAGAAAGGCCAACCCGTGCTGGTGGGAACGACCAGTGTGGAAAAGTCGGAGCGCATCTCCCAGATGCTCTCCAAAGCGGGTGTGAAACACGAGGTCCTCAACGCCAAAAACCACGCTCGTGAAGCGAGCATCATCGCCCAGGCGGGACGCCTGGGGGCTGTCACGGTGGCGACGAATATGGCCGGGCGTGGAACTGACATCATGCTCGGCGGAAACGCCGAGTTCCTCGCGGTGACGAAAATGACCGAAAAGGGCCTCAGCCCGGTCGATACACCCGAAGAATACGAAGCAGCCTGGGACGCAGTTTTTGCCGAGGTTCAAAAAGGTTGCGAGGCTGAAGGCGAGAAGGTCCGAGCCGTCGGTGGGCTCTACGTTCTGGGTACCGAGCGCCACGAGTCTCGCCGCATCGACAACCAGTTGCGCGGTCGCTCCGGCCGCCAGGGTGACCCGGGCGAATCGCGCTTCTATCTGTCCCTCCAGGACGACCTCATGCGCCTGTTTAACGCCGGGGCCGCGCAGTCGCTGATGGCCCGCACTGATGACAGCGACGAGGACCTCGCGAGTGAGTCAAAGGTGGTCTCCCGG
>CBFHWA010000094.1:0-3627 GCA_965659525.1 Pontimonas sp.
GGATGGGCTTAGGCGGATACATCTTCACCAGCGCGAAATCGTCATCGAAGCGGATGAAGTCGATCATCCGACCAGACACGAGGTGGGCGACGCGCTCGCCGGCTTCTCGCTCGGGATAAATCACGCGGTGGGCGCCAATTCGGGTGAGAATCTTTCCGTGGGCTTCGGAAATTGCTTTGGCCCAGATCTGGGGAACCTTCAAGTCGACCAGGTTGGTGGTGATCAACACGCTGGCCTCAATGGATGACCCGACGGCGACGACGGCAACCGAAAAGTCTTGAGCGCCGATTTGTTGCAGTGCGTTCATATCCCGTGCATCCAATACCGCGGTGTGACGAACGCGGTCGGCCCATTTTTGAACGAGGGCGGGGTCGGCATCGACGGCCAGGACATCGCGGCCGAGCTTGTCCAGCTCGCCCGCGGTGGCGGCACCGAATCGCCCGAGGCCTAAAACGAGGACCGGGGCGTCGTGAGCAATTTTTTCAACCAACGATTGGCCTTTCCGCCGCCCGCCGGTACACCGTCTGGCGGTGCGTCCCGGAGAGGGCTGTTGCGAGGGTCACTGTACCAACTCGGCCGAGCAGCATGGTGATCGCGAGGACCCATTTGGCGCCTTCGTCGAGTTCATTACTGGTCAGCCCCGCACTGAGGCCACAGGTGGCAAAGGCGGAAATCACGTCGAACAGGACGGTGTCCAACGGTTCGTCGGTGATTTGGAGAATCGCGATTGTCGCCGCGGCGACGATACTCGCCCCCCAGAGCGTCACGCTAACGGCCAACCGGGTGACATCAGAGGGGATGCGGCGTTCATACACACCCATGTCCTGGTCACCCCGAGCTTCTGACCAGGCGGCGATGAACAAGATGGCCAATGTGGTGACTTTGATGCCGCCCGCTGTTGAAGCCGAACCACCGCCGACGAACATCAACATATCCAGCACCAGATGGCTCGCTCCAGACATGTCCTCAGTGGGGACAGTATTGAACCCGCCAGAGCGCGCCATCATCGAGGTGAACAGGGCCGTCATCGGTCGAACCCACAGGTCCTGGCTGCCCAGAGTGCGTTCATTGCCCCACTCCAGGGCGCCAATGGCGAGCGCTCCCACCGCCAACAAAATGGTCGTGGTGACGAGGGTGAGTTTGGCGTGTAGGCCGATGCGGGCGTGGGCGAGGGTCATCCGCCGTCGACGCTTTCTCGCGATTGCCACCGCTCGAGTCAGCGCAAAGATGACGGGGAAACCGAGGCTTCCCAGGAACACTCCCACGGTCATCGTCAACACGATTACCGGGTCGGCAGCATAGGGAGCCAGACCGCCGACCAGGGGAACAAATCCAGTGTTGGTAAAAGCCGAGGCCGCCAGATAGCCGCCCTGCCATAGTGCGCTTAGCGGTTCGAGACCGGCCTGCCACAGCCGCGGAATGATGATCGCGGCGAGGACCAGCTCGATGGCGAGAACACTGAGGAGGACGGTGCCTAACAGGCCCTTCACATCGCCCAACTGCATACCGTGGGCGTTGATCTCTTGGCGTTCGTGGAGTCGGGAGGGGTCGACATCCCCCGCCATTCTCTTCCTTGCCCCCAGTCCCAGACGTTTGGAGGCGATCACCGCCAGCAGGGTTGCCACGGTCATCACCCCAATTCCCCCGAGTTGGAGCGCAATAAACACCACGGTGTGACCAAACGGGGACCAGTGGGTGGCCATATCAACAGTCACCAGTCCGGTCACCGTGATCCCGGAAACGGCGGTAAACATGGCGTCGGGTAGCGGCGTGGGTTGCCCGCTTGCCGACGCGATCGGCAACATCAGCAGGCTCGTCATGAGCATCGAAACGACGACGAACGCGAAAATGGTGATGGACGCTGTCGAGTTACCAACAACAGCGCGTAACCGGTCGAGCCATCCAGCGATTCCCGGCCGCGGGTGAAAGCCGTAGGGCAGGGCCGAGGCTGAGCGCAGCGTTGCGCTTCGTGACGTGCGGCGCGAGAGAAAACCTCGCCAACGGGCCATTGGTGAGCGCCCACTTTCTGTCTCGCGTCTCGAGACGACAAAGCCACATGGTACTCCTCGGGCCGGAACGATATGTTAGGGGGCTGTGGCTGACCTTTTTGACCTGCTCGCTGACCCCACCCGCCGGGACATCCTGAGTCTGTTGCGCCAGCGCGAGGCCGCTGCCAGTCGCAGTGACGAGGGTGCGCTGCCGGGTGAGTCGAGCGTTGGTGAGCTCGTTGAGCGCTTGGCCATGACCCAACCCACGGTGTCGAAACACCTCAAAGTGTTGCGCGACCACCACGTTGTGGAGGTTCGTGAGGATGGTCAGCGTCGCTACTACCGTTTGGCCAGTACTCCGCTGGGGCAGGTGCGGGAATTTCTTGATGCGGTAGCCCCGGTGTCGGGCCAGGAGAGCCTCGGTGACGTTGTCGATAGTCCCTATGTCGACTTGTGGCCGGCGGGCTACCAGGTGGGGGCGACGATTGGACGCGCTCGCCAGTGGGTTGTTGATCTGCTGGCCTCACGGCGCTAATCAGGCCTTTACATCGCTGGGGCCGCGGGTCTAGTCTGAGGCGTTGGTAACGCCCGTCACATTCGTCACAGGAGGCTCAGATGTCCGAGACGCCTCCAGCGATGCGCTTTTTGACTGTTCAGGAAGTCGCCGACACCATGCGGGTGTCGAGTATGACCGTCTACCGAATGGTCCACTCCGGGGAGATTCCGGCGATTCGCTTTGGGCGATCCTTTCGGATTCCTGAGTCTGCCCTGGGACAGCTGTTGTCGCAGTTTGACCGCGGCTCAATTGACCAGGCCGGCTAAAGCCCCCGCGGCGGGTGCGTTACACTCGAGCGGTTGTGTCCCCGCACCCCGTGTGCGACGAATCAGAGGTGAGTAATGGGTTCAGTAATTAAAAAGCGTCGGAAGCGGATGGCGAAGAAAAAGCACCGCAAACTCCTGCGCAAGACCCGTCACCAGCGTCGTAATAAGAAGTAGCCTCGAGGCGTGGGGAATGTTCACCGCGAATTTCATAAGGTGAACAGATGGTTTGCGCTCGCGCGACCCAACTACCTAGGCTTGGCGCGTGCCCGTCACCATTACCCTCATCGGCAAGCCCGACTGTCACCTATGTGACGATGCCCGAGCGGTGGTAGCCGAGGTTGTCGCTGAGTCGGTTGATGTCGTTTTTGAAGAGGTCGCGCTGAGTGATAACCCGCTCTGGGAAGAGCTCTACGGGGAGCTCATTCCCGTGGTGTTAGTCAACGGCGCCGAGCATTCTCATTGGCGCGTCGACAAGGCACTTCTGGCCAACGCGGTTAACGATGCTGTCGCGGCGGCGAGCTAGCCGGGGATAAAACACCCGCGAATCCCCCGTTGGGAGTAAAAAGGACGTATGTCGCGCACAAGTACTCCTGACCCCAACTCGGGGTGGTTTAGTGATGAGGAACTCCAACAGGTCCGACAGCGCCTTCCGCTGATCTATGTCGAGGCCGTCCCGGTTCGAGTCGATAGCTACTCGGTCATCACCGAAGTCGGCCTCCTCCTGCGCGTGAGCCCAGAGGGTGCCATGAATCGCACCCTGGTCTCTGGCCGGGTCATGTTTGGTGAGACCTTGCGCGATGCTCTCTACCGTCACCTG
>CBFHWA010000095.1:0-3573 GCA_965659525.1 Pontimonas sp.
GTTGTCGAATAGGGCACTACCGTCGTGGATCACTTGGGAGGTTTTGCCGTGCATGAGCTCCTCGGCGTGCTCGACACGGCCGCCGAGTGCTTCGGCGATGGCCTGGTGGCCCAAGCACACCCCCAGGAGGGGTTTGTTCTGGTTGAGCGCTTCGTGGACCAGCGGTATGGAAATACCCGCATCCGCCGGTGCGCCCGGTCCCGGGGAGAGCAAAACGCCGTCATAGCCGGCGATGAGGTCGGGCAATTGCTCGATACTCACCGCGTCGTTTCGGATCACATCGGTTGTCGCCCCGAGCTGGTGGAGATAGCCGTTGAGGGTATAGACAAAACTGTCGTAGTTATCGACAACAAGAATGTGGACCATGTCACCCCAGAGTTAAGTTCCCGTCGAGGAACCTACCAGCATTGGGGGAGAACGAGACGTGAACTGGCAGCCACCCAGAGGCGAGATTGCTGATGCTGCGCGGGCTCGTGGAGGCTCACACCGCCCTCCAGTACACTGGCGGGCATGGCTGATCAAGGGCGTGGACGAAACCAGGTGGCGGTGTCAGATAACGACGATAAGAACCCGGTGTGGTTTAAACCCGTCATGTTCGGGCTCATGCTGGTGGGCCTGGTTTGGATCCTCGTGTACTACATCGCCGGAACGGGCTGGCCGATTCCCGCCATCGGCGCCTGGAACATCGCCGTGGGCTTTGCGATTATGTTCGCCGGCTTTTTGATGACCACCCGGTGGCGCTAATACTTACACGGCTGTGATTCTTTCCCCACTGGGGATAGACATGTGGATAACCGCACACTGGGCGGCTGCAGACGCTCAAGACACCGACCCTAGAGCAGAACAAAGCGGCTGAGTGTGAGCACAATCAGTGCCGCTGCCGTTATTCCAAAAACTCCCGGGACCCCGCCGGGGACCGACGCCTCCCGCGCGCGCACCAGGCCCCACGAGAGCGCTAAACCCGTGAGCAAGCCCCCAATATGGGCCTGCCAGGACACCCCGGGGACAATAAAGCCCAGAACCAGGTTCAAAACCAAGACAATCAGCAGCTGCGGGTTGGTGACCCCGAAGCTCTGTTGGAGGACCAACAGAGCACCAAAGAGTCCAAAGATGGCACCCGAGGCCCCAATAACTGCCGAACCAAAGCCCAACCACAACACCGCGACCGAACCGCCCAGGCCGGAGAGGAAAAACAGCAGCGCGAAGCGTCCGGAGCCCAGTAGTCGCTCCAGCAGGGTTCCCAACACCCACAGCGAATACCCGTTGAAGAGGATGTGAAAAAGGGAGCGCTCCGAGTGGACAAACAGCGCGGTAATCATCCGCCAGGGTTGCTCGAGGGTGACCGGGGGAAAATACAGCGCCAGGTTGGTTACTACCCCGCCACTTAGCCACTGGGCAATAAACACCACGACGATAGTTGCCAGCAGCGTGTAGGTGACCGGGGCACCACCGAAACGCTCGCGCCTGGCTGCCTGGCGAACCGACGGCGACTGCTGTGCTCGAGCTTCTTTCTGACATTCCCGACAGTGCACACCCACCGCTGCCGGAATCTGGCAGTCGCCGCAGACAGTGCGCGCGCAGCGCTGACACAGCACATAGCTCACCCGATCCGGGTGGCGGTAACAGTAGTCGTCAGGCGACGACCCCACCTCGGCCATTACGCCTCAGTAATGCTGACCCGGTGAATAATCGCGTCGTTCACCGGCCGGTCATTGGCGCCCGTCGGTGCGGCCTCAATGGCTTGAACGACAGCTTTGGAGTCCTCGTCGAGCACGGTGCCGAAAATGGTGTGGTTTCCCTGAAGCCAGGGCGTGGCTCCCACGGTGATGAAAAACTGCGATCCGTTGGTGCCTTGGCCGCCGCGCTTGCCAGCGTTGGCCATGGCGAGCAAAAACGGCTCATTGAACGTCAGCTCGGGGTGGATTTCATCGTCAAACTGGTAGCCGGGCCCGCCAGTTCCCGTGCCGATGGGGTCGCCACCTTGAATCATGAACCCGGGGATAACCCGGTGGAAGACCACCTCGTTGTAGAGCGGGTCGGTGACAGTCTCGCCGGTGGCGGGGTGAGTCCAGCTGATCTCGCCGGTCGCAAGGCCAATGAAGTTCTTCACGGTTTTGGGCGCGTGGTTTTCAAATAGGCCCAGCTGGATGTCGCCGTGGTTGGTGTGCAGGGTGGCTACGTGTGTATGCAGTGTCATACCCCCAGTCTGCCAGCCCCGCCTTGGGTGTGAGTCCCGCCCACCGGGCACTCAAAGATTTCTGCCACACTAGGGGTCGATTCCACTGGAGGGAGTGGCCGATGGAACTGTCGAAAAAACGTGAACGCGAACTCCACCGATTGAGTGACGACGCGGGCGAGCTCTGGCGTAAGCAGCGTGAGCTGCTCTCACGCGCCTCCGAGGTTTTGCGAGACGCCGGGCGTCAAGCCGGCGACATTGGTCGAGAGGATGTCCTGCCGCAGGCGCGGACTTCCGTTGAACACGCCATCAAGCCCGCATGGGAGAAGGTGGCCACACGCGCTCATCGCCCCGAACCAAAGATGGGCTCAGGCGCGTACATCCTGATGGCCATTGGTGCCGCGGCTGTCGCCGTCATTGGCTACGCCATTTGGAGCACTCTGCGTGCCGACGACGACCTGTGGGTCGAAACCGACGACGACGCTTAAGCTGCTTTTGCCCTACGGGTGGGTGGGTAAACCGATCTCACCGGTTGGATCCTTCACCCGGTCGCGCTTACGGATATAGGCGTCTCGCCGCTGGGAGGCCAGATAACTGCCAATCACGACTAAGGGGAACCCCACGAGGAACCCCGGAGTCAGTGGTTCGTTGAGAAACACGACACCCAGCAAAATCGCGACGACCACGTTGACGTAGGTGATCAAAGTCGAGCGCCCGGGCCCCACTTCTTTGATCAGCGCGAAGAAGAAAATAAACCCAAGCGCCGAGGCAACCACTCCCAAATAGACCACGGCCACCCACGCACTCACCGTTGGTGCGGCTTGGATGTCGGCCGGCAGAGTAAAGGCCGCCGGCACGGCGTAAATCACGCTCACAGCCATCATCGACAGCGTGATGACACCGAGGGTCGGAACGTCGTGGAGCTTACGATCGGCAATAATCGGCGCGATGGCATAGCCCGTCGCCGCCCCTAACAGCATCAGCACCGGCAACAGGGCAATCCGGCCCGAAAAAGCGTCGATTCCCACCAGGGCGACAACACCGGAAAACCCGGTGACCAGTCCCAGGACCGTCAGTGGATGCCACGCGGAGCGATCGCCCAGCAGACCGATGATGAACGCAGCAATAAACGGGACCGTGGTAATCAACAACCCCGCCAGACTGGAGGACACACTGCGCTCGGCCTCAGTGATGAGGGCCCAGGGGATCACCATTTCGATGACGGCAAAGGCGACGACATACGGCCACGCCTTGAGCGCGGGGCGAAGCGCCCCGCGGGCGATGGCAATCGGCAGCAGAACCAGCGACCCGATTGCCACGCGAATCCACACAACGCTGGCCGTTGAGAAGTGGTCGATGGCCAGGGCGATGAAGAAATAGGGGGTGCCCCAAATGAC
>CBFHWA010000096.1:0-3558 GCA_965659525.1 Pontimonas sp.
GCACGGGCCTCTTCGGTGGGCTCTACCTGGATATTGCGGTAGCGCTGCAAACCGGTTCCCGCAGGAATCAGTTTTCCGATGATGACGTTTTCTTTCAGGCCGACCAGCGGATCGCGCTTACCCTGCATGGCTGCTTCGGTCAGCACCCGGGTGGTCTCCTGGAAGGATGCGGCAGACAACCACGACTCGGTCGCCAGCGACGCCTTGGTAATTCCCATGACTTCCTGTCTCGCCGATGCCGTCTTCTTACCCTCAGTCAGCGATTCGCGGTTGATCTGGTTGTAGCGGGTGCGGTCGACCAGCTCACCGGGCAACAAAGTGGTCTCGCCGTGGTCAACCACGGTGACCTTACGCAGCATCTGTCGCACGATGACCTCGATGTGCTTGTCGTGAATCGGCACACCCTGTGAACCGTAAACACCCTGAACACCGTCAACGAGGTGCTCCTGGACCGCGCGGACACCTTTGACGCGAAGAACTTCCTTCGGGTCGACCGGGCCTTCGTGGATTTGAGCGCCGAGTTCGATGCGGTCGCCGTCGGCCACGAGCAGGTTCATCCGCTTGGACACCGTGTACGAGACTTCCTCATCACCGTTATCCGGGGTGAGCGTGACCTTGTACTGGGTCTCGGTTTCTTCAACGGCAACACGACCGTCCGCCTCAGCAATGGGGCTGGAACCCTTCGGGGTTCGCGCCTCAAACAGCTCAGTCACGCGGGGCAGACCCTGGGTGATGTCGTCGGCAGAGGCAGAACCACCCGTGTGGAAGGTCCGCATCGTCAACTGGGTACCGGGTTCACCGATCGACTGGGCGGCGATAATTCCCACCGCTTCGCCCAGGTCAACCGGGGTTCCCGTCGCCAGTGAGCGGCCGTAACAGGCTGCACAGACACCGACGTGAGACTCGCAGGTCAGTACCGAACGCACCATGATTTCGTGGACACCCGCAGCGACGAGTTCGTCGATGAGAACGTCTCCGACATCAGCGCCGGCTTGCGCGACGACCGTGCCCTTGGCATCAGTAGCGTCCTGGGCCAGGTTGCGCGCAAAGACTTCGTTTTCTACGTTGTCTGAGCGAACCCAGGTCCCCTCGGAGTCCTGGTGGGCAATCGGGAAAGCAATACCCTTCGAGGTGCCACAGTCGTCTTCACGAATGATGACATCCTGCGAAACGTCCACCAGCCGACGGGTGAGGTAGCCCGAGTCCGCGGTACGAAGAGCGGTGTCGGCCAATCCCTTACGAGCACCGTGGGTGGCGATGAAGTACTCCGCCACGCTCAGCCCCTCGCGGTAGCTAGAGATAATCGGACGGGCAATCACTTCACCGCGGGGGTTAGACACCAACCCACGCATACCGGCGATGTTTCCCACCTGCAGCCAGTTACCGCGGGCACCAGAGGTCACCATGCGGTTAATCGTGTTGCCCTCTTCGAAGACCTCACGCATCGCGTCGTTGACCTCTTTGGTGCCGGCACTCCAAATCTCCACCAACTCACGACGGCGCTCCTGGTCGGAGATCAGACCCTTGTCGAACTGGCCCTGAACTTTGGCTGCCTGCTTCTCATACTTCGACACGATTGCGTCTTTTTCCTTCGGACGAGGAACATCCGAAAGCGCGACGGTCACACCGGAGCGAGTGGCCCAGTAGAAGCCAGCGTCTTTGACTTTGTCGAGGGTTTCGGCGACGACAACCTTCGGGTAACGCTCAGCAAGGTCATTAACCAGCTCGGAGACGCGGCCCTTATCAACCACAGCCTCAACCCAGTAGTAGTCCTCGGGCAACAGCTCGTTGAACATCGCGCGGCCCAGTGTGGTGTCCATCACCATGGTCTGGCCCTGGACAAAACCTTCTGGCTGCTTACGCGGCGAGAGGTTGACCGAAGGGATGCGGATTTTCACCGTGGAGTTCAAGTGAATTTCACCGCGGTCCATCGCCATGATCGCCTCGGCAATCGAGGAAAACATCCGGCCCTCGCCAACGGCACCCTCACGCACTGAGGTGAGGTGGTGCAGACCAATAATCATGTCCTGGGTGGGCACGGTCACCGGTCGACCATCGGAGGGCTTCAAGATGTTGTTCGAGGCGAGCATCAAAATACGCGCCTCGGCTTGAGCCTCAACCGACAGCGGCAGGTGAACAGCCATCTGGTCACCGTCAAAGTCGGCGTTGAAGGCGGCACAGACCAGCGGGTGAAGCTGGATGGCCTTTCCTTCGACCAACTGGGGCTCAAACGCTTGAATACCCAGACGGTGCAGGGTGGGGGCACGGTTGAGCAACACAGGACGCTCACGGATGATCTCCTCGAGCACATCCCACACCTCGGGGCGGGAGCGCTCGACCATACGCTTTGCGTTCTTAATGTTGCTCGAGTGGCCGAGGTCCATCAGACGCTTGATGACGAAGGGCTTGAACAGCTCGAGAGCCATGAGCTTGGGCAGTCCACACTGGTGGAGCTTCAGCTGCGGACCGACCACGATGACCGAGCGGCCCGAGTAGTCCACGCGCTTACCCAGCAGGTTTTGGCGGAACCGACCCTGCTTACCCTTGAGCATGTCAGACAGGCTCTTCAGGGCGCGGTTGCTCGTCCCGGTGACGGGGCGACCACGGCGGCCGTTATCAAACAGAGCATCGACCGCTTCCTGCAGCATCCGCTTTTCGTTGTTGACGATGATCTCGGGGGCCCCGAGGTCAAGCAAGCGCCGCAGGCGGTTGTTGCGGTTAATTACCCGGCGATAGAGGTCGTTGAGGTCGCTGGTAGCGAAACGTCCACCATCGAGCTGAACCATCGGACGAAGCTCCGGAGGAATCACCGGGACCACGTCGAGGACCATCGATGCCGGCGAGGCACCGGTTTGGAGGAAGGAGTTAACGACCTTCAGGCGCTTAATCGCCCGAATTTTGCGCTGACCCTTACCCGACTGGATTTCTTCGTGGAGAAGTTCCGCTTCAGCAGCCAGGTCGAAGTCTTCGAGTCGACGCTTAATCGACTCGGCACCCATATAGGCCTCGAAGAACATTCCATAACGGTCTTGAACGTCCTGGAAAACGGCGTCCTCGGCTTTCAGGTCACCGACCTGCAGGCCGATGAACTCTTCCCACACCCGCTCAAGGTGGGCGATGTCGTCATCGAAGCTCTTGCGAATCGACTGGAGTTCTTTCTTTCCGGCATCATCCACCCGGCGCTTTTGGTCGGCTTTAGCACCCTGTGCTTCGAGCTCAGCCAGCTCGGTCTCCAGCTCGGTCATCCGCTCTGCAAGGGCGGCGTCGCGCTGCTTTTCCAGCACGGCCAGTTCCTGGCGAAGCTCCTTTTCCAGCTCCGGCATTTCCCGGTGACGCGCTTCGGAATCGACACGAATGATCATGTAGGCGGCGAAGTAGATGACCTTCTCGAGGTCTTTTGGCGCCATATCCAGCAGGTAGCCCAGTCGGCTCGGCACACCCTTGAAGTACCAGATGTGGGTCACGGGGGCAGCCAGTTCGATGTGACCCATGCGCTCACGACGCACCGAGGACTTGGTGACCTCGACGCCACAGCGCTCACAGATAATGCCTTTAAAG
>CBFHWA010000097.1:0-3536 GCA_965659525.1 Pontimonas sp.
AAATCAGCGTCAATCTGAAGGTGATTAACGTCCTGGAGGTCGGCCAATGCAATGCGGGTTCCATCAAACACTTTGGAGGGGTCCAGCGCCTGACCGTTTAGCTCAATGGAATGGACCGTGTCGGCTAGTGCGTCGATGAAACTCGACTTACCGGGGGTGGCGCGAAACTCTATTTCGGCCCGTGTGCGAAACACATCGGCGCTTTTGGCCTGGGAGATATCAATATCGAGCAGATACGACTTCGTCGTAATGTCTCGGGAGCGAGACTTGGCCTCAGTCCGGGTGAGGTTCTCTCCTGGCAACGCGATGTCCTCTCTGCTGGTAACGACAACACTCCACGCTACGACACCACGCCGTCATGACGGGACCACTGAACAGTGCCCCGATGGGAGGGTCTATTTTTTCGACTCGTCGTCGAGGGTGACCTCGACGGCTTCGAGAACAGCCTCTGGGTCCTCGTTTTCCTCCGCGGGGCTGCGCGGGGAGATCGGTTTCATATCCTCGAGGCTTGGTGGTTGCAGGTTTGTGATTTCCAGATCCACTTCACTGGCCGCCCGGCGCATCTTCTGGACGTAGTCATCGAGCATGGCCTGTTGTCTGCGCAAATCCGACATGTGACTCTCGGCGTCACTGACCATCGAACTGACAAGCTCTTCCGTTTCCCGGGCAATAATGCGCGAGCGCGACATGGTCTCGGAGATGAGTTTCTCGGCGTAGTTACGAGCTTCACGGGTGAGCTCGTCAGCACGCTGCTGCGAGGACTTGAGGACCTGGTCGGCTTCTTGGCCAAGATCCGAGGCGCGTTTGGCGGCGTTTTGGACGTGGAGGTCTGCCTGCTGGTAGGCCTTCTGAGCGTATTCGTCGGCTTCTTCGTGGATGGCTGCGCGAGCCCGCTCGGCATCATCAATTTGCTGACGGATGGACGAATCGGTTGCCACCGCACGCTCTTGGGCGGCGTGGAGAAGTTCCGAGGCTTCACGTTTGAGCGCTTCCACCTGCCGTGATGCTTCGGCCTTCAGCTCGGCAACCTGCTTCTCCGCCTGGCTGATCATGGTCGCAGCGGCCCGCTCGGCCCGCGTGCGGGTGTTCGTGGCTTTGGCGATTTCATCGGCGGCCTGTTGGCGCAGTTGAGCGGCTTCCCGCTCGCTTTCTAAGCGCAGATCTTCTGCTGTTCGCTGAGCATCAGCCACGGCTTTGCGGGCATCCTTGGCAGCGTCCTCACGCAGTTTGGTCGCCTCAGTGCGGTAGCTGGAGAGGATTTCGTTGGCTTCAGCCGTCGCCTCTTGAACAATTTTTTGGGACTGCGCTTCGGCCAGTCTCAGGGTTTCTTCAAAGGCCGAGCCCAATTCGGCAAAACTGGGCTTTGAGCGCGAGCCTCGCTCATTGGAATCGTGGAGCTCGCGGGTCAGGCGTTGGACGGTGCGCTGGTGCTCCGCCTCGCCCTCTTCAAGTTTGGCAATTCGGGAGTTCAGCTCGGCAACGACGCGGTCGACGGCGTCGGGGTCATACCCCCGCACGGTCCGACGAAACTCAGCACTACTCACGGTTACACTCCATCCACGCCTGCGCGACCACGATACGGCAATTCCGCGCTGCTGTGGTGAGAAATCCCCGACTGTTACCTGCCTGACATCCGCGCTCTACACTGAAAGTCGACATGAAAATTCACCTCGCCACCGACCACGCGGGCCTTGAGCTATTGCGCGATCTTGCTGACCACCTTGGCGATGCCGGCCATGAGGTTATCGACCATGGCCCCGCCGACTATGACCCAATCGATGACTATCCCGGGTTTTGTATCCGCGCGGCCCAGGCCGTGGTTGCCGACCAGCAGGCCGGAGTCCAGGCGCTGGGCATTGTGCTGGGCGGTTCGGGAAACGGTGAACAGATCGCGGCCAATAAGGTGCCGGGGATACGCGCGGCGCTGGTGTGGAACCGCGATACCGCTGTTTTGGCCCGGGAGCATAACGACGCCAATGTGTGCGCGATTGGCGCCCGGCAACACGGGTTTGATGAGGCGGTCATGCTCATTGAGGCCTTCATTGCCACACCCTTTAGCCAGGATGAACGCCACGCTCGACGCATCGGTCAGATTGGTTACTTTGAGGCACACCACGTTGTCCCCGAATCGGGTCAGACCTACTAGGACATGCCCGAGGGTCACACCGTCCACCGCGTTGCCGCGCTGTTTCGCGACGTCTTCGTGGGCCACACCATTACCGCCTCATCGCCCCAGGGTCGGTTCGCCGAAGGCGCATCCCTCATCGATGGCCAGGCACTCCAGGACGCGTGGGCGGTGGGCAAGCAGTTTTTTGCCGCCATTGGACCCGACTGGATCCTGCGGGTCCATCTCGGGATCTATGGCGCCTGGAGTATCCACGGGGTGGCTGATGCGCAGACTCTGGGTGCTCCCCGGAAAGCCCTGCGCGAAGAAGGCCTGCGGTCCATCTCCGCGGAGTCGTTTCCGCCAGAGCCGGTGGGTCAAGTTCGACTTCGACTGATGACCAACGAGGCGCTCGCCGATCTGCGTGGCCCAACCGCCTGCGAGCTACTGAGCCCCGACGAGGCCGCCGAGATCATGGCATCGTTGGGTCCCGATCCCCTGGTGGGAAAACAGGCGGCAAATCGCCAGCGGTTTGTTCAGCTGATGTCGACAACGGCCCAGCCGATTGGTGCAGCACTGATGAACCAAAAACTTGTCAGCGGAATCGGCAACGTTTATCGCGCAGAGATGCTCTTCCGCCACCGCCTGGACCCCTATCAGCCTGCGAAGCAGCTGGGTGCTGAGCTCCTGGGTGAGCTGTGGGATGACTGGACGGTGCTGCTGCGCAAGGGCGTGAAGACCGGGGTGATGGTCACTCGAGATGATTTGACCCCGGCGGGGGCGAGAAAAGCTCTGCGGGATCGGCGTTTGCGTCACTACGTCTACAAACGAGACGGGCAGCCCTGTCTGGTGTGTGGCCACGACGTGGTGATGGCTGAAATGCTCTCTCGCAAGCTCTACTACTGCCCGCAGTGCCAGACCGGGCATTAACCCGGGTCCGGCTGGGTAGGCTGGCGCCGTGATTTTGCGCGAGGCGTCAATTCTCGGTGGCCCTGCGGGCCAGCGTGTCGATGTGGTCATCGACGGCGGCACCATTTCGCGCGTCGCCGCCCCCGGAGAAGTCGCTTCGAGTAGAGACCATGACGAGCTCGCCCTTGATGGGCGAATCGTCACGGGCGGTTTTTGGGATGAGCACGTCCACATGGGTCTGTGGTCGGAATATCGAAAACGTATTTCGCTCGAATCGGCGCAATCCGCGGCAGAGGCCGCGGCCATGATGGCCGCCGGCGCCACAGACCAGCCAGGAGCCGGGTTGCTCATTGGGGCTGGTTTCCGAGACGGGCTGTGGCCGGATGAGAAAACCGCCGAGCTTCTCGATGACCACTCCGGCGGGCGAGCGTGGTTGCTCTGGAGTATCGACGTCCACTCCTGCTGGCTTAACACCGCCGCGGCAAAACTTCTTGGGGTCGACAGTGCGCTGCCCTCCGGTGTG
>CBFHWA010000098.1:0-3402 GCA_965659525.1 Pontimonas sp.
CCGACCTTCTTTGAGCAGCGCAGCGAGCCCCACATCGCCATTTCCCGCGTTGTTGCTGACGATGACGAGGTCTGTTGCGCCCTGCTCGAGCACACCGTAGATCAGCTCTTGGGGCTGGCCGGCGAGTCCAAAGCCGCCCACCATGACCGTCGCACCGTGGTGCAGGTCCGACAATGCTTCAGCAACAGACGCTGCCCGCTTATCAATCACCACAACATTCTAGTGATAGTTACAGATAACGGCAAAGAGCACGTTATGTGTATTTGCTAGCGCTTGTCGTCAGCCTCTCGATCTTCCGCGATGACTTTGCGCAAAATCGCGAAGGCTCCGTTGGCGTGGGGAAGTCCGACATAAAGCCCCACGTGCAGAAACACTTCCCCGATTTCTTCAACACTTAAGCCGTGACGCCGTGCCGCGCGGATATGCATCGGCAACTCATGCTCATTACCAATCGCCACGAGTGCCGACAATGTCGCAATACTGCGGCTGCGCCGATCTAACTGCTCCCGCGACCACACATCACCCCAGGCATACCGGGTAATGAAATCTTGAAAGACTGCCGTCTCCGGGGTTGAACCGGCTTGAGCGCGCTCAACATGCTCCCTGCCGAGCACCTCACGGCGGGTGCGAAAGCCCCGGATACGAGCCTCTTCCTGCTCCGAGCGGGTGTGGCGCACCAAAGACTTGATCAGCTGGGCCACAACCTCTGGCTCCTCCACAGGAGCCAAGTGGGATGCGCCCGGGATCGTCACAAACCGACTATCGGCCATTACCTCAGATAGTGCCGCACCCTCCGCGGGTGTCGTCGCGGGGTCGAGCTCACCGCTGATCACAATCGAGGGCACAGCAATGTGGGCTGCATCAGTAAGACGATCCCAGGTGGCCAGAGCCTCACACAGCGCGCTGTAGGCCTCGTCGTCGCAGTGGAGCAGGTCGTTCATAATCGCACCGACCGTCTCACTGTCGCGTGCAGCAAAGCCCTCAGCAAACCAGCGCTTGGCGGCAAAATCAATCAGCGCTCCTGTACCCGCACCGCGGACGGTCTCGGCACGCTCCCGCCACGCGTCCTCGGTTCCGAAACGACCTGCCGCACAGCACACGGCAATACCCCGAAGTCCGTCGGGTTTCGCCAGAGCCACCTCCAGGGCCACGGCTCCGCCAATAGACACACCGGCAACGATAAAATCACCCCAACCGTTGGTCTCAGCAGTGTCGATCACGTCTCTGGCCAATGACGCAATGGTCACTCCCGTGCCAACACTCTCGGTTGATTCGCGATGCCCCGGCAGCGACAGCGCCACGCAGTGAAAACGCTCCGAGAGGATCGAGATCACAGGCCGCCAGACCGATGGAGATGTCCCCAGAGCGGGAACAAACACCAGTGTGGTCTTTTCTGGATTTCCTGAGTCGTGGGCGATGCTCAACGCGTTCACAGCTGTTTCTCCTCGACTCGAGTGTCCGCCAGCTCCACCATTCGGTGAATTTCTGCCGTCATATACGCCCTGGCCTCAGCAGACACCTCAGTGGAGGGAAGTCCCGCCTGGGCGAGATTCCGGGCAACAACATCCTCATCCACTCGCAGACCGTCCAAAACCGCAGCCACGTGGTGGGCCTGGCCCACAACAAGTCGCATCAAGTCGCGAAGGGGTTCCCATTCAGCGTTCCAAGACCCCTCCCCCCGCTCAGCAACCGGAGTTGCCGAAGCCTGAATTTGGGCCATCAGGTTTGGCACACGCTGGCTCACCGAGTGGGCGAGAATGCTGCGGGTGGGATTTTTTTTATGCGGCATCGCTGAAGAAGCCCCGTGGCCGGGGGCAACGTCTTCGGCTAGCTCCGCCACTTCAGGCCTTCCGAGAGCCACAAGGTTGTGGGCGATGACACCCAGCGCAGCCGAGGACGAAGCGAGGGCCTGAGCCACGGCGAGGACCGGCTGACGGTTTGAATGCCAGGTGAAGCGGGGCACAGCCAATCCCAGGACCTCGGCTACATCCCGCACCAGTTGATCGACGTCCACCTGACTGCCCAGCTGTGACATCGCGGCGCGGTTGCCAACTGCCCCACCAATTTGAACGGGAAGTGTTGTGTCAACCTCTTCCACCGTGTCGAGTGCGTCAATAATTCCCGATAGCCAGGTGGCAAAGCGAAAACCCAGGAGGCTCGCCTCAGCGTGCTGGGTCAATGTCCTGGTCACACAGACGGTGTCGCCGAAGCGCCGTGCCATCTCAGCAAGCCGGTTGGCACTAACCCGAAGGTCGACTTGAAGCTGGTCCAACACCATGTGAGCCGTCATCATCATCGCTGAGTCGATAACGTCTTGGCTGGTGAGCCCCACGTGAAAGACGTTTTCATCCTGCGCCTCGGGGGGCAGCTGGTCGCGCAGGTGCTGCACAAACCCGACCGCGGGATTGCCCGCCATCCAGGAGTTCTCGGCGGTCGCGGCAACAAGCTGATTGGTAATAGTCAACTGTTCTAAGGCCGCGCGAGTGGCCCCAGCGGGGATTCCCTGGCGGGACAGGCCGGTAAGCCAAGCCGTCTCGACGGCCAAGAAGCGGGTGAGAATGGCGTCATCGGAGGTCAGTTTCACGACCGGTGAGCCCGCCCACTGGGGCGAGAGCACTGACTGCTCCGCGTTGCCCATTAGCGATGGCCCAGGTTCAAGAACACCGTTTCATTATCGCCTTGAAGGTGGATATCAAAGCGCAGCGACCCATCATCTTGGCGGGAGCCAATCACACTTGCTCGGCGCTGATCGGGAAGAGCCGTGATCAGCGGGTCGGCCTCTAGCGGCCCCTCCGGTAGATAGATCCTCGTCATTAACCGGTCGAGCAGTCCCCTAGCAAACACCCCCATCGAGATAAAGGCAGCCGGTGAGCCTTGCCGCGGCCACAGCACCGCACCGGGGTTGACGGTGCTAAACCAGTAGCGTCCGCGGTCATCAGTGGTGGAGCGGCCGTAGCCTGTGAACGTGTGCCCATCGCGTCGAATCGATCCCTGCTGGCGCGATATCCGTCCGTCGGAGTCTGCTTGCCAGATTTCTAGGTGCGAATCAATGACTGGATCACCGTTGCCGTCATAGACGTACCCCCAGAGGAGCATCGAATCCGCCGAGCCCTGGGGAACGAGGAGATTGTCGTCAGTGTAGGGAAGCCCGATCCCGTAGTAGGGCCCCACTGTTTGACTCGGGGTCGGAGGCAATGTGGCCATTAGTGGTCCCCCTCCTCGGGCTCGCTCCAGGTTCGTTTCGACCCAGTCAACACGATGTCCCAGTTGTATCCTGTCGCCCACTCGTGTTCGGTCACTGAATGGTCGTAGTTGGCGACCAGGCGATCTCTGGCCTCTTGGTCACGAATCGACTGATAAATCGGGTCGAGCGCGAATAGCGGGTCGCCCGGAAAGTACATC
>CBFHWA010000099.1:0-3382 GCA_965659525.1 Pontimonas sp.
TGGCAATGACGAGTACGTCTTTTCCTGCTGCACTGCCGGCGAGGTGTGACAAGGGGGCCAGCGCGTGTAATCGGCCGGGGCCTTGTGCGATACGGCGGATGAGGAAGGTGACAAGGACGCGAAGCTTTTGGAGGACCGTACGCCAGATCCCACCCCCCGGGTGGGTGTGGGGGGAGGAGTAGCGCTCGAAATAGGTCATCGATTCGCTATCGCTAAGCGCACTCTTGCGCTGCTCGAATGTGTCCCATGTGCTCTTTGCCACCGAGGCCTACTTTCCACGGAAGGAATCGCGGTGGGCCAAAAACCACTGATACGTCTCGGCAAGCCCCTCGCGCAGGCTCACCTGTGGCGACCACCCAAGCGTCTCGATTTTTGAGTTATCCAGAAACTTCCGCGGGGTCCCATCCGGTTTGCTGGTGTCAAACACGAGCTCGCCCTCATAGCCGACAACCCGAACGATGGTTTCGGCAAGTTCACGAATACTGACTTCCTCACCCGAGCCGACATTGATGATGTCGGCTGAGTCGTAGTGTTCGGCAAGGAACACGATGGCCCGGGCCAGATCATCCACGTGGAGGAACTCGCGAAGCGGTGTCCCAGAGCCCCAAATCACCACGTCGGGTAGTCCCGCTTCTTTTGCTTCGTGGATGCGGCGAATGAGCGCCGGGACAACGTGGGAATCCTCGGGGTGGAAATTATCGCCTGGGCCGTAGATGTTGGTGGGCATCGCCGAAATCCAGTGGCGGTCATATTGGATGCGGTGTGCTTGAACCTGTTGGATACCGGCGATTTTTGCCACCGCATAAGCAGAGTTGGTGGGCTCCAGCTCGCCGGTCATCAGAGAGTCTTCCGGAATCGGCTGGGGGGCAAACTTTGGGTAAATACACGACGAGCCGAGGAAGACAAACCGGTCGACACCGGCGTCTGCGGCCGCATCCATGAGGTTGACCTGGATTTGAATGTTTTCGGAGAGAAACTCTGCCGGGTAGGTGTTGTTGGCCAGAATGCCGCCCACCCGGGCGGCCGCATCGATCACTAGATCGGGAGTGTTGGTTGCCAGATAGTCACCAACAGCGCTTCGATCGAGCAGGTTCAGTTCTTTCGAGCTGGGCGCATCAATCACGTTTACACCCCGGCGCTGAAGCTCTCGGACTACCGCGCTTCCCACCAGCCCACGACCACCGGCGACAAACACGCGCGTGTCGGGAGTGAGAGAGAAAACAGACTCGGTCACAGTGGGGGCTCCTGGGTAATCCGGGTGTTGGGCCACCACCACTCTAGAGTGGAGAGGCATTGTGGGGGTGAGCACACTGGCGATCGATAGCGCTGACGTTCTTGTCGTTTTGCCCACCCTGGGGCAGCGGCCAGACACGCTGACAGAAGCAATTACTTCCGCGACAACCCAGGAGGGTGTCGCGGTTCGCGTCGTCGCTGTCATCCCCGATGACCAAGAAGAAGCCAGGAAACGGGCGACCACACTCGGGGCCGACGTTGTTTCTGATCCAGGCCGGGGCATGTCGGCGGCCATTAATGCCGGACTTGCCACCCGCCAGGGTGAGAGGTTTTATATCTGGCTCGGTGATGATGACTACTACCAACCAGGTGGCCTCGCGACGCTACACCAGCTCCTGATCGACCACCCCGCAGCCGTGGTGGCCTATGGCGCATGTGATTACGTGAGCCAAGACGGTGACACCCTCTGGGTGTCGCGCGCGGGGGTGTGGGCGAAGCGCCTGATTGGGATCGGGCCAAACCTCATCCCCCACCCGGCGGCGATGATGCGCCTGGATGCTCTAGAAGCCATTGGCGGCTACGACGAGGGGCTTGACTTGGTGATGGATCTCGATGTCTTGTTGCGGTTAAAACCTCACGGCCGATTCGTTTCCACCAACCAGGTGGTGAGCGCTTTTGGCTGGCATCCCGGGTCACTGACGGTGAACGACCGCCTGGCCTCCAGTCAGGAAGCCAGGGTCGTTAAAAGGCGCCACCTGCCGGCCTGGCTTCGACCAATCGAGCCGCTGTGGGAACACCCAGTGGCCTGGGCGTCTGGATTTGCCGCCCGGGCGTTGAACCGGCGCGGAAAAGCTGACTAAAACCACTACCCTTGGGGGGTGTTGCCTGGATGGCGGCGTGTGAGAGTGGAGTAGACGCGATATGGCTGGCGAGAGAAACAAAAAAGCGCTGATTACCGGCATTACCGGTCAGGATGGCAGTTACCTCGCTGAGTTCCTCCTCGGCAAAGGCTACGAAGTACACGGCATCATCCGCCGCTCCTCCACGTTCAACACCCAGCGCATTGAGCACCTCTATAAAGACTTCCACGAAGAAGACGCAAAACTCTTCCTCCACTACGGCGACCTAAGCGACTCCAGTCGACTGACCACCCTGCTTCAAAAGGTCGCCCCCGACGAGGTCTACAACCTCGCGGCCCAGTCCCACGTTCGCGTGAGCTTTGATGAACCCGAATACACCGGTGACACCACGGGACTTGGCTCCATCCGGCTGTTGGAGGCGATTCGTCAACTGGACCTACCCTGCCGGTTCTACCAGGCGTCTAGTTCGGAAATGTTTGGGGCAACCCCACCGCCACAAAACGAAGACACCGTGTTTTACCCCCGCTCGCCCTACGGCGCAGCGAAGCTCTACTCGCACTGGGTGACGAAAAACTACCGTGAGGGCTACGGCATGTTTGCCACCTCCGGAATCTTGTTCAACCATGAATCACCGCGCCGGGGTGAAACATTTGTCACTCGCAAAATCACTCGAGCCGTGGCGCGTATTGCCGCCGGGGTGCAAGACACGCTGTATCTCGGAAACCTCGATGCCGTTCGCGACTGGGGCTACGCCCCCGAATACGTCCAAGCGATGTGGATGATGCTCCAAGCCGACCAACCCGATGATTTCGTCATCGCCACGGGGACGAAATACACCGTGGAGGACTTTTTGACCTTCTCCTTTGGCCACGTGGGACTGGAGTGGCAAAAGTTCGTCAAATTTGATGAGCGCTATTTGCGCCCCACTGAAGTGGACGCCCTCGTGGGGGATGCCTCGAAAGCAGAACAGGCGCTTGGCTGGAAACCACAGGTTCTCACCCCGGAGCTGGCGCGAATCATGGTGGATGCTGACCGCCAGATCCTCGAACACGAAGGCCAACCCTGGACTGACCGACCCTTTAACGACACCTCAAAGGAGTCATAGACGTTGTTAGAGACCATACGAACTTCGTGGGCGTTTCTAAACCGTCGGCAAAAAATAATCTACTTCGCTCTCATCGGCGGCCGGCTTCTGGCCAACGTGTTTGACCTGGCTGGTATTGCGGCAATCGGCCTACTTGTCATGGCCGTCGCCTCGGGGGAAATCGATTTTGATCTCGGTGGTCTCT
>CBFHWA010000100.1:0-3379 GCA_965659525.1 Pontimonas sp.
AGCACATATCCTCGACCGGGTGTGGAGCTACGACTTTGGCGGAAAACCCAGCATCGTCGAAATTTATATTTCCTATCTGCGTAAAAAAATTGACACCCTCGGCCCGCCTCTGATCCACACCGTTCGCGGTGTGGGCTACATGATCAAAGCTGCCGAGTCGTGAGTGAGCGCCTCGAGGCGACTCCACGCGACTTCCGCCGACGCTTTATCGCCGGCGGCCTCGCCCTGATCCTCATCGCCGGGTTACTCATCGGTCTGGCCAGTACCGCCATGGTCGTTCGCCAACTGATGGGGGAGCTAGACCGTGAGTTACAAGCAGCAGCCAGTCGGGTAACGACGTCGTTGAACCAGGACAGGACACTGGGACCGGGTCCCCGTCTTGAGCGCCCCGGGTTCACCGTGGGAACACTGATTGCGGTCGTCGGTCCCGAGCAGGCCCAGGGTGCGCTGATTGATCGCGATGGTGCTCTGCGTGCGATCGACCCGTCAGCTCTCGATGACCTGGTTGATGAAGAGTTTGAGCCCGGTGAACCCGAGACTTTTTTCCTTGGTGACGGTGTGCGAGAAACCCGGGTGCTGTTGGTCCAAAGCGCGGGAGGCAGTGACCTCGTCGTCGGGTTGCAGATGACGACGATCCGTCAAACAATCGCCCGGCTCCAAGTCGTCATCGCTCTTGTCACTGCCATTGTGATCGCCATTGCCGCCATCGCGGGGATGTGGGCGCTGCGGGTGGGGCTTCGCCCGCTGGATCGGATGCGACAGACGGCGCTGGCTGTCGCGGGACAACCGCTCGATCGGGGGCATGTGGAACTGAGCCAGCGTGTCCCTCCAGAACTCGCGCGCTCAGATCGCGAAATCGGCCAGTTGGGGGTGGCCATCAACCAGATGCTCGACCACGTCGACCACGCGCTTCGCGCCCGGGAGCACTCGGAAAAAGCCCTGCGGCAGTTTGTCTCCGATGCCAGTCACGAGTTGCGCACCCCGCTGGCGTCCATTCGCGGCTATTCCGAAATTACTCGTCGGAAAACCAGCGAGCTGCCCGAGGACGTGGCGGTATCGCTTGAGCGCATCGAATCGGAGTCCATTCGGATGACCGGACTGGTGGAAGACCTGCTCTTGTTGGCTCGACTCGATGAAGGAGCGAGCTTCTCTCGCGATCCCGTCGACCTCACGCTCCTCGCCGGCGAGGTCGTCAGTGATGCCGTGGTTCGCGCCCAAGGCCACCACTGGGAGGTCACAACCCCCGACTATCCGGTGGTGGTTTCCGGGCAGCGCGATCAGCTCTTCCAGGTGTTGACCAACCTCGTCCAAAACGCGAGAGTTCACACCCCCGATGGCACCACGGTGTCGGTCACCGTCGAGGCGGTAGACGACGAGGCGACGCTGAGGGTCACCGACGATGGGCCCGGTATCGACCAGGCGCTTGTTCCCAACCTCTTCGAGCGCTTTCGACGCGGCGACTACGGCCGCTCGCGAAAAACCGGGAGTACCGGTCTGGGACTGGCCATCGTGAAAACCATTGTTGAGGCTCATCGCGGACGGGTGGAGGTGACCTCGCGACCGGGGCAGACCACGTTTACGGTGTGGCTGCCCCTGCTCTCGACCAGCCCGGTGTCCACGACGGGCTAACCACGGCCGGCTCTCCGCCACTTCGCCACACCGGCGCGTTTTCACAGCCGTGTGCCAGAGCGTATCGGCGGAGGAATTCGTGGACCCCAGCGACATTGACAGCGTCATCGCCGCGGTGGAGCGAGCGACGGAGACGATTGAGCGACTTCACGCGCGGCTTGGAACACTGCCGGAAACGCCTGGCTGGCGCGCTCCCACCGCCGTGATGGTCACCTGGAGGCTTGACCAACTCGCAGCATCAGTGGCGGGAGTTAAACGTGATGCCGAAGAGACTCTTTCCAGCGCTCGGCGCGAGCGACACCGTCTCGAGGCGAAGCGGCGCGAGGAGGCGCTGATGGCAGGTCTGGTGTGAGTGACCTGATCATCACCCAACCCGGAGGTGTCCAAGTTGCCACGGAAGAGGTCTTCATCCTCATCGATGCGCTCGGCGAGGTTCGGGCAGACGCGGGCCTGGCTGTCCATTGGCTGGCCCACTCGGGCTCGAGCTACCGGCCTGAGGGATATGACCGCCTACGCGAGAGGGTCTTAGACATTCGTGATGACGTCGAGGGGTTATCGGCCGCGCTTGTGAACTACACCGAACGCGTCGCATGGCAAGAGGCGTGGCGCTCGCGGATGTGGGAGGCAACCAGGGAGCAGTGGTGGTCGGTCATTGTTGCGATGGGCACAGCGTCGGCCACTCGACCGGGCAACCGGCCGGAGGGAGCGATTGATGACGCGGCAGCCAGTGTGTTGGCAACCCAGGGGCAGTATCGCCCCCGTGTTGAGCTGGTCCCGGCCGGGTCGTCTCAGGGCCAGGCGCGAGCCGAGGGGATCGCGGGGCGGATTGCCAGGATCCCCGATAGCTCGCAGCCGATTCGAATTGAGCGCTACCTCACCGAGGGTGGTGTGTGGCATACGGAGGTGTTTATCGCCGGGACGAGGACGTGGGGCCTGGACGAGAGATCAGACCCGTTTGATATGCGCTCGAATCTGGCCCTCGTCGCCGGTGTGCCTGCCGCAGCCGCGATCGCAACAGAAAAGGCGATGCGCCGGGCGGGGGTCCGCTCGGGCGAGCGGGTCGTTTTTGTCGGCCACTCTCAGGGTGGTGCCGTGGCAAACACCCTGGCCGAATCAGGCCGCTACAACACCCAGGGGCTCATTACCGTTGGCGCTCCGGTGGGCAATCAGCCCGTCGCGGGTCATTACCCTGCTCTGCGCATCGAGCACCAGGATGATCTAGTGGTCGAATTGGGGGGTCACACACAACCAGGCCAGTCCATCATCGTCGAGGCTCAAAGCGGTGCCGACCCCGGGGATGTCACCCAGGCCCACTCCCGCGAGCGCTACCTCGATACCGCGCGCCGGGTCGACCAGTCAGAACTTCCTGAGCTCGCCACGTGGGACGCATCGCTACCGCCCGTGCGCCCCGGTGAGGTGAGCTTTTTTGACGCCCGGGAGGTTAGCGCCCGCGGCGAAGCAGCGGTCGGAAAAACAGACCAATAATCCAACTGGTGATACTCAGCACCAGAGCACCGAGGACACCGGAGCCAAAGCCGTCAACGGCAAGGCCGAAGCCCAGCCAGAGCGAGATTTGGTGGACCAGTAAGAGCATCAGCGCGTTGACGACGAGGGCGATAAGGCCGAGGGTGAGGATGTAGAGGGGGAAGGCAACCACACGGATGGTGTTGCCGACGATGGCGTTAACAATCCCAAAAACCGCGGCGATCAGCAGATACGTCAGGGTCAGCTCGAGGCTCGGTGCGCCAAT
>CBFHWA010000101.1:0-3252 GCA_965659525.1 Pontimonas sp.
AAACTCATCGAGGACTACACCCGGTTGTTTAACAACGCCCGGCAGGCAGAAATTACCCAACAAATTTCCGAAATCGTCGGCGGCGCGAACGCGCTGCAGAGCTCCAAGTAGAGAAAGAGACAGCGAAAAATGGCACAAGCTAAGACGGCAGTCGTCACCGGTCGGATTGCGCGCGTCACCGGTCCCGTGGTGGACATCGAGTTCCCGAGCGACCACATCCCCGGGATTTACAACGCGCTGCGCACCGAATTGAGCCTGGGTGGTGAAACCAGCACCTTGACTCTCGAGGTCGCCCAGCACCTCGGCGATAACCTGGTGCGCGCGATTGCGCTCAAGCCCACCGATGGTTTGGTCCGCGGTCAGGCCGTAGAAGACACCGGCTCGCCCATTAGCGTTCCCGTCGGTGAGGTGACCAAGGGCAAAGTCTTCAACGTCCTCGGTGAGGTGCTCAACTCAGATGAAGAGATCCCTGAGTCCAATGAGCGCTGGAGTATCCACCGCACCCCGCCGGCTTTTGACCAGCTCGAGTCAAAGACCCAGCTGTTTGAAACGGGTATTAAAGTCATCGACCTGCTCACCCCGTATGTTCAGGGTGGAAAAATCGGCCTCTTCGGTGGTGCCGGTGTGGGTAAGACCGTGTTGATTCAGGAGATGATTCAGCGCGTGGCCCAGGACCACGGTGGTGTGTCGGTCTTCGCCGGTGTGGGGGAGCGTACCCGTGAGGGTAACGACCTGATCGGGGAGATGGAAGAAGCGGGTGTGTTTGACAAGACCGCGCTGGTGTTTGGTCAGATGGACGAGCCTCCGGGTACCCGTCTTCGCGTGGCGCTGACCGCGCTGACGATGGCCGAGTACTTCCGGGATGTGCAAAACCAGGACGTGCTGTTGTTTATCGACAACATCTTCCGATTCACGCAGGCCGGTTCTGAGGTCTCTACGCTGCTGGGCCGGATGCCCTCGGCTGTGGGATACCAGCCAAACCTCGCCGATGAGATGGGTATCCTCCAGGAGCGCATCACGTCGACGCGTGGCCACTCGATTACCTCGCTGCAGGCGATCTATGTGCCCGCCGACGACTACACCGACCCGGCGCCGGCGACGACGTTTGCCCACTTGGACGCCACCACGGAGCTCTCGCGTGAGATCGCTTCGCGTGGTCTCTACCCGGCAGTGGACCCGTTGACCTCGACGAGTCGTATTCTCGACCCGCTCTACATCGGTGATGACCACTACCGCGTGGCCACAACCGTGAAGCAGATTCTGCAGAAGAACAAGGAACTCCAGGAAATCATCGCCATCCTCGGTGTCGATGAGCTCTCCGAAGAGGACAAAGTCACGGTCTCTCGTGCCCGTCGAATCCAGCAGTTCCTCTCCCAGAACACCTATATGGCCAAGAAGTTCACCGGGGTGGAGGGTTCGACGGTTCCGCTGAAGGAAACCATCGAATCATTCGATGCGATTGCTCGGGGTGAGTTTGACCACGTGGCCGAACAGGCCTTCTTCAACGTCGGAGCGATCTCCGATGTGGAAGAGAAGTGGGCGAGCATGCAAAAGGAGATGGAGTAGACGTGGCAACCCTCGAGGTGACCGTCGTCTCGGCGACTGCAGAAGTGTGGTCGGGGGAGGCGGAAATGGTGGTCGCAAAGACCACGGAGGGCGAAATCGGTATTCTCGCCGGTCACGAGCCCACCCTCGGTGTGTTGGCTGCCGGTGAGGTGCGCATCACCACCTCGTCAGGCGAGAAGGTCACTGCCCGGGCTGAGGACGGATTTCTCTCCGTCGACAACAACCAGGTCACCATCGTGGCGGGGCAAGCCGAAATCGTCTAGCGACGATGCGTATTGTCCTTCCCCCCTCTGAGACCAAGACCCCCGGTGGGCAATCCGGGTCGTCGCTTCGTTTTGACCAGCTCGTCCTTCCCGAACTGAGCCCGGTCCGCGAGTCCATTGCCGCGGACGTGGTCGCACTCGCGTCTGACGCGGCGGCGAGCAAGAAAGCGCTGGGGTTGGGGGCCAAAGGTGACGAGTGGGTCGAGGCCAACCGGGAGCTCTTGTCCTCTCCGGTGATGCCAGCGCTTAGCCGTTACACCGGTGTGCTCTTTGACGCTCTGGATGTTGCGTCGCTCGATGGGGATGTGCGAGCACACGCCAACCAGGTGTTGTGGCTGTTTTCGGCCCTGTTTGGCCCGCTGCGCGCTACTGACCCCATTGCGCGATATCGGCTCTCATATGATTCGAAACTGCCCGGAGCGCCCCTCAAAGCCCGGTGGGCTCCCCACGCCGAGGCGATCTGGGCCGGGGATTTCACCATCGATCTGCGCAGTGAGGGATACCGCGCGTTAGCGCCCCTGCCGGAGGGTGCCGGGGTGTTTATTCGCGTCGTGAAGGACTTTGGCCAGGCCGTCGCAGTTGGTCACGCCAATAAGGGCTCAAAAGGTCGCTTCGTGCGAGACCTGCTCGCCTCGGGGGCGTCAATTGACTCGGTCGACCAACTTCGCCAGTGGGCCCAGACCCATCAGTGGCGCATGGCGGCTGTGCCGGAGCGCCCCGATGAGCTGTTTCTCGCCGTGTCCTGACAGTCTGTTCGAGGTGAACAGTTGGCAAACCCCGGTGTTTGAGTCCTCCAGGCGCTCCTTTTTGCCGGCACACTGAGGGTAGACCTTTCATCCGGGGGAGTGGCCGTGAGGCGTGACCTGCCACAGCGTGTGCTGGTGGAGTTTCTCGGCACGGCAGCTCTCGTGATGGTGATTATCGGCTCGGGACTCATGGGCACCAGGCTCTCAGCTGACCTGGGTGTGGTGATTCTGATCAATCAGATTGCCACCATTTTGGGCCTCGGGGTTCTGGTGGCACTGCTGCTTCCCCTCTCCGGGGCGCATATCAACCCGGCTGTGACCCTGATGATGGCCATCCGGCGCTCACTGCCCATCACCGATACCCTCGGGTATCTCGCTGCGCAGCTCTTGGGCGGTGTGGCGGGTGTTGTTGGCGCCCAGGTGATGTTTGACCGCCCCGGGTTAGAAATATCTGACAATCATCGACTGAGCGCCGGAAGTTTCCTCGGCGAAGTTATCGCCACAGCGGGCTTGATGGCGGTTATTTTGGGCGCCATCTGGCAGCAGCGCACCAACTGGTTACCCCTGCTGGTTCCCGCGTGGATCGGGGCGGCATTTTTTGCAACGTCGTCGACGGGTTTTGCCAATCCCGCGGTGAGCCTCGGTCGAATTTTCACCGATTCCTTCACCGGGATTGC
>CBFHWA010000102.1:0-3155 GCA_965659525.1 Pontimonas sp.
AAGATGGGTAAAGCAACCCGGGCGGTGTCCGACAATGCGTCGTTGGCATCGGCCTCGGGTATCGATGTCGAGCGTGTGATTCGCACCGTGTGGGTGCTCTCGGGAGCACTCTCCGGGTTGGCGGGAATCCTCTGGGCCTACTTCCGGCCGGGCCTGAAGTGGGACATGGGTGAGAAAATCCTGCTATTTATCTTTGCCGCTGGAGTGCTCGGCGGTCTGGGTACCGCTTTTGGTGCTCTCGTGGGAGCCATCATTGTCGGTATCTTCATCGAGACCTCGGCGCTATTTATCCCCTCCGACCTCAAATATGTCGGAGCACTGGTCATCATGATTGTGATCCTCTTGTTCCGGCCCCAGGGAATCCTGGGCAAGAAGCAGCGAATAGGGTAGCGGGGAATCATGGACTGGATCACGATCTTCGTAAACACGGCTCAAGCCCTGTTTAACCCCGTCACCATTGCCTTCGCCCTGGCCGCGCTGGGTCTAGCCGTGCACTTTGGTTTCGTCGGACTGCTGAACTTCGGTATCGCCGGATTCATGGCCGTGGGTGGTTATGGCTACGCCATCTCAGCGCTCACCTTTGGGTTCCCGTGGTGGGGCTCACTGTTGTCGGCAATAGCTGCCTCCCTTGTCTTTGCCCTCATTCTTGGTTTGCCCACTCTGCAGTTGCGCGGCGACTATTTGGCGATTGTCACTATTGCCTCGGCCGAAATTGTCCGCCTTCTGTTGGTGTCCCAAGCGTTTAACAGCGTGACGGGCTCGGCCGACGGCCTCACCGGTTTTGCCGACAACTTCCGGTCAATCAACCCCTTTCCTCCCGGGTTGTATGGCTTTGGCCCGTGGTCCTACACCGCTAACCAGTTTTGGGTACTCGTTGTCGGACTAATTTTCTTGGCGATTAGCCTCTTGGTTATCTGGAGGCTGGTCAACAGCCCCTGGGGTCGAGTCATCAAGGGAATCCGCGAAGACGAAGACGCTGTTCGCGCTCTGGGCAAGAACGTCTTTGGTTACAAGCTCCAGGCGCTGATGGTCGGCGGTGTCGTCGCTGGGCTCGGTGGCGTCATCTACGTCTTGCCCTCATCAGCTAACCCCATGACCTTCATCACGTCGCTGACATTCTTTGTCTGGACAGCGCTTCTCCTCGGTGGCGCCGCGACGGTGTTCGGTCCTCTCCTTGGCGCCGTGATTTTCTGGGTCCTCCAGGCTTTCCTCGGCGCACTGTTACCCGCGATGGCAGACGCGGGCTTGCTCGGGGCCTTCTCGTCGGCCCAAGCTGGCGCCCTGCGATTTGTGTTGATTGGTATTTTGCTCGTCCTCATCGTGGTGTTTAGACCGCAGGGAATCGTTGGCGACAAGAGGGAGTTGACCTTTGTCCGGTAATCCGAAACCCAAATCCACCCCGGTGAAGTCCACCGGGCTACACGTTGGCGACATCGCCCCGGGTGTGAAGAAGGTCGACCCGATCCTCGTCGCCGATCACGTCTCAAAGTCCTTTGGAGGGCTCACGGCCGTGGATGTGGAGCACCTCGAGGTGCCCCGAGGGGCAATCACCGCACTGATTGGCCCCAATGGAGCGGGAAAGACGACATTTTTTAACCTCCTCACCGGCTTTGATACCCCCGACTCGGGGACCTGGGAATTCGAAGGCGAGAGTCTTGCCGGTATTCCCGCGTTCAAAGTTGCCCAGCGCGGGCAGGTTCGCACGTTCCAGCTCACGAAAGCACTCAGCCTGCTCACGGTGCTCGAAAACATGAAACTTGGCGCCAAGGAACAAACCGGGGAGAAGCTCTTCCAATCCATCTTCCCGTTCCTCTGGAAAAAGAAAGAAGAGGAAATCGAGGCGCGAGCTCTCGAGTTGCTGGAGAGATTCAAACTTCTGAAGCTCAAAGATGACTTCGCTGCAAGCTTGTCGGGTGGACAGCGCAAACTCCTCGAAATGGCGCGCGCTCTGATGAGTGAGCCCTCACTGGTGATGCTCGATGAGCCCATGGCCGGTGTGAACCCAGCACTGACAGAATCGCTGCTTGAGCACATTTTGGACTTGAAAAAACAGGGCATGACGGTGTTGTTTGTCGAACACGACATGCACATGGTCCGCCACATCGCCGACTGGGTCGTGGTCATGGCCGAGGGCAAGATCATCGCCGAGGGCCCCCCCGAAGAGGTCATGTCGAATGTCGCGGTAGTCGACGCTTACCTCGGCAGCCACCAGGACACCGACCTGGGTGTGGTCACCGGGCGCATCCCCGCGAGCGAAGAAGGTGCCTCATGACCGAACACACTCCCGTTGTGGAGATTAAGGACCTCACCGCCGGCTACCTTCCCGGGGTCAACATCCTCGAAGACTGTAACCTCACGGCCAATAAGGGCGAACTGATCGGAATTATCGGCCCCAACGGTGCTGGAAAATCAACGCTGTTAAAAGCCATCTTCGGACAGGTCAATGTCCGTGAAGGGTCGATCTCGCTCCTGGGTGAAGACATCACCGGGCTCAAGGCCAACAAGCTGGTGGCCCGCGGTGTGGGGATGGTGCCCCAAAACAACAACGTCTTCCCGAGCCTCACCATTGAAGAGAACCTTGAGATGGGTGTCTACCAGGACCCCAGCAAGTACGACGAGGGGATGAACATCGTCACCGAACTGTTTCCTGACTTGAAGTCACGAATGAAACAGCGCGCCGGCTCGCTCTCCGGTGGTGAGCGTCAGATGGTCGCGATGGGCCGCGCGCTGATGATGAACCCTTCAGTGCTCCTGTTGGACGAGCCCTCTGCTGGGCTTTCACCGGTGCGACAAGACGAAGCCTTTATTCGAGTGTCAGAAATCAACAAAGCGGGCGTGACGACCATCATGGTTGAACAAAACGCCAGGCGCTGCCTGCAGATCTGTGACCGCGCCTACGTGCTCGACCAGGGTAAAGACGCCTACACCGGCACCGGTCGTGAGCTGCTAAACGACCCCCGCGTCATCGAGCTCTATCTCGGGTCATTGGGCGCCTAACCAGGCGCCCAGGCCCGCCCTGAGGGGCTGCTAACGGCCCCAATCGCCGGTCTCTGGTGGGGCTTTCCGTGGTGGTGTTTTTTGCGATACGACGGCTGGCATCTGGTGCCAGCGCCCCGCGTCTCGGTGGCAGAAAAAACGGTGGGCCCCGATTCTTT
>CBFHWA010000103.1:0-3008 GCA_965659525.1 Pontimonas sp.
GTTTCTCAAGCGCGCGGTGGTCGGCGGTATTGAGCGGGTGTTTGAAATTAACCGCAACTTCCGCAACGAAGGGGCTGACTCCACCCACAGCCCCGAGTTTTCGATGCTGGAAGCCTACGAAGCCTATGGTGACTACACCACCATGGCCGACCTCACCCAGGAGCTGATCCAAAACGCGGCACTGGCGGTCTCGGGAAGCCACCAGGTGACCTGGGCCGATGGCACCGAGTATGACTTAGGCGGCCAGTGGGAGCGGATGTCACTCTATGGCTCCCTCTCGGAGGCAGCAGGGGTGGAGATCACCCCGCAGACGGAGCTTTCGGAGCTGTCCTCCATGGCGGCCCGGCTAGAACTCGACGTGTCCCACCCCACCCACGGGAAGCTCGTGGAGGAGCTGTGGGAGCACTTCGTGAAACCCACCCTAGAGCGACCAACGTTTGTGATGGACTTCCCGGTTGACACATCCCCGTTGGTGCGCGACCACCGCGACACCCAGGGTGTTGTGGAGAAGTGGGATCTCTATGTGCGGGGCTTTGAACTGGCCACCGGGTACTCAGAACTGGTCGACCCAGTCATCCAGAGAGAGCGCTTCGTGCTCCAAGCGCAGCTTGCCGCCAAGGGTGACCATGAGGCGATGCAGTTGGATGAGGAGTTCCTGCGAGCCCTCGAACACGGCATGCCGCCTAGTGGCGGCATGGGGATGGGAATCGACCGACTACTGATGGCCCTCACGGGTCTTGGTATCCGCGAGACCATCCTGTTTCCCCTGGTCAAGTAGACCGGCAGAGCCGGCAGGCTCTGCCATTCCGCGCTTCGCGCGCTCCTGTTGTTCCAGCGCTGAGTAGCTTTCTCTCTCGCGCCGATCAGCGCGGAGAATTGAGCGCATAATCAGCCAGAAAAACAATCCGATGAGGATGGTGGGGGTGACGGAGTAGAGGGCGTTTAGCCAAAAGTTTTCAATCACAGTCCCACCCCAACAGATGCAATAACCCAACTGATCACAATCAGACCCACGATGACGATCAGCCCCAGGCGAGCCGGTGGCATCACCGATTTACCCGACTGGTCGGAACTGCGCGTCATCTTCAAAAACACACTCTTGAGTGTAGGAGGCAATGCTGTTAGCGGGCTTTAGACCCCGGAGAGCGCGGCTTCAACCGAACACCCGGCATCTCCGGTGCCGATAGTGCCGGCATGTGATCCAAGTGTCCAAACCGCGTCGAGCCAGAAGACAACCCGTTTTGCCAGTCGTCTCGCACCTGGGTGATTTCGTCGTGGCTTCTTCCCACAAAGTTCCACCACATGACCAGTTCCTCCTCGAAAGGCCTGCCACCGATGAGGATGATGCGCGTTGGCGCATCAGCTGCGGCAAGCTCCAGCTGGGATTTACCCGGCGGCAGATAGGCCAAATGGTGGGAACGAGTCAGCGTATTGTTTACCAACAGCTCCCCCTGGTCGACGAGGAGTCCGTATTCGAAGCCAGGGTCGACATCTAAAACAAGGGTCTGACCGGCTGGGAGGTCAATTTGGGCTGCGACCATCGGCCAGTAATGCGGGGCATCGACCACACCGACCTGGGCCAACTCCCCGGTGATTAAGTGAATGCTGGCGCCTTCCACCTCGGCTCGCAGTGATGGGCGAACATCAAAATGGGGGAATTGGTGGCGGGCAGCATCGGGTAGTGCCACCCATAACTGCACCCCGTGCAGGGTGGTGGTCTCTGGGGTGGAAATTTCTGAATGTTGTATCCCCCACCTGCGGTCATGAGGTGTAACTCACCGGGGGTGACAAACGCGTCCGAGCCGGTGGAGTCGCGGTGGTGGATACGCCCCTCAAACAACCAGCTCACGGTCTGCAGCCCGGTGTGGGGGTGGGGTGCCACGTTCATGCCCCCGGTGTCGGCGACGGGGTCTGGGCCGTAGTGGTCGAGAAAACACCACGGGCCAATGGTGGTGCGCTGTCGATTGGGCAACGTCCGGCGCACGGTCATCGCCCGTAGGCCACCGAGAGGAACTTCGCGTGGGGTAATGACTTCGAGGTGTGAGGCGGTGTCGAGGGTGTCGGTGGGGAATTCGCCAACGTCGGTGCGGGACATGGTTGTCACGATAACCCCTCACGCTGAGTCCTCGAATGGGTTGCTAAAGCCTAGGCTGGAAATGGCGATCCGAGAAGCCACGACGGACGGAGGGCTCGGCATGGGAGCTGACGCTCTGTATTCGACACACTTCCTCGGTGTGCCCGTGGTTTCTGCTGAACCAGATGTTGTTGTTAACCACGTGATTCAGCGTGCGAATGAGTCACCCTCTCCCGGGTATCACGTTCACCTTTTGGCGGGACATTCCGTGGTGATGGCCCACGAGGATGCTGAGTTTGCCGAGGTCCTCCGCAGCGACGCTGTGGTGATTCCCGATGGCAGATGGCTGGAGCTGCTGACAAAAAAAGATAAACACCCTTTGTGGCAACTTCGAGGACATGATCTTGTGCAGCACGTGTGTGACAGAGGACGACGTTCTGGACTGCGCCACTACTTCTTTACCTCTTCTGATGCGGTGAGTGACGCCCTGCTTCAGCGACTAGCGGCGCGCTATTCCGGAATTGAGCTTGCCGGGGCGAGTAGTTACCCCTTTGGGCAGTTAGGTACGCCTCAACGCTCCGAGCTTGTCCAGCAAGTCTCAGCGGCACGGCCGGATGTGGTGTGGATGGGAATTTCATCCCCCCGGCAAGATAAAGAAGCACTGTGGTTAAGCGCTGCCACCCACACCACCGTGATCTGTGTGGGCGCAGCACTCGAGTTTGAAGCCGGTATTCAACGACCAGCGCCCCGCTGGGTGCAGCGAGTGGGTTTTGAGTGGTTGTATCGGCTCCTGCGTGAACCAGGCCGCTTACTCCACCGCTACACCGTGGGGTCGTGGGCTTTTGTGCGGCTGGTCATTCGCGACCGGATGGCCCGTTCCTAGCTGATAGCCGCCGGAATGCTGGGCTTGGCAACGAATAGCCCCACCGTTTAC
>CBFHWA010000104.1:0-2999 GCA_965659525.1 Pontimonas sp.
ACCGCCCTATTTGGCGGTGGAGTTCGCACACGCTGCGTTGTCGGGGTTGTCACCCTCATTGGTTTTGTGATTCTCGTCACCCCGGAGCCCAGTGTCATCCGGGCCGCGGTGATGGCAACAATCGCCCTCACTGCGATTGCGTGGGGAAGACCGGGTGCTGGTTTGGCGGTCCTATCTCTCACCGTCTGGGTTCTGCTGTTATTCAACCCGTGGCGGGCTGTCGAATTCGCGTTTGTCCTCTCAGTAGCGGCCACCGCCGGAATCGTGCTCGGACTGGAGCCGACAGCCCGGGCGCTCTCTCGCATCATGCCGGTCTGGCTGGCCTGGCTGGTTTCGCTACCGTTAGTGGCCCAGTTAGCGGTCCAGCCAGTGATCGTCCTGCTGCGCCCCACACTGCCCCTGCTGGGAATCCCCGCAAATCTCTTGGCCGCACCCTTTGTGCCCGCGGTGACGGTGTCTGGTCTGATCGGCAGCCTGGCCGAACCCGTTGCGCCCTGGTTATCGAGTATCGCTGCCGCAGTGGGCTGGGTTCCCTCCTCCGCTATTGCCGCTATCGCTCGTGCTGCTGCCCTCTTACCGGGAACGGAACTGCCGTGGTGGGGAGGGGCCTGGGGGGTAGTGGCCGCCGCCGCGGTTTCGACGCTGCTGTGGTTTGGGATTAGTCGCGGTTATCTGTTTCGGGGACTGGCCGCCAGTGCGGCGATTGTTGCCAGCGTGAGTGGCTCCCTGGTTGCCCCGCAGCTGATAGCCCGGGCGAGTATGCCCGATGACTGGCGGATAGCTCAGTGCGATGTTGGCCAAGGAGACGCGGTGGCGGTGCGAACCCAGGCCGGAGTGTTCCTGATTGATACCGGCGACGATGAAGTGTTGTTACGCGAGTGCTTGAGGGTTCTGGGGGTGTCGAGACTGAGCCACCTTCTTCTCACCCATTTCGATCAAGACCACGTCGGCCAGACTCAGGTCCTTCATGGCCGGGTCAATAATGTCCTTAGCGGACCACCCGACAACGCCGATGACCTGCGCCGCCTGTCTGATTTGGCCCGTGCCGGCGCCACGATTGAGCCAGTGCGAGCCGGCGATCGAATTGACCTGGGTGACTATGTCATCCACGTGCTTTGGCCAACTGATCAACCCCTGGGGCAGCCCGGTAATGATTCCAGTGTGGTGATCTTCGCCGAACCTCAGGATCAACAGGGGCTGTCGATGCTCGCGCTCGGGGATTTGGGGGAGCAAACCCAAACGATGTTGCGCACCCGATTGATGGGTTGGAGTGTTGACGTGGTGAAAGTCAGTCACCACGGTTCTGCGAGTCAGTCCGCGGCCCTCTATCAGGATCTGGCTGCGCCGGTGGCCCTGATCGGAGTGGGAGCAAACAACGACTACGGCCACCCCGCCCCGTCACTACTGGCGCTGCTCGAGGGGGCGGGCAGCAGCGTGCTTCGCAGCGACCAGCGCGGAACAGTGACTCTTTCTCCCGGCGCTAGCGGCGCAGTCCAGCTCTGGAGCGAGCGGCCCGGTTAGGCTTACTGGCTGGGGGGTTTGGATGGCGTCGAAGACAACCGAAGTGCCGTGGTCTGGTATCCGTGAAGCCCCCGTGGTTCTCGTGAGTGGCCCCGAAGCGTTCCTGGCTGATCGCGCACTGCGCGTGTTAGGCGAGCGGCTGCGCTCGGTTTCTCCCGAGTTGGAAGTTGTCGACGTTGATGGCTCTGCTGCGGGATCGGGAGAGCTAACCGGGGCGGTGAGCCCCTCCCTTTTTGGCGAGCCTCGGTTTGTTCGAATCTGGTCGTTTGAGAAGGCCACGGACGCTGTCCTGGCTGATCTGCTGGACTACTTGGCGGCACCGGACCCTTCGGTCACTTTGGTCGTCCGCCACGCCTCAGGAAATCGGGGAAAAAAGGCTCTCGATCTCATCAAAGCCCACGGTGGCGACTGGCTGGTGGTGAGCGTTGCCCCGCTGAAGTCTGATCGCGACCGCGCGCAGTTTCTGCGTCAAGAAGCCAAGAGTCTTCACGTTTCCCTCGCGCCCGATGCTGAACAGATGCTCATTGACGCTCTGGGCAGCGACCTGGCTGAACTCTCAGCCGCCATTGGTCAGCTCGCGGGAGATCTCGGCGAACAGGCCACGCTCACGCGAGATATCGTTCACCGCTACTACGGCGGCCGAGTGGAGACGACAAGTTTCGAATTAGCAGAACTCGCTATCGGCGGTAACCGCGGCGAGGCTCTCGTGGCTTTGCGCCAGGCCCTCCACTCTGGTGTGGAGCCAGTCCTCATTGTCGCGGCCCTCGCGCACAGTCTGCGGCAAATGGCCAGAGTGGGTGGCACGCGGGGCTCGGTAGCCGATATCGCCAAACAACTTGGGGTGCAGGCGTGGCAGGTTCAGCGCGCTCGGGCGCAACTACAAGGCTGGGATGAGGTTGGCCTCGGTACCGCGATTATGGAGGTCGCCCAGACCGATGCCGCTATTAAAGGCGTTGGGATGCAACCCGATTACGCCCTCGAGAGAGTGGTCGACCTGGTTGCCCGCAGGGGGCGCTAGGAGAGTTTGGCGGCCTGAGCGGCGATTGCCGATTTGCGGTTCGCAGCCTGGTTTTTGTGAATAACGCCTTTGCTGACGGCCTTATCGAGCTTGCGCGAAGCGGTCTTCACGGCGTCAACAGCCGTTTCCTTGTCGCCTTTTTCGATGGCTTTGCGCGCGCTACGAACAACCGTCTTCAGCTCGCTTTTTGCAGCACGGTTGCGCTCCTGAGCCTTCAGGTTGGTCTTATTGCGCTTGATTTGCGACTTAATGTTCGCCACGAAATACATCCTTATCGATTGTCGAGGTGTGCGGCCGCTGCCGGGGCAGGGAAACTCGGTTGTGTGCTCCCGGCGATAAAGCGCCGGACCAACCCGCAACGATACCACTGCCAGGCGTGAGGGGCCAAGCCCTGGGCGTGGGAGAATACTGCTCAATGTCTCCCACTCCCGCGCCGCTGGTTCCCGCGGCGACCGAACCC
>CBFHWA010000105.1:0-2941 GCA_965659525.1 Pontimonas sp.
TTTCGTCACCGGCGTCCTCATCGGGGCGCGGGAGCTCGCCGGTACCGGGAAATTGGTGCACCGAAGCACGGTGGTCTGAGTCGTCGTCTTTGCCCGACGAGTCGGGGTCAACGAGTCGGATGCTGCCCGTGGAGGGGTGGTGGCTTTTGGCAAGGTCGTCAACATCGGGTGCCGATTCACGCTCGCCACGGCGACGCCGAAGGGCCTCGAGAAGGTCAGCGGTTTCATTCGTTGCCGATGCATTCTCCGGGGGAGCACTGGGCTGGCTTCCGGTTTTACCGTAGGCCACGGGTTCTGTTAGCGGACCGGTATCGGACAGACTCATCCCCTCGAACATCTCAGAATCGAATCTCTCACCGGCCGGGTTGTCGTCGGTGGCTACCACCGGGCGTAGACGGGGAATGAGTGGACCTTGAATGGGTTCGGATTGCGATAAGACTGTTGCGTCGTCATTAAGGGGGACAAGGAGTTGTTTGCGCGGCTCAAATGACCAGGTGGCCCGGTGTTCGACCTCGCCGTCGATAAACCGCACCTCGACCTGCCAGCCGGTTTCTTCTTTCCAGGCCGACCAGGAGGCGTCATGTGCACCAAGATGGTCCAGCCGGGAGCGCACCCAGGAGCCAAAGCTGGTCTCGTCGTCTCGTTCACTCGCGTGTTGAAAGCGGATTGCCTGGGCTTGCTGGGCAATAAATTCCCGCTCTGCCACGACCGGGCCCTCAAAAAGGGAGATGTAGTCGATGCTTTCCCCGGTTAAGTCGGCAACTTCTTGGGCGCTTAAACCCCGGCGGATGTGGGCTTGGATGTCTTTCGGGCTCACCCGTTGGGAGCCAGGGGGGCGTTGGGGGCCGCGTAGTGCGCTTCGCAGAGTGTCATCGATGGCGATATGGAACCGATCACCTGATTCGGACACGACGACGAGCCAGTCGTCCTCGACTCCCATGACTTGAAGTTTTCGCATCAAACCTCCCGTAGCGCCCAGCCTAGGATGTCGGGGCGGGCCGATGCAGTAAGAGGGCCCTGCGTGGCGCAAATGGGAATAATCCGGCGAGTTTGCGTGTTGCTGAGCGTAATTGTTCAATATCCAGGGAAACTCGAGGGGTTAACGGCACACTAGTGTCGCTCACACAGCACAGGAAAGGGCGGGGAGTAGCAAAAAATGGCCACCGACTACGACGCACCGCGCAAGGTCGAGGAGGAAACCGAGTCGATCCAAGCGCTGCAGGAACGCGTTCCCGATGCACTCAGCGCCTCCGTTGACGTCGATGATGCCGATAACCCTGGCAGCGTTGAACTTGCCGGCCAGGATCTCGCCAACGTCGAACTCGACGTGGTTGTTTTACCGCCTCAAGCGGATGAGTTCACCTGTGTTGAATGCTTCCTCGTGAAACACCGTTCCCAGCGCGATCACGATACGAAATTGGGCCCGGTCTGCCGGGAATGTTCCGCCTAGCCTCGGTCGGCTTGCTGATTTCCTGGTTCTAGTTCCCCCGCCAGACGACGAGCATCACGCGAGGAGATAAGCCAGTAGGGCGTCGGGTCGTTGTCATCGCGAAGGGTAATTTTTACCACGGGGTGAACCCAGGGGCGGATGAGTACAAAAGCCCGTGCGTCGAGATTGACGCCTTTTTCGGCCCTCGCGTGCTCGCCGTCGAACGCTTCAACCGAGGCGATGTAGCGTCGCTCGATACTCGCCGGTCCCACCGAGAACATCTGGTTGTCCACGCGAATCACGGGAGCGCTCCACCACAGGCTCGCCCAGAGCAGTGCCCACATTCCGAGTCCCACGACGGCGCCGAGCACCCAATTGAGGGGAAGGAAAACCAGGACACTGGTGGGCACCGAGAGAAACAAGGCGAGGACCAACCACCAGGCGGGGGAGAGTCTCTCGCGGTAGGCCGGCACAAAACCATTGGACCATGTATAACCTGGGAGCGTGGATCAGGGGGATATCGTCGAAGTTTTGGTTGTCGGGCAGCCACCGCGCTATGCCCACCCGGGTGATGCGGGTATGGATCTTGTCGCCTCCGAAGAGGTAACACTGCCACCGCTGGGCCGCGCACTGGTTGCCACTGGGATATCTCTTGCGCTTCCGCCCGGCTATCTCGGCTGGGTGACACCCCGCAGCGGTCTGGCAATTAAACACGGTATTTCGATGGTGAATGCCCCAGGAATTATCGACGCGGGGTACCGTGGAGAAATCAAGGTGGTGTTGTGGAATACCGACGCGACACAGGCTTTTACCATCCACGCAGGTGATCGAATGGCTCAATTGGTCATCACGCCCCACAGCGTCGCGCAGATGGTCAGTGTTGAGCGCCTGCCCGGGTCACACCGAGGTGACGGTGGCTTCGGGTCGACTGGCGTAGCAAGCAAGCAGAGAGGCAATTAATGACGGATATTGGCACCAGCCTGGAAGCCGATGACTTCGACTACCCCAAATCAGCTCCTGCCGACCGCGCCGAGCGCGGGCCCCTCGATGACCAAGAATCCGGCAGTGTTAAGCCTTCGGTAGACCTCGGCTCATTGCGCGTGGAGCCTCGCCGCGGTCTGCAAATGCGCCTCGAGGTGGAAAAAACCAATAACCGTGTCGTCGCAGTGACGCTGGAGTATCAGGGATCGAGCGTTCAAGTTCAGCCCTTTGCTGCTCCGCGCTCAAGCGGGCTGTGGTTGGGCATTCGTGAACAGATTGCTCAGCAGGTCTCCAGTCAGGGTGGCGAGGCGACCATGCAGGACGGTCCGTTTGGGCCAGAGCTGGCCGCGGTTGTTCCGGTTCAGGCGCAAGATGGCTATTCTCAACGAACTGTTCGGTTTGTCGGTGTGGACGGACCGCGGTGGTTTTTACGCGGTGTGATCAGTGGCCCCGCAGCCACTGACCCCACAGCGGCCGAGTCGATTCACGAAATCTTCCGGGGACACGTCGTCGTGCGCGGGAACACCCCCA
>CBFHWA010000106.1:0-2913 GCA_965659525.1 Pontimonas sp.
AATCCACTGCGTGGCCCGGGTCAGAGTATCCGACGGGATTGATGTGTCGGCCGCATTAGCCCCGCCGGTCTCATCATCCGGCACATCCTCGCCAGGGCTGGATTCTTGGTCTTCGTCCCCGTGTTGAACCGGGATTTTTGCTGGCGGTGGCGGCTCTAAGGGGGTTACCCGCGATTGGCCGCAGGAGGGACAAAACAGGCTCGTTTGGGCAACGAGATACCCGCAGCGCGAACACTCCTCGGGGGGAGCGACATCTTCACGGCCAAACAAGCTCACGTCTGGAAGGCTACCGCCCGGGCGGGCTGGGGCCGTGGAAGCAAACCGGGTGGTCGCACCGGGAAACATCCAGTGGGTATTCGGGCCCCATCCAGCAAGCGCACGTAGCGTAGAGCAATAGTTCGCCCGAACCGTACCCACGTCTAAGGAGTACCCGGCCGATGTCTAGTGAGGGTCTTGATCCTCGCGAGAACACTCGCGAGTCAGATTCACGCACCCTCGCAAACGATGTCGGCAGCCTGCTGGTTTTCCTCACGATCACCCTCGGTGTCGCGGCGGTGGCCGGTATCGCCACCTTTAGCACCGTCAACGGGTGGTTTGCCGAGGCCGAAAAAACCCTCTGGGATCCGCCCACCGAGCTTTTTGGGCCCATATGGGGGGTTGTCTACACCCTGATGGGAATCGCGGCCTGGTTGGTCTGGCGCACCCCCCGCAGTACAGAGCGCACAACGGCTTTGGGGTTATTCGGCGGGCAGTTGGCGATGAACGCGGCGTGGACTCCGCTGTTTTTCGTCCTCTACGACGTCGCCGGTGGCGTTTCCCTGTGGATTGCCCTGGTGTGGATTGTCCTGCTGGATTTCATCGTCCTGGCCACGATTGTGAAGTTTTGGCCCGTGCGCTCCATCGCTTCGGTATTGCTCATCCCCTACTGGGTCTGGCTGTTGTTTGCCACGGCGTTGAATGCGTCAATCGCCGTCATGAACAGCTAGCCTCAAGGCGAGGAAAGCAGGAGGCCAGGCGATGACTCTGTCCACGCGCATTGGCCGTGGTGTCGTGGCGCTGCTGGCCGTCATCGCCCTGTCTGGTCAGGCAGCCCTCGGCTGGGGCGTGGTCTGGGCGGTGGATAACCATCAGTGGTTATCAGACCGTGCGATTGCCCTACAGTTCACGCCCTCCCAACAACTCGCCTCCTACGCCTCGCGGGGACAATTCACCGCCGAGGCCGAAGTCTATTTTTACGCTTCTCGACCCGAGGTCGTGCCCGCAATAGAGTTTGACAATTTTTGTTCGCGCAATGAACCCGGTATTGGGGTGCTCGGCTGCTACCGCCTGGGTGAACGACGTATTTTCCTCTTCGACGTTACCGACCCTCGCCTGGAGGGTATGGAACCGGTGATCGCCGCCCACGAGATGCTCCACGCCGTCTGGGATCGCTTTAGCTCCAGCGAGAAAGACAGAATCGCGGTGTGGCTCGAGAACTCGTTTGCCTCCCTGCCCGATAGCCATCCCCTGCGTGAGCGGATCCAGCGCTATGAAGACGTTGATCCGTCCTCGCGCATTCCCGAGCTCTACGCCCTGATGGGGACAGAAGTTGCCACCCTCAGCCCGGAACTCGAAGCACATTACGGCCAGTATTTTCTCGACCGCCAGGTTGTCGTGGGGCTCGCTAGTGACATCTACGCGATTTTTGCCAACTTTGGTGACGAACTGGAGTCACTCGTGGCCCAGCTGGAGTCTCGGCTGGCCGACATCGATTCGCTCAAGGCCCAATACGAACTCGAGGCCGACATTCTCGGAGCCGATATCGCCATCTACAACGACCGTGTTGCCCGCTACAACGACGGGGAGGATATCGATGGAGCCGAAGACTTCGAAGACGAACGCATCGAGCTAACCGAACGTCAAGAGACTCTGCGTAGTGAGCGAGTCGTTATTGAGGCTCGAATTGATGAATACAACAGCCTGCTCGATGAGTTAACGGTGCTCAACCAAGAACTAACCGAACTGAATCAGGGCATCAATATCGACTTGGAAGCACAAGAATCACTCGAGGACACCGAAACCGTCGACCAGTCCTCCTAATTGCCACAAACCAAACACCGTGTCTGCCCCTGGCCAGGCCCGCCAGCAGCGCTCTAGACTTCCTCTTGATATGTCGCACACAGAGCAGACCGAGCCACTCTCACGCCTCGTTATTGATAGCCCCATCGGGCCCTTGACCCTTACCGCAACGCCGCACGCACTGACCGGACTGGAAATTGGGTCGGCGAGCCAGAGGGGTAACAACGAGAGTGGGGCATCGGCTCACCCGGTGTTGGCGCGTGCTGCCAAGCAACTCGGTGAATATTTCGCCGGCACCCGTGAGCGCTTTGACGTGCCGTGTGATCCCACAGGAACAACGTTTCAGCGCGCGGTGTGGACCACCCTGGATGGCATCGCCTACGGCCACACCCAAAGCTACGGCGAGGTCGCCCAGGCGCTGGGTAATCCGCGTGGCGCGCGGGCAGTCGGTGGCGCGGTGGGCGCTAATCCGATTCCCATCATCATCCCCTGCCATCGCGTCATGGGCCGGCACGGTGCAATGACTGGCTACAGCGGCGGTGGGGGCGTGGCGACAAAGCGCGATCTGTTGGAGAGGGAAGGACAGCGTTTCTCAACCGGGGCCGAGGGACCCTAGGAGATGTCAGCAATCAATCGTTCGATGCGCCGGCGGATTTCGTCTCGGATGAGCCGAACCGACTCGACATCTTTACCCGCCGGGTCCTCAAGCTCCCAGTCTTCGTAGCGCTTACCGGGGTAAAACTTGCAGGCGTCACCACACCCCATGGTGATGACAACATCGCTGGCTTGAACCTGTTGGTCGGTCAAGATTTTGGGTTCACTGGCACTGATGTCAATGCCTTCTTCTCGCATCAC
>CBFHWA010000107.1:0-2881 GCA_965659525.1 Pontimonas sp.
GACGAGCTCTCGGACCTCATCAATCGAAATTGTCACCCGATCTGTCGACACCAATGTGACATCAGGGTGCGTACCGGCCATGACGTAGGCCAACGCCTGATCGTCGTCACCCGTGGAAACGAGCGTCGCGGCGAAAGCGTGGGCAAGGGTGGAGCGGCCCGAACCAGCGGGTCCCACCACCATCCACGCGTGGGTCATCGACTCCGACCCGTCGGCGGCCGCTTCACGGACAGCCTGGATGGCCGACTCTTGTCCGACCAGCTGATCCCAGAGGCTCACAGTGTCAGGCTATCCAAGCAACTGCGCGACTCGCTCGCGGATCGCCTGGTGAATCTCATCGGCTGGTCGCTGGCCATCAATGACGACAAACCGATCGGGTTCCCGCTTGGCCAAACGGCGGTAGGCGTCTCGGACACGCTCGTGGAAGTCATCGGCTTCTGCCTCTAAGCGGTCATAAACCGTGCGAGTGGTATCGCGCCGCTGGCGCAAGACATCGGCCGGGACATCGAGAACCACCGTGAGGTCGGGAATGAGTCCCTCTGTTGCCCAGAGGGACAAATCGCGTACCTCATCTTCCGCCAGTACCCGCCCGGCGCCCTGATAGGCCACAGACGAATCGAAGTAGCGATCTTGGATCACTACTTTGTCTTCGGCTAGAGCAGGTCGCACCACGGTGTGAATGTGGTGGGCTCGGTCGGCGGCATATAACAGCGCTTCGGCTCGAGGGGCCAAGAAACCTTTGCGGTGGAGGATGATTTCGCGCAGTTGCACACCCACCTCGGTACCACCGGGCTCCCTGGTCACCACCACGGCCTGGCCAGACTCACCAAGCCAGCGGGCGAGAAGGTCCAGCTGGGTGGATTTTCCCGACCCATCGCCACCTTCGAAGGTGATGAACGTCCCGCTCATCATTCAGCCTTCGAGGAGGGCTCGCCAGTTTTGGGCGCGGGCTTCTTTTTTGTGACGGTTTTGCGAGACGTGGTCTTCGTGGCCGTCGTTTTTTTCGCGGTGGTTTTCTTCGCGGTGGTTTTCTTCGCCGGGCTCTTTTTTGCACTGCGCTTGGGAGCAGGTCCCTTGGCCCGCTTCTCCGCCAGCATGCGCTCGGCTTCTTCCTGATCAATCGACACCGGGTCCACACCCCGTGGCACGGTCACATTGGTTTCGCCATCGGTGACGTAGGGCCCGAAGCGCCCATTCTTATTGGTGTTGGTCTTACCCGTGTTCGAATCCTCTGCCAACTGCTTTAACGGCGGGGTGACCCGCCGGCCGCCGTATTTAGGCTGAGCAAAACGCTCTACCGCCCCGGCAACGTCAATATCGAAAATGAGCTCTTCAGTATCGAGTGAGCGAGTATCGGTTCCCTTTTTTAAATAGGGCCCGTAGCGACCGTTTTGAGCGGTAATCATCTCCCCCGACTCCGGATCTGGCCCCACCTCTCGTGGCAGCGACAGCAGCTTCAGCGCGGTGTCGAGATCAATCGTGTCAATATCCATTGACTGAAACAGCGACGCCGTTTTGGGTTTTACCGCCGCCTTCTTCTTCCCCTCAGTCTCCCCCTCCGGCTCGGGAATAACTTCCGAAACGTAGGGGCCAAAGCGCCCATTTTTCGCGACAATCTCTCGTGAACTCTCTGGGTCAAGCCCCAACACTCGATCTTCCACCGGGGGTGCGTCAATGAGTTCTTGGGCTTTTTCGGCGGTGAGCTCATCGGGAGCAAGCTCCGGGGGGAGGTTGACTCGCCGTAACTCACCTGTCGTCTCATCGAGGGTTTCGAGGAAGGGGCTATATTTGCCCACCCGCAGCGAAATACCCTCAGCGATGGGAATCGTGTTGAGCTCCCGGGCGTCGATTTCCTCAGTGGCGAGACTCGCGACGTCTTTTAAGCCGCGGTGGTCATCGTCACCGAAGTAGAACCGCTGCAGCCACTCTTGGCGGGAGTACTCTCCCCGGGCAATCCGGTCGAGGTCTTCTTCTAGTTCCGCAGTGAACTGGTAGTCGACCAGTTCGTCGAAGCGCTCCGAGAGCAGCCTGATCACCGGGAAGGCAATCCACTGGGGAACCAGCGCACTACCGCGCCGGGTGACATAACCACGATCGATGATGGTGGAGATAATCGACGCGTAGGTAGAAGGCCGGCCAATACCGCGCTCTTCGAGTGCCTTGACCAAACTGGCTTCGGTGAAGCGCGCCGGCGGTTGGGTTTCGTGAGATTTCCACGACACGTCCTCAACACCAAGTGACTGCCCCAACTCCATCTTGGGAAGCACGGCAGTCTTTTGCTCATCGTCTTTTTCCTCGTCGAGGCTTTCCTCATACGCCTGGAGGAACCCGCGGTCAAACAACACGGTTCCCGAGGCGGTCAGTTCGACCGCGACGGGTTCACCGCCAATTTCGACATCCGGCCCACCCAGGGTGACGGTGACGGTCTCACCTTTTGCGTCAACCATTTGGCTGGCAACCGTCCGGCGCCAAATCAGTTCATACAGCTTCAGCTCGTCCGGCCGCAGCGCGCTTGCCAACTCATCGGGGCTCTTAAACGCCTCGCCAGCCGGCCTCACCGCCTCGTGGGCTTCTTGAGCATTTTGCGACTTGCCCTTATACAACCGGGGGCTATCGGGGATACTGCCCGCACCAAACATCTGTTTCGCCTGCGAGCGCGCCGCACTAATCGCCTGCTGTGACAAGGTGACCGAGTCGGTACGCATATATGTGATGTACCCGTTTTCATACAACCCCTGGGCCACACTCATCGTCTGCTGAGCCGAGAAGCGCAACTTTCGCCCGGCCTCCTGCTGAAGGGTGGAGGTCGTAAAGGGTGCAGCCGGGCGCCGGGTGTAGGGCTTGGGGTCAATTGAGGCCACTTCGAGTGTTACCCCGGGGG
>CBFHWA010000108.1:0-2698 GCA_965659525.1 Pontimonas sp.
CCCTGGCTTTCACCACGGAGAGCTGCGCCCCAATCAATTGGATTGGCTGTCTGGGCAACTCCAGACCCCCGCACCGAAGGGCACCCTCTTGGCGTTGCACCACCCACCGATTCCCACTCCCATCGAGATGATGGGGGTGATTGAACTCGACGAGCAGCACCAGCTGTGGTCGGCCATCGAGGGAAGTGATGTTCGGGGGATTCTCGGTGGTCACTTGCACTATTCAACGTTTTCTGCCTACCGGGGTATTCCCGTGTCGGTGGCTGCAGCGATGTGTTACAACATCGATTTGATTGCCGAAGAGTCGGTGCTCTTAGGCGGTGTTGATGCCGCCCACAGCTCATCGTTGGTGTCGGTTTATCCCGACCAGGTTGTTTTTTCCGAAATCACCGCCTCAGACCTCCCCGCGGTGTTTAGCCGACCAGCGCAACGGCTAGAAGAGTTTCGGCAGTGGTCTGCCCAGAAGCGTCGTGCTGTTTTTTCCGATAAGACCTCAGCGTTCAACCGGGGTGAAGAAGCCGAGCAGTCGGGTTATGACGGGGGGTAAACCTCTCCGGGGGAAGCTGCTTGTTCCGGCGCGACAGCCGGGGCGCAGTCGATGATGATGGCCCACCCGGCTACAGCCCAGCCACGAGATTCGCATCAGCGCCTCCCGGAGTGTCACCCGACGCCGGGGCAATCTGGCGAAACACTGGGACGATGACGCTCAGCCAGGCCATTGCCGCCTACCTCGATGCCCGGGCATCGACCGGTGAGCTATCGGCGCATACGCTGCGGGGCTATCACCAAGACCTCCGCGCGCTTCGCGATTACGCCAGTCGACACGGTGTTGAGGTTGCCGAGTCAGTCGATACCGAACTGCTGCGCTCCTGGTTGTGGGCTCAAGCCAATCAGGCGGTAGCGCCGCGAACACTTCAGCGCCGTGTTTCGAGCGTGCGGGGGTTTGCCACCTGGGCCCACCGCCAGGGCTTCCTCTCGTCGGACATCGGTGTCGGGCTCCACGCGCCCAAGGCCCCCAAGCGCCTTCCCCGGGTGCTCACCGAATCACAGCTTGACGACATTTTCGAGCTACTTGATGCTCGTGCCCAGACCGGTGATGCCATCGGGCTTCGCGACCGCGCGATGGTGGAGCTGCTGTATTCCTCAGCGCTGCGGGTGAGCGAATTGTGTGCACTGGAGCTGGCTGGTGTTGATCGGGCCGAGCGCACGATACGGGTTTTGGGTAAGGGAAATAAGGAACGGATTGTCCCCATGGGCCAGCCGGCCCATCTCGCCCTCGAAGCGTACCTGGAGGATGGCCGGGGGGTGTTATTGGCCGGCAAGACCAGCGACAAGATTTTCCTCAACAGCCGAGGCAAAGCATTGGGCACCAGGAGCGTGTATCAACTCATCGCCGCACTGTTAGAGCCCTACCCCGGTCATGGGCCAAAAGGTCCGCATACGCTGCGCCACTCTGCAGCAACCCACCTGCTCGACCACGGTGCTGACCTGCGCAGCGTTCAAGAACTCTTGGGACACGAGTCGTTGGCCACGACCGAGCTCTACACCCACGTCTCGGTCGAGCGGTTGCGTAGCGCCTATGACCAAGCACACCCTCGAGCCTGAGTTCTCACCCCGCCGGGTAGGCCACCAGTTGTGCCCGGCGCAAAATACCGAGCTCCCGGGCGGGGGAACGATAATCACCATCAACGCGTAAGCCGATATGCAAACACCCCCTCGGACAGTGACCACTGGCGACTCGTCCAATGCGCTCGCCGGCTCGCACCCGAGAGCTCACCGCCTCGAGGACTTGAACCGGCTCCATGCTGACCAGTTCGTCAGAGGCCGTGCGGATGGTGATCACCCCGCGGCCAGCGACGTCACCGCTGAAGTGAATACGACCAGACACCGGGGCGACCACGGGTGTTCCCGCAGGCGCGAGCAGGTCAAGCCCGCGGTGGCCAGGCCCCCACTGGCTGCGGGGAGCATCAAAGTCGCGCACCACCTGGGGGCTGTGGCGCACTGGCCACTCCCAGGTGGCCGGTGGTGGGGTGAGCAGGCTCAACACGGTGATGACAAGAAGCGGGGCAATCATGCCGGCCAGTGTGTCGACGGGTGCGGGGTGAGCCTGTCGTCTCGCCGTCTCTGGTGGTGTGGTCGCGAGGTGAGCGTGGTTGTGGAGAACTCGGGCAAATATGCGGAAAAAACCCGCTATGCTCGCTACTAGCAGCCGATTCGTCGGCTGACTTCGCGTGTCGATCACGAGATCTGGCCCTCGGTCTTCCGCAGCTTCGTGCTGCGGGGGGAAGGTCGGGCTCCGACACCAGGGTCCCGTCCGCCGGACGGGGCAGTAACCGAGAACAGTTAAAGGAGCACGGCCATGGCCGTCATCACTATCCGCCAGCTACTCGATAGCGGCGTTCACTTTGGTCACCAGACCAGACGGTGGAACCCGAAAGTTAAGCGCTTTATCCTCACCGAGCGCAGCGGGATTCACGTTATCGACCTGCAGCAGTCTTTGGCTTACATCGATAAGGCCTACGACTTCATCAAAGACACTGTCGCCCACGGCGGAACGGTGCTCTTTGTTGGCACCAAGAAGCAAGCTCAGGAATCTATTTCTGAGCAGGCTCAGCGCGTCGGCCAGCCCTACGTCAACGAGCGGTGGCTGGGTGGTCTGTTGACGAACTTCCAGACTGTCTCCAAGCGTCTTGGGCGA
>CBFHWA010000109.1:0-2600 GCA_965659525.1 Pontimonas sp.
GCCGCGACAACTACGAGCGTCAGCGGCATCAGCTTCTGTGGGTTCACGGGTCGAGGTTCGGGTGATCCACGGATGGAGGCGATCTTTCGCCGGATTCCATCGATGAGGGCAACAGCCACATGACCGCCATCCAGGGGCAGCAGTGGCACGAGGTTAAACACGAATAGAGCAATGTTGAGCGAGGCGAGCAAAGCGAGGAAGCTGGCGATGCGATCGCTTTGATCAATCTCATCAATGGAGGCAATTTCGCCGGCAATCCTGCCGACGCCAACGACGCTGATGGGGCCGTTGGGGTCTCGTTCGTCATCACCAAACGCGGCCTGGGCCACTTGAACCATCCGCTGGGGAAGGGTGAGAATCACTCGCGTCACACCGGCGACGTTGTCCCAGACGGCAACCGGAACCTGGGTTATCGGCTGGCGGGCAGTCTCCAATGCCGCACCGATTCCCACAAAACCGACCGGCTCAATAATTGGATCACCCTGATCGTCCACGGCTACCTGCCCGCGCGAGTCGATGGCGAAGCGCTCGGTCAGCAAGGGCGTAATGCGCACCTGGCGCACAACAGCGTCTCGCTCCACGTCGAGGCTCAGGGTGTTTCCCGGGTTGGCTCGGATGATTTCGGTGAGTTCTAACCAACTGTCGACCTCGAGGCCATCGACGGCGAGGATGACATCCCCCGGTTCCAAACCCGCCTGGTTGCCCGGGGCTGCGGGGTCACCAGGCTCACATTGGGTGCGGGTCTCTTCGGCCGAGAGCACACACTCCGAGACGGACCCCACCGTCAGGGAGGGCTGGACCAGACCAAAGCCCATCAGCAATACCGCGTAGAGAATAATCGCGATGAAGAGGTTCATAAACGGACCACCCAGCATGACGGTGATGCGCTTGAGCACACTGAGGCGATAAAAGCTCCTCGAGTCATCGAAGGCATCGACGTCGCGTTCGTCATCGAGACCCGCAAAATCCGTTCCCGCACCACCGCGTTTTTTGCCGTTATCGCTGGGGGCAAACATGCCGTGCATGGCCACGTAGCCACCTAAGGGAATGGCCTTAATGCCAAACTCGGTCTCTCCTCGGTGGGTCGACCAGAGGGTGGGACCAAACCCCACCATGAACTTGGTAATTCCGACACCGAAGCGTTTTGCTGGGTAGAAATGGCCCCATTCGTGGAGACCGATCGAAATGCCTAGCCCCACAACGAGGGCTAAGACTCCGACGATGAACCAGATTGTTGACTCCACGCCGACACCATATTCCCCACCACTGAGAACGCTCAGCCAGACGACGCGGCGATAAGAGAATCAGCCGTCGCGCGTGCCCACTGCTCGGCAGCCAAAACACCCTCGAGGGTCATCGGCTCGGGCCGGTGGGCATCCATCACCTGGGCAATCACCTCGGTGATGCCCACGAAGCTCAGCGCCCCGTCGTGGAACGCATCAACGGCTTGCTCATTGGCGGCGTTGAACACGGCAGGAAATGTTGCCCCGCGCCGTCCCGCGTCTTTTGCCATCGACACCGCGGGGAACACCTCATCATCGAGGGGCTCAAACGTCCACTGGCTGGCACTCGTCCAATCCAAACCAGATACCGCTCCCGGCACCCGGGTGGGCCAGTCGAGAGCTAACGCGATGGGCAGGCGCATATCTGGCGGAGAACACTGGGCAATCGTTGAGCCATCAACAAATTCCACCAGGGAGTGAACAATCGATTGGGGGTGGACGGTCACCTCGATCCGGTCGTAGTCCACGCCGAATAACAGGTGGGCTTCAATGACCTCGAGGCCCTTATTGACCAGCGTCGCTGAATTTGTCGTAATCACCCGACCCATGTTCCAGGTCGGATGGGCGAGGGCATCAGCCGGGGTGACGCCACCAAGCTCCTGCCGGGTCTTGCCCCGAAATGGTCCCCCACTAGCGGTGACCACGAGCTTTGCCACTTCCTCTGGTGTCCCCGCCATGAGCGCCTGCGCCAGAGCCGAATGCTCTGAATCCACCGGAACAATCTGGCCCGGTGCGGCTTTTTGGCTCACCAGCTCCCCGCCGACAATCAGGCTTTCCTTATTGGCCAGCGCCAAAACCGCCCCGGAGTCGAGGGCTTCTAATGTGGGGGCCAAGCCCACCGACCCAGTAATAGCGTTGACCACCACGTCGGGCTTGAGCCGACGAATCAGCTCGACGGCACCCTGTGCTCCCAACGCCGTGTCTGACTCGGCAATACCCAAGTGATTGGCCTGCTGGGCCATCGCTTCAGCGTTTCGTCCCGCGCTTAAGCCCACAATGGAAAACCGATCCGGGTGGGCGCTCGCGATATCGATTGCCTGGGTACCAATCGACCCGGTTGAGCCGAGGAGAAGAACCCTACGCACGGCTAAAAACTTCGCGGTCTGCTGAGACCGTTCGATCAATGGTTGCCTGGCCGATCACTCGCGTGCCCACATACAACACCGCAGATTGACCCGGTGCCACACCCGAGATGGGCTCACTCATGCGCACCCGCAACACTCCATCGTCCACCCAGGCCCGGGACGGATAGGTTTCACCGTGGGCGCGCACCTGAACCTCGCAGTCGAACGGCTCGCACCAGGCGATCGCGTCACC
>CBFHWA010000110.1:0-2597 GCA_965659525.1 Pontimonas sp.
GGGCTGCCAGGGATCGACGAGTGAGCCCATCGCGGGGTGCTGACGGTCTGCGGCAAAGAGGTATTGGGAAAGGTCATTGGTGCCGATACTCAAGAAATCCACAATGTCGACCAAATCGGGAATCATCGGCACAATCGCGGGTGTTTCGACCATAATCCCGACAGAGGAAAACCCCGCTTGGCGGGCCATATCGCGAAATTCTTGAGCTTCATCGACGGTGGCAATCATGGGAGCCATCACGTGTACATCGCGCCCGGTCGCATCGATGGCGGCCCGAAGTGCCTGGAGTTGTTCAGTTTGAAAGTCCGGGTAGGCATGGCTCAGTCGGAAGCCGCGCACCCCTAAGGCGGGGTTGTCTTCTTTTACCCCGGGGAGAAAGGCCACGGGCTTGTCGCTGCCCGCGTCGATGGTTCGGGTAATTATCGTGCCAGCCGGTGCGCTTCGAAAAACTGCCGCGAACTCGGCGGCTTGTTCCTCCTGGGACGGACGGGTCGCCCGGTTGAGATAGGCGACCTCTGTGCGAAACAACCCTACCCCGCGCGCCTGTGTCTTGGCCGCAAGCTGAGCGTCCTCCACAGAACCGATATTTGCCCTCACGGTCACCAACGGCTCACTCTGGTCAGGAATGAAGTTTATCGGCGCGGTTGCGTCACTTAAGGGCGCACCGGGGACCACGCGCTGTCCGACCGGATCGACCAACACCCACTCCTCGTCGGTGAGCTGCAGCGCACCTGTCGCCCCCACGACGGCAGGAATTTCGCGCGCCCGACAGATAATCGCGGTGTGGCTGGTGGGTCCGCCCAACTCGGTGACAACCCCGACGACGGCGGAGGTGAATTGAGCGGTGTCAACGGGGGTGAGATCGTTCGCCACGATCACCCATTGGCCGGTTTGGGGAAGGGGGCGCTGAGGCTCGAGGCCTCGCATCCGTGCGGCAACATCCCGGGCGAGCCCGCGGAGGTCCTCGGTTCGGGACTGGAAATCCTCGTCGTCGCCCATCAGTTCGCCGAGGTCATCGAGGGCCCGAAACAGCGAGCTGGCAGGGTCCCAACCCTGATTGAGGTGAACCCCGGCCATATCCACCAGTTCATCGTCTTCGATCAACATGACCAGGGCTTCTAAAATCGCTGCCGTATCCGGATCCGAGGTGGATGCCTGAGCCCGCACCAATTCAGCGGTCACCGCAATAGCCTCACGCAACACGGCACGTCCCTCCTCGGGTGTGCCCGACCACCGGCGCTGCTGGTCAACTTCCGGGTCGCGTATCCAGCGGAAAACCTGACCGGTCCCCGCCTCGCGGCCGATACCAATCCCACTGAATTCAGCAGTCACCAGCTATTTCGCCTCCGCGTTGATTACTTCGGCCAGTGAGGCGGCCAACTGCTCCGGTTGTTCCGCGGACTCGGGAATCACCAGTTCGACGGTTTCACCGTGTTGAACCTTCATCGCCAGGAGCTTGAGAGGCGAGGCGGCGATCACCCCTTCTGACCCAGGTCGTCGGATCTGCACATCAATGCCGGATTGCTTGACCAGGGCCACGACTTGGCCGATGGGGCGCGCGTGGAAACCAATGGGGTCGTTGACACTCACCAACAGTACGTAATCGCTCATCCCAGGCCCCCCGGACGAATAACTACCTTGATTGCTTCACCGGAGGTGACGGCATCAATCGCATCGGCGACTTCATCGAGTGGCAAGCGATGGGTGATGAGGTCGGCGACGGGTACCTTGCCGCTAGCAATCAGGCCCAGCGCTTCGCGGTTTTGGGCCGGCGACGAGCCGTTAGCCCCAGCAATGATGAGCTCCCGGTAGTGGACATTATTAGAGTCAACGCTAATGGTCGGCTTATCTTTGGGTAATCCGCCAAAAAAGCTCACCCGACCGCCCGGTGCCACGAGTTGCAGTGCCTGCTCTTGTGCGGCTCCAGACGGCGCGGCCGTGATAATCACACTGGGCCCCACGCCATTTGTTTCCTCTCTCAACACCTCGGCGAGGTCCTGGGTGGACATATCGACGGCACGATCAGCACCGACGACATCCTGGGACAGCTGCAGCCGAGCGCCATTGATATCAGCGAGAAACACTTTGGCTGCGCCCGCGGCTCGGGCGAGGCGAACGTGCAGACAGCCGATCGGGCCGGCACCCATCACCAAAACCGTGTCACCCTGGCCCACGTGGATCAGCGATTGGGCGTTGAGGGCGCAGGCAAGCGGTTCGGTCACCGAGGCCTCGTCATAACTAACGTGTGCCGGGATGTGGTTAACACCATCAACCCGGAGTACCTCCTGGGGGATGACCATCTCTTCGGCGAAACCCCCCGGGTATTGGTATCCCATCGACGTCTGGTTGACGCAAATTCCCATACGCCCGGCCTGGCAGGCCCAGCACTCACCGCACGGGACGGCGGCAATGACCTGCACACGGTCCCCGACGCTCAACCCCGCCACGTCAGCGCCCACTTCGATCACTTCCCCGGCGATTTCGTGGCCAATAATCTGCGGCGGCTCAAGCCGTGGGTGGCCGTGGTGGAAAATCTTCGCATCAGTGCCACAGGTGGCACAGGCGTGAACCCGAATCTTCGCTTCACCCGCAGAAAT
>CBFHWA010000111.1:0-2571 GCA_965659525.1 Pontimonas sp.
ACGTGGTAGGTGAGGATTTGCTGGAGAACTTCGAGGTTCTCTTCCAGCAGCAGCGCGTCAAGCACACCCTCGGGCAGGGCAGCAAACGCGTCATCAGTCGGAGCGAACACGGTGAACGGTCCTTCTCCCTGAAGCGTTTCGACGAGGCCGGCGGCTTGCACCGCGGCAACGAGCGTGGTGAACGAGCCCGCTTCAGAAGCAACAGCGACAATGTCACCGGGCTCAGCCGGGACAGCCTCTTCCTCTGTCATTGTTTCTTCTTCAGTGGTCTCTTCCATGGTCTCCTCAGTGGTCTCTTCAACGACCTCTTCGGATTCCGTAGCGACCTCGTCCTCGGCTGCGGCGCAGCCCGAGAGCACCAGGGTGGCAGCGGCAACCGCGGCCAACAGGGTTTTCTTCATCAGTAGTTCCTCCATTGCTTGTTGGTGAAGGGATAGAAAACACCACCCCAGAGGGTGTCTGAGGCGGCGCACTTCCGACAGTAGGCGCCAGAGATGTTGGCCCGCTGTTTAGCGGATGTATAAGTGACTAACGTCGCCACCGAAACCACCGCGTAGAGGCTATGAAGCAGCTGAATGGCTCACCCCAGTGGGTGTGGCTGACACAATGGGCGAGCCCGATCAGTATCGGAGAAGAAATGACCCAACAGCGCTCTGCGCGGAACAACACCCGGCCTCGGGGATTCACACCCTGGCTGTGGGTGGTGGGAATCAGTGTGGTCTTAGCCTTTGTTGTTCCCTACGCACTGCTGCCGCTGTTTGCCAATCCCCTGGCGACCTACCTCTTTTGGACAGGGTTTTCTGTGTTCATCGCCGGGTTTGTTATCTGGGGTGTAGCCCGCTGGAGAGACCAGTGACAATCGCCCCCTGGCTCATCTGGACATCGATTGGGCTGTTTACTCTCCTCGGAATCACCCTGTCGCTTATCGCCACCCGGGCGAACAAGGGCACCGCATCGGACTTCTTCCTCGCCGGGCGCACCACCGGTTCCGTCGTCGCGGGACTCAGTTACGCCGCGACGACCTATTCCGCTTATATGTTGGTCGTCCTCACGGGGCTGACCTATCGGGGCGGGATTGGTGCGCTGGGCTTTGAGTTGATTTATTTCGCCGGGTTGAGCCTTCTCGTCATTTTTGCCCCCCGCTACTGGCTGGCGGCCAAACGCTGGGGCTTTGTCTCACCCTCGGAAATGTTCGGAGCGCGTTTTCGAGACCGTCGTGTCGCCAGGCTGATGGCCGGCATTTCCATCGTCTTTCTTCTGCCCTACTGCACCACGCAAATGGCCGGCATTGGCCTCTTGCTCTCCGGAGTGACCGACGCGTCATTTGACCTCTTCCAAGCGGTGCTCATTGGCGCCATTTTGGCTATCGGCTGGACACTCTTTGCCGGGCTTCGCTCCGTTGCGTGGACAGACGCAGTCCAGGCTGCACTGATGATGGTCAGTGCCCTTGTTGCTCTGGGCTTTGCGATTGCCGGGCTCGGTGGTTTCGGTGGGTTTCTGGAACTCACCGTCGATAACAACCCGTCCTGGCTGGACGTGCCCGGCCCCGGGCTCTGGAGCTTTGGCACCTTCTTGGCGATGTCACTGCCGTGGTTTTTCTTTGCGATTTCCAACCCCCAGGTGGCCCAGCGGTTATTCATCGTCAAAGACTTTCGATCGATGCGCAACATGATCCTGTGGGTATTGGTCTTCGGATTACTCTTTACCCAGGTGGCGGTCTGGTGGGGCTTTGCCTCACTCCAGGTCGCCCCCGACCTGGTCAACACCTCCAACGCCTCCCCCGCGCTGATGACCAGTGGCCTCATTCCCCTGCCGGTCGTGCTGTTTCTCGTGATTGGCATCCTCGCGGCCGCGATTTCCACCCTCGACTCCATCGCACTGACCATGGGCTCGCTCATCGCCCGCGACTTCGGCCCGCGTCGGGCCTTCAACGACCGCACCCAGATTTTCACCGGGCGAATTGTTGTCGTCGCCGTGATTATCTTCGCTAGCTACTTCGCTTTGCAGTCAGCAGACATCGTCGACCAACTCGCCGCACTCTCCGCGGCGGGACTCATGGTCATGGTCCCCACGATTATTGGCGCGTTTTTTTGGAGCCGTTCAACCCACCAGGGTGCCCTCTGGTCGATGGGCGGTGGAGCCGCCGTGGCCATTTATCTCGCGCTCATTCAGGGAGTAAGCGTGTTTAACCCTCTACTGGTTGGTGCTGTAGCGACCAGCAGCACCGTGTTGTTCATCGGCGTGAGCTTACTTACCAAACCCAACCCGGGAGCGATTGATTTCGCTAAGGAGCTTGCCCCGGAACTGGCTAAACACCGCGCCTGGTAGGCCTAACCCACCGCGCCGAACTTACTCGAGGCGAGGGGCACAATGCCGCGTCCGGGCTCCGCCTTGGCAGCGAGTCTTGTGGCCTCGATGGGGCGGGTTAGCAAGAAAAACGGTGGATGAGACAAAGAGTGGACCTGAGGGGAATCGAACCCCTGACCTTCTCATTGCGAACGAGACGCGCTACCAACTGCGCCACAGGCCCAAAGCTCTCCTAGATTAGCACCGCGAATCTCAGACCAAACA
>CBFHWA010000112.1:0-2529 GCA_965659525.1 Pontimonas sp.
GCCTGAATGAACTCGCCAGGCTCCATTCCGTATTGGCTGGCCGACTGCACGATGTAGCTCGAGAGTTCCTCCTGGCTGGGCTCAATGTCCAGCTTTTTGATCAGAGCGTCGAGGACAAACTGGGTCCGCAGCGACTTCTCGGTCGACTCGGTGACCTCCTTGCGGTGGTCGTCATCGCTCAAGCGGTTTTCTTGTTCCAGGTGCCGGTGAACTTCTGCCTCCACCACAGACTGCGGAACCGGAAGATCCGCCTCCTCGAGCATTTTCTCCACGAGTTTGTCGCGGGCTTGTTCAGCCTGGGCCAGGCGGCCCTTGCGCTCAACCTCTTTGGCAAGGTCCTCGCGCAGCTCGGCAATCGTGTCGAACTGGCTGGCGATCTGGGCGAACTCGTCATCTGCTTCCGGAAGCTCGCGCTCCTTCACCGACAAAATCGTGACCTCAATATCAGCTGTTTCTCCCGCGTGGTCTCCCCCGAGCAACTCGGAAGCAAACGTTGTCGTCTCACCGGCCGTGAGAGTGTCGATTGCGTCGTCAATTCCGTCAATAAGCTGCCCCGAGCCCACCTCGTAGCTAATCGAGTTGGCGGTATCGATGGTGTTATCGCCGATCTTGGCCACCAGGTCGATTTGGACGAAGTCACCGGTTTTTAGGGGCCGATCGACACTGACGAGTGAGGCAAAGCGCTCGCGCAAACTATCCAACTCAGCATCCACCGCCTTCTTATCGGTGGCAAGCGCATCGACTTCAAGGGTGTATTTCGCGTAGTTGGGCAGGGTTACCTCGGGGCGGACGTCAGTCTCCACGGTGACGATGAGGTCACCAGAAAAGTCTTTCTCCTCCGGCCACTGGGTGACATCGGCTTCGGGCCGGCCCAGTGTTTCAATTCCCTCTTCGGCAACGGCCTGCTGGAACAGGCGGTCAAGACCCTCACTGACAGCGTGGTTGAGAACTTCACCGCGGCCGATGCGCTGGTCGATGATCGGGGGTGGAACTTTCCCTTTACGAAAACCCGGAATCGACACCTGTTCGGCGATATGCGTATAGGCGTGGTCGATACTGGGCTTGAGCTCATCGGGGGTCACCGAAATGGTCAATTTGACGCGGGTGGGTCCGAGTTTCTCGGTCGTAGTCTGTGGCACTGAATACTCTCCTGGTTGGTCTGTGGTTCGGGCTGGTCGGGGCGACAGGATTTGAACCTGCGACCTCCCGCTCCCAAAGCGGGCGCTCTACCAAGCTGAGCTACGCCCCGGGGGAGTCCATTCAGCCCACAGCCGAGCGGATGCGAACCTGCCACCCGCCGACCGCGACACAGTCTAGCCCAGCGGCCCCAGCACCACCCGACCGACCACGATGAGCTACGATTATGGGCGTCCCTCGGGGATGTAGCTCAATGGTAGAGCCTCAGTCTTCCAAACTGATGGTGCGGGTTCGATTCCCGTCATCCCCTCCAATTCTCCCCTACGACAAGACGTCGTGACTGGTGCGCCCGTCCACCATTGTCAGCTCAACAGGTAGTTGCCGCAGCGCTCCCGCAAGGCGACGGGGATCATCGCCGAGCGCGCGCGAAAGCCACATCGGGTCGGCACCGAGGACGACGAGGTCAGCGGGGGCCCCCTCCGACACGGTCGTGCGAGACGACGCGTCGAAGGCCTCGAGCAGCGAGACACGCTGGGCACCGTTCCAGGATTCGCGCCCGTCATCGGTTCTCGTCACCGCCGCCGCAATTTGGGCGAGCGGATCCAGGGGGGAGACGGGAGCATCTGAACCAAAAACAACGTGAGCGTTGGCATCAAGTAGTGAGCGAATCGCGATGACCCGGTCTGTTCGATCCGACCAGTAGTGGTCGGCAACATCACGGTCATCAACGGCGTGTTGCGGTTGCACACTCGCGGTGACTCCTAGAACGGCGAAGCGTTCGAAGTCGACGCTGCGCAACAATTGCGCGTGCTCGATTCGTCCCGTGATGCCAAGCGTTTCGAACAAATCCAACACAATCCGGTTTGCCTCGTCACCGATGGCATGAAACGCGGGAGAAAAGCCCGTCTGTTGCGCGCGGCGCATCAGCTGCTCTAACTGCTCAGTCGGGTAGTTCATCGCGCCGTATTCGAGCCCGGAAATACCCCGGTAGGGCTCGCAGCAGTAGGCGGTTCGGGTGTTGAGCGAACCATCGGTGATGACTTTCAGTGGCCCCACGTGCACTCCGGGGGCAAACTCGAGGCCAGTATGGTCGCCCCGGGCAATGGCGTGGTCGAAATAGTCGGGATAGACAGCCGCTTCGACGCGCAGTGGCCAATCGTCCCTGCCCGCCCGGCGCCTGGTCCAGTTGGCGTGATTATCGTCAAAATCAAAATCGACAACCCCCACCACGCCACGCGTGCTCGCCTCAGCAATCGCCTCTGACACCCACTGGTCTCGTACCCCCGAATCCACGTCGGCGAGCTTCTCTGCCAGGCCAAACGCTTCGCGCTCGCGCAGCACACCGGAGGGCAGCGCACTGTCGACCCGAAGAAGTTTTGCCGCGGCGGTGTT
>CBFHWA010000113.1:0-2506 GCA_965659525.1 Pontimonas sp.
ACCGTCGTGCTCTCGAGCCTGTCCTATCGCTTCGTTGAGCTGCCCTTTATGAATCGTGGTCGGGGCCAGTCTCCAGGGCCTGCGATATCTCCAACACCCGCGCAGCCACCGCGCTCGAGGGCGAAAGGAAACACCGTCCTCGTCTCCTTAGTGGCGCTGCCTCTCCTTGTTGGGTTTGGCACAACCACCACCCATTCCACTTTTCAAGAACGAGGGATACTCCTCTCCGCACCGCCTGTCCCCCAGCTCGTCGAAGACCGCGACTGTCTGAAGACAGATTGTGCTCCTGCTGATATCGATGTTTTGCTCATCGGCGACTCTCACGCCGGCAGCCTCGGCAACGCTCTTCAGCAGCGTCTCGCTGCTGAAGGCGTTGAACTTTACGGAGCCGTTGTGGCGCGCACCTTTGGCTGCCTGCATCTACCGAGCACCACCGTGACCAGCATCAATGAGGAATGCCAAGACCTCTCCGCACAGGTCCGAGAGTTGGTGGCAGAAAAAAAGCCCCCCGTGGTGCTCATCCACGGCTACACCGCGGGACGGTTTACCGAAATCAACTCCGGTGGGGACGCGGAAATCAAACTGTTCAACAACACAACCGGCGAAACCGTGACAGAGGCCACCGGAGTGGATGCTTACACAGAAAGCCTGTCCAACACTCTGGACATTGTTGAGGCGTCCGGAGCGCGGGTTGTGATCGTCTCGGGTGTTCCTGATTTCAGTCTCCGACCAGAAGAGGTTGGACGATCAGGACAACCAGCCTCACAGGCTGAGTTGTTACTCGCGCCCTGGTTTGATTTCGAATTTGGTCAAACCATCACCCGCGATGAGTACCTCTCCCGCCATGGGGGTTTCATCGAGGTCGAGCGTGACCTTGCCAGCCAACGATCATCAGTCACCTGGGTGGAGCCGTGGGATGTGGTGTGTGAAAAAGACTCCTGCTCACAGTCGACAACTGATGGAGAGTTTCTCTATTCCGACCACGACCACTTGAGCGACTTGGGCGCGCAGCTTCTGGCTGATGGCATCACCAACCACCTTGCCGCCACGGGCCTTCTCGAACAGGCACGCTCTGGCCGGTAGCGTGAGGGGGGTGACCCAGTCTCCAGATGGTGACTCCAGGCCCCTCCGGGTTGTTTTCGTCGCCGCCCACGACAGCTTGGGCGGCGCTGCCCGCGCCGCCTACCGCGTCTTCGATGGCATCCGCAGCCATTTTTCCGACCAGGTCGACATCACTCTTCGAGTAATCCATAAGACCCGGGACGATGACCAGATCATCGGGGGCAAACCCTCCCGAAGCACGCTGGAGTATTGGAGCTATTTCCTGCGCACCAGATTTCGGAAGTACTTTCCCCGCAAACCGTTTATTTCCGATAACACGCTTTTGCACTCCCAGGCTCTCTACCCGACAGGCCTTGGCCGGGAGATTAACGCCATGAATCCCGATGTGGTGCTCTTTGGGTGGCTGGGAAATGGAACGCTGTCGGTGGAGGAAATGGGCGCTATCCACGCACCGGTCGTCTGGCGCCTATCGGATATGTGGGTGTTTTCTGGAGCAGAGCACTACACGGATACCGGCCGGTACCAACAGGGCTACTCCCGGCGATCACGACCAGCCACGGAGTCGGGTCCCGATATTGACCGGGAGACCTTTCGGCGAAAACGTCGCCACTGGCGAGAGCCAGCCCACATTGTCGCCCTTACCCCGTGGCTTGCCCGCCAAGCACAATCGAGCACGCTGACGAAAACCTGGCCCACCCACGTGATTCCCGTGCCCATCGACACCGACTTCTGGTCACCGCAAGAGAGGGATTCGTCGCGAAAGGCGTTGAATATCCCCGCTGATGACCTCGTGGTTATGTTTGGTGCCGGTGGGGGCACGTCACAAAAACACAAGGGCGCTGACCTACTTTTTGACGCTCTAGCCCCGCTGGCGAGACTGCACGACGAGTCGAAAGACACCCGCCGCCTTCGACTCGTCGTCTTTGGCGAAGAGGGCGAGACCAGAGACCACGAGGGTGTCACGGTGCAGTTTGTGGGCCGGCTGGATGACAACCAGCTGCGCCAGGCCTACTCAGCAGCCGACGTGTTTGTTGCCCCCTCCAGGCTGGAGGCATTTGGTCAAGTTGCTGCTGAGGCCCAATCCTGTGGCACACCCGTCGTTGCTTTCGATAACTCTGGATTAGCCGACGTGATCGACCACCAGGTCACCGGTCACCTCGCCCAGGCGTTTGACCCCCACTCTCTTGCTGAGGCGATCTGGTGGTGTGTTGAAGACAAATCCCGGCACGAACAACTCTCTGGTGCGGCACGCGCGCGTGCCAAAAGCCTCTGGGACCCCGTCATCGTCGCCAAAGCCTATGTCGAGGTATTACAACAAGCGGCCGGGACAAGCTCCTAAGTGGATTGTCCGGCGAGGCGGAAATCACTCGCGCCACTCACGCGCCAGCCCTGATCGGTGTCGACCAGGATGTAGCGAATTCCGAGGGAATTGGCGCTCTCTTCT
>CBFHWA010000114.1:0-2476 GCA_965659525.1 Pontimonas sp.
TGATCCTGAGGCAAGAACACGACGGCAAACTCGTCCACTACAGCCATATCGGCACGGGAAACTACAACCCCAAAACCAGCCGGCTCTACGAAGACTTTGGCTACTTCACCTCTGACCCGTCGGTGGGTAAAGAAGTCACGAGGTTATTTAACGAACTCTCTGGTTACGCGATCGAGAAGAAGTTCAAACGCCTGTTAGTAGCACCGAGGTATTTGCGAAAAGGGCTTCTCAAGCACATCGCCGATGAAACCCGCGCCGCCCAGGCGGGCAAACCCGCGACGATTCAACTGAAGCTGAACTCCCTGGTCGATGAGGTCATCATCGACGCGCTCTACCGGGCAAGCCAAGCAGGGGTCGAGATTGATATTTGGGTGCGCGGTATCTGCGCCCTGGTTCCTGGAATGCCGGGAGTATCTGAGACCATCCGGGTGCGAAGCGTGTTGGGTCGCTACCTCGAACACTCCCGCGTGTTTGCCTTCCACGGCGGTGGCGACCCAATTGTCTACATTGGCTCAGCCGACATGATGCACCGAAACCTCGATCGCCGTATTGAAGTCCTGCTGCGGCTGTCAGACCCGCGACACGTGAAGCGGGTGTTGGAGCATATGGAACGGGGAATGAGCGACGAGGTCGCTTCCTGGCATTTACAACCCTCCGGGGAGTGGGTGCGCCACGCGGTGGCCGATAATGGTGACGCCCTAGTCGATATTCAGCGAGAGACCATGAGCGCTATCCAATCGCGTCACAAGGCCGGATCTGGCCGGTGAGTAAAGGACCCGTCATCGCCGGAGGCGCGGTGTGTTGGAAACGCGTCGATGGCGATGTGAAGGTCCTGTTGGTCCACCGCACCCAACACAAAGACGTCTCCATCCCGAAGGGCAAACGCGACCCCGGGGAGAGCATCCCGGAGTGTGCCAGGCGGGAAATCCTGGAAGAAACCCGTCTGCACGTCACCCTGGGTGCCTATTTGGGTCGGGTCGACTACCAAATACCCAGCGGCAAAGACAAAGAGGTTTACTACTGGGCCGCAGAAGTCGACCCCGGTGAGGCCGAGCGCGCGCCTTTTGAGTCCAATAACGAAATCTTCGACCTGGAGTGGGTGTCACTGAAAAAAGCCGCCAAACGGCTCACCTACCCGCACGATGCCGACATTTTAGAAAACTTCCAGAACCTGGTCGATGCGGGACTTGAGCGCACCTTCCCCGTCATTTTGCTCCGCCACGGCAAGGCGATGCCGCGGGAAAACTGGGACGGGCCAGACCACACCAGGCCGCTGCTCCAACGCGGCCTCAACCAGGCCAAATACCAGGCCGGTGGTATCGCGGCATTTGGTCCAGAGCGCCTGGTCTCCAGCCCCGCCACACGCTGTTTGGCCACCATTGAACCGGTGTCTCGCAAAACCTCCCTCGAGGTGGTCACTCGTAAGCGAATCAGCCAAGACAAATGGGAACCCACGGCAGAGGGTCCGATCAGCATCATCAGTAAAACAGTCGCCAAACGCCGCCCGAGCGTCCTGTGTTCCCACGGCCCCGTCCTGCCCCAGCTGCTCCAAGCAGCGGCAGATATTGGCGGGCCAGGCTCTGATCGGCTGGTAAGCCAGCACTTCGGAATGAGTACTGGTGAGTTCGTTGTCATCCACTTCTCTCGGGAAAGCGACACCCCGCGCATCGTGGCCGTCGAGTCCCACCAGGCCCCGGAAGATTAATCACGCGCGTTAGCTCGATGGCCAGCACTGGAACCAAGAAAGCCTGGCCGCAGAACGCCTCTCGGCGCGAGGCCGCTCGAAGCGGCAAATAATGGAGCCCGGGGTTACTGCGGCCAGGCCCCTCCAGGCTACCGGCCCGATCTCAGCGCAGTGAGCCAGTTTTTTCGCGCCTGGCGCAATCGGCTAACTGGTCGGCAAGCACATCCCAAGACAAACTGCGAAGGGCCACCTCGTGTTCCGTATCATCACCCGATTCTGGCCAGTGCAGCAGCCCCGCAGCAATGACCCGCGCGAGCGATGACGCTCGACCCAGGGCGTCGGCTAAAGACCCAGAGAATCCTCCACGAAGCACCTCGTCAATAATCCGGGCAACGCCCGACGCGGTAACCGGCTCGTGCGCGCCCACGACGACCGGGTCAATGGTGTCGAGTGACTGAATACCGCGTTGGACGAGATCGCCGATCACATCCGGGCGACGTCGCACCTGTTCGCGAATTTGATACAACCGCCAGAGCGCACCGGGCAAGCTGACCGGGTCAGCATCGGACCACAATTCGGCCAAGGTCTCCAACCCGTCGTCATCGACGAAGGCGTTTAGCCGCTGAAGGGTTTCACCGGAATCATCCGAACCATGGACAAGCAGGTGTGCCGTGTCGTGGGCGATGGCGAGGCGTCGCTCGGGGTGGAGCCGCCAGATGGCGTCATCTTCACCCTCAGCAGCCTCGAGTCGCCACGGTGACATCCGCACCGGCTTATGGGGCTGCTCGCTCA
>CBFHWA010000115.1:0-2387 GCA_965659525.1 Pontimonas sp.
CACGATGAGCCAGACCATGCAGCTCGGCAAAGTAGCCGAAAAAGGGTTTATGGGGTCTCTGAAGTCGACGCTGGCCCGACGAACTGAGGGCCGTGGTGTCGCACTACTGATTGTGATTCTTGTTTTCGTCGCGCTGTTCGAACCGCTGGTCTTTACCGCTTATCCGGTGACCCTTGGCCGAATTGCGCTCATCGGTATCGTCGCCCTGGGTCTAACCGTCGTGATTTTGATGGGTGAGTTGGACCTTAGCGTCGCGAGTACTTTGGCCCTTTCCGGCGTGATCATGGCGAGTATCCCCGATTTGACCCTCGGGATTTTGGCCGCCCTGGGCACCGGACTCGTCGTTGGGTTGCTCAACGCCTTCTTTGTCGCGGTGATTGGCATCAACTCCTTCATTGCGACCTTGGGCAGCTTGTTCGCTCTGCGCGGGCTTGCCTTTGTGATTTCTGACGAAGCGCCGGTCAACATGGAAAACAAGGACTTTGGTATTGCCTTTGGGCTTCCGCTGATCGGCCCCATCACGCCCCGGATCATCATTTTCGTGCTGATCTTTATCGCCATTCAGATGTTTGTCTCACGAATCCGTGCGGGCCGAGAGTTCTATGCGGTTGGCGGTAACCGCCAAGCCGCCTATGACGCCGGAATTCCCGTGAAGAGGAGGATTTTCACCGGGTTCATTATTTCGGGAGTTGTCTCCTCCATTGCGGGCATTATCAACACGCTCGAGCGCACCACGGCTGACCCGACCGCCGGATCCACCGTGTTGTTGGCCAGCTTCGCCGCGGCCATCATCGGCGGAAACTTCCTGAAAGGAGGTCGCGGCTCCATTGTTGGAACGCTCATTGGTGCCGCATCACTGGCCATCCTCCAGGTCTCATTGGGCTTGTCGGGTGTGGAAGTGCCCGTCCAACAGATTTTCATCGGTTTGATCCTGTTGATCGCTGTGACCACCGACCCCAACAGTCTTCGTGCAGTTGCCGGCAGCCTTAAACAGGTGACCCGTAGCCGCGCGAAACCCTCGTCGGTCTAACCGGCGGGACAACGGTCGCTTTCGAGTGATCGTCCACCGTAAACAAGAAGAAAGAGGCACAACAATGCGAAAGTCCCGGATGTCACTGGGAATGGCGAGCCTATTCGCCGTCGCTGGTCTCACCCTCTCTGGTTGCGCTGCGGCTGAAGAGCCCGCAGGTGAAGCAACCGGTGGAGAAGAGACCGCCGAAGAAACCACCGAAGAAGCAGCCGGCGGCGACACCTACGAGGTCGTTGCTCTGCTCCCCCAGGGAAATGACCAGGCTTACGGCGGGACGTACATTCCCCCGATGGAGGCAAAGGCTGCCGAGCTGGGCATTAACCTGACTCTGTTTAACTCTGGCTATGACGCCGACACCCAGGCCAGCGACTGCGAAGTTGCCGTTGCAGCACAGCCTGACGGCATCATCCTGTGGCCGGCCGTGGCAGACGCCATCCGTCCCTGCCTTGAGGCAGCCAACAACGCTGACATCCCCGTGTGGATCAGTAACGCAGACATTAACGAAGAAGACCACGACCTGGCTTACGGTTACTCCGGTACCGACAGCTACGGCCAGGGTGCTGCTTCAGCTGAAATGTTCTGTGCCTTCGCCGACGGCGCCGAGGTTGGAATCATCCAGCTCAACGGTGAGACCGGTAACTCGGTTGCCATCCTCCGTGGAACTGGCTTCCAGGAGACCATCGAAGCCAACTGCCCGAACGTCACCATCCTGGCCGAACAGCCCGGTGACTGGGTGCCGGACAAGTCACAGATTGCGGCTTCCGAAATGCTGACCGCTGTTGGCGCAGACAACGTCGGCGGCCTCTACGCGGCTGACGACTCCATGGTTAAGGGTGGAATTGACGCCATCAAGGCCCGTGGCCTCGACGTCGAATCCATGATCATCACCTCGATTGGTAACACCCTCCTGGGTAACCCGCTGGTTGAGGCTGGCGAGCTCGACGGAACCGTGTTCCAGTCCTCCTCATGGGATGGCGAGAACGCTGTTCAGGGTGTCTACAACGCCATGACCGGTGCGACCGAAAAGGGCCGTGACGACGAGGGTTCGGTGCTCTACATGCCAAACCCCAAGGTCACCCTTGATGGATCCCTCGAGGGAACCGTCGCATGGGATGACCCTGCCGTTAAGCCCGAGTGGTAAACCACTCACATCGGTAGAACGTCTCCTGGTGGGGTGCCTCCCGCACCCCACCAGGAGCATCCGAAACAGAACCTAAACCCAGCAATTAACGGAAAGATTTGATGACTGACACGCTCCCCCCCGCCCAGGCTGCTGCTGTTGAGACCAACGCCTCTCGTGAGGCCGCTCCGGCACCCCTGATCCCGGCTCTTGATTTTTCGCAGCGTCAGATCCCCG
>CBFHWA010000116.1:0-2205 GCA_965659525.1 Pontimonas sp.
CAATCAAGCGGCGAAGCTCATTCCGCGACTGGGTTCACTGCCGGTTATCCAATCAGCACACCCCTCCCCCCTGTCTGCTCACCGTGGTTTCTTTGGCTCACGGCCGTTTAGCCGCGCCAATGAGTCCCTCGTGGCAGCCGGTCTGGCCCCGATTGACTGGCGACTCGATGAGTCTGGGCCGTAGCCGATAATCTGTCCCACGGAGGGGATAACGTGCTCGAATCGGAATATCAGCGCCGCCGGCGACTGCCCCGTCATCTCCAGCCCGAGCCGGCGAAGCCGGCAGATTTTTCGTACACTCTCCGCCCCGCCCGCGAAGCAGACCTGCCCGCCGTTTTGGCGATTTATCGCCACTACGTGCGCAACTCGGTAGTCACCTTTGACGAAAAAGCCCCCAGTTTGCGGGCTTTTCGCTCGCAGTTTTCGCACACCGAGAAACTCGGCTACCCCTTTGTCGTCGCCGAATCGCCTAGCGGCGACATCCTCGGTTTTGCCCGGGTGGTGCAGTTTCGCGATAAAGCCGCCTTTCGCAACACGGTGGAATCGACCATTTATCTCGGCCCCGCCGCGACCGGGCGCGGTTTGGGACGCGCGCTGCTCGATGAGTTGATCGCCCGCTGCCGCGAGGCGGGTCTGCGCGAAATGATCGCCGTCATCGCCGATTCAGGAGCCGAGGCCTCACTGGCACTACACCGCCGGGCGGGTTTTACCGAAACCGGACGGATGGGCAAAGTGGGCCACAAATTTGGCCGCTGGGTGGGCATCATCACGATGCAGAAGTCCCTTCGGGGTAAGGATTAGTCACACCCGTCTTCGCCGAGTGTTACTAACTGTGACGCCACCAGGTGACAGCCCCATCGGGGAGCCCTACTCTGAATCTCATCAACGACCCCATTTGTGAGGAAAACCACGATGTCCGACTGGAAGTTTGAAACCCAGCAGATCCACGCCGGCGCACTCGCCGACCCCGCGACCAACTCGATTGCCACGCCGATTTACCGCACCACGGCCTACGCCTTCGACTCCGCTGAGCACGCCAAGAACCTCTTCGCCTTGGCCGAATTTGGCAACATTTACACCCGCATCATGAACCCCACCCAGGATGTTGCCGAAAAGCGCATCGCTGCGCTCGAGGGCGGCACCGCCGCACTCCTGCTCTCCTCGGGTCAGGCAGCTACGACGACCGCCATTTTGAATATCGCCAGCGCCGGCGACCACATCGTCAGCTCCAGCTCCGTCTACGGCGGTACCTACAACCTCTTCAAGTACACCCTGCCCAAGATGGGCATCGAGGTGACTTTCGTCGAGGACCAAGACAGCGCGGAAGCCTGGGAGGCTGCCATCCAGCCCAACACCAAGGCGCTATTTGGTGAGGCGATTCCCAACCCGCGAATCAACGTGTTGGATATCGAAAAAGTAGCCGATGTCGCACACCGCAACTCTCTGCCGCTGATGGTGGACAACACAGTGGCTAGTCCCTACCTGATTCGCCCCTTCGAACACGGCGCCGACATCATCATCCACTCGGCCACCAAGTTCCTCGGCGGTCACGGAACCGTTGTCGCCGGAGCGATTGTCGATGGGGGCACATTCCCCTGGTCGCAGCACGTCGATAAATTCCCCGGCCTCACCGAACCCGACCCCAGCTACCACGGTGCCAGCTACACCGGTGTTCTCGGTGACGCGATTGCCTTCATCATCAAGGCCCGCGTGCAGCTGCTTCGCGACCTTGGCTCGGCGGTCTCCCCGGATAACGCGTTCGCCCTGCTCCAAGGCATTGAAACACTGAGCCTTCGCATGGAGCGCCACTGTGAGAACGCGCAAAAAGTGGCCGAATGGTTGGAAGCACACCCGCAGGTGGCCAGCGTGAACTACGCGGGACTGCCCGGAAACGCCTACTACGCCCAAGGACAGCGCTATGCCCCCCGCGGCGTGGGAGCGGTCTTGAGCTTCGAGATTAAGGGCGGTGTGGATGCCGGTCGGGCGCTTGTTGACAGCGTTGAACTCCACAGCCACGTCGCGAACATCGGTGATGTCCGAAGCCTCATCATCCACCCGGCCTCAACCACGCACTCCCAGCTCACCCCCGAACAGCAGCTCACCGCCGGTGTGACCCCCGGCTTGGTGCGTCTGAGTGTCGGCCTCGAGCACGTCGATGACATCATCGCCGATCTGGAAGCGGGCTTCGAGGCGGCTAAGAAAGTC
>CBFHWA010000117.1:0-2153 GCA_965659525.1 Pontimonas sp.
GCAGATCATAGCACCACTGCAGCCAGCCCTCGGCGGTGTCATGGCCCGGATCGCCGCTTTGGGTCGCCTCAACCTCAAGCTGATCCATCATGCCGAGCATCAACTGATAGCCTTGTGCGTAATCGAACTCGGTCACGCCGTCCTAAGCCGCCTGCCGCGACACCCCGGCTGAAACCTTCAGCCGTGACCCTTATTTCATTTACTGGGCTTTGGCAGCCATTGGACCTCATGAGGGAAGCCGCTTTGTTGCGGGACGTCGCGCAGCGCTTGGCGGTAATGCGCCCATGCCGCCTGATCAACCGGGGCGTCTGCCACTTGGGTCCAGTCGGATGCGGCCAACAGGCGGTCGCGCTCGTCCCGCACCTGCTCAGCCGCATCTTCGGTGGATAGCTGCTCGACGGCCCACGCCACCACCCAGTCGCCTTGCTCAGTCTGCGACGGGGGCTGGCGATAAACCTTCTCGGTCAGGCGGTCGTGTTCCGGTGGGGGCAACACCTCGCAGGGGAACACGCCCCATTCCGCCAGCATTTCCTCGCTGGGCGAAGCCGGGAAAGAGGTCTCCGGGTTGTCCCTGCGAAGCTGCGCCAAGGAATACGGGTATTTTTCTACGATCCCCTTGGGGGCGTACACATAACTCATCGGGGGAGCTCCTTTGTTTTGCGGCATCAATACGAGAAGTAAACGCAGCCGTTGTCGCCGGCATATTCAGCGCCGCCGTAGTCCGGTGATTTAGTCGTCCCGTCCTCCCCGGGACGCGAGCCTCGACCGCCCGCGCCACCGGTGCTCCCGACGCCGCTCACGCCTTGCCCAGCATACCAGACCCCGCCGCCTCTGATGTCGAAAGTCCCGGTGTCGTTGGAGCCGCCAGCCCCGCCGCCGCCTGAGCCATTGGCCCCGGGGGTGCCTTGAGCTGAAAAACCAGAAGCGCCATTTCCGCCATTCCCAGAATAGCCAGCAGCGCCGCCGCCTCCCCCAGACCGGGTGCCTGAAGCATTACCGCCATTTCCGCCGGAATAGCGAACAGCACCTATCCCGGCAGAAGCGCGGCCCCTGCGGGCGCCGGCTGAGGACCCATCAACCGGGTCCGCACCCGCCTCGGCCTTAAGAAGGAAGGTTGCACCGCGTTTGAGCGCCGACCAGCGATTGTCGAAGTTAAACCCCGCATTCGAAAATGAGGTAGGGTTTTGGATTTCCGCTGTAAGCGTTTCTCCCGGCGTCACGGCAAGGCCGTTTGTGTAGGACAAAGCGCCGCCACCTGCGCCACCTCTTGGCCTATCTGCCCAAAACACCTCGCCACCACAACCGATGACGACGGCGTCGACAGAGGTGACCCCGGCTGGGATGACCACGTTTAAGCTGCCACGGCCAGTGATGAGCATGTTGCGCCCGCCTTCAATGAGAGTGGCGAACCCGGTTTCATACCCATTGAACAGAAACTGGGCGTAGGTGTTTATCCTTGCGTGTCGGTCAGCAGGATAATCAAAATCCACGGCAACGGAGACGCTGTGTTGCCCAGCTGAAATTGTCAGCGGGCTGGCAAGGCTCTGATACGCTCCGCCGTCGATGCTGATTTTATACGATGCCGGGATGTCAGCCAGATTAGACCGAACATCGTTGACCTGTATGGTGACGGGCTCGTCGCAGCTGATGTCAGTTGTGTAGACGTTTTCGACAGTCGTCGTGGCGTCCAGCGGAGATAGCAGGAGAGCATCGTTGCGGAAAAACGGCGACGTGTTTGAGAACGTCACGAAATCAGCGGGCAAAACAAAACCGGCCCTCTGGTTCGCGTAAACGCGCAGGTCGCTTAGGATAGTCCCGGGCCAAGGTAAGAACGCCGCAATATCGTCCTCTTCAAACCACCAAGGTGGGAAACCCCCACCCCCAAAGCTGCTGTTTTGACCACCCCGCAGTAGCCAACGATCAACAGCGCGGCGGCCACCTTCGTTAATAGGGAGTTGCTGCACGCCGTCAATCCAGACGCGAATTTCCGGCTCTATACCAAGCATAGTTGGCGTGAATTCCCAAACCAACGTGTGCGTGGAGGTGTCATCTGGCGGCAGAATGTCGATGAAGCGCGACCGCCGAGGGTTTGGGTCGGATTTGTCAAATCCAATCCCCATCCGCAATCGCAAAACATATCCGACACCTCCAAT
>CBFHWA010000118.1:0-2034 GCA_965659525.1 Pontimonas sp.
ATCGCCCGGCATCGCCGCGTCCTCGTAGGGGCCAAAATCGCTCAAACGGTTGTCGAGGAAGTCCTCTAGGGCCGCGAGAGCTTCGGCGCGGGTCGCGGCAAAAAGCCGCGGGCCGTCGTTTCCCATAAAGCGCGCCTGACCGGAGATTTCCATCTGGTCAAGCTCGCTTCGCACCCACTGGTCGATCTCGTCTTCGACGGGCCAGACCGGCTCGGCAAGCCCCAGTGTGGTTGCTCCTTTTGGTGGTGGTTGTCGATTATCGGCATCGAAATTGTAGGCGCCACCTTCTGGCACGAGTGCTCCGGTGTCATCGCGGAGCATGAGGTATCCCTCCCGGGCGCGCACGTCGCGATAGAAGTTCTCCATCACAAACTGCCGGGAGCTCTTGTTTTCTGCCCAGTGGCGAAACTGCGCCTCGGGGGTCACAAAACCCCGGGATTCCAATACCTCCACACTCGCGTGCTGCTGGAGTTCGGCAACCATTGCCCGCAGGCCGTGGCTTGTGGGGTTGATTACTTCAATGTCTCGACCGGTGAGCACCTCGCGGTAGGAGGCAGCCTGGATGACCTCAACGCGCTCGCCCCACTCGGCGATGCGGTGATAGAGCGCCGAGAGGATCAGGTGGGCTTTTTGCCGGTGCATTACCCGGCGGCTGAACACCCCGCGATTGTCGACAACGAGCACAGCGCCACCGTCATCGAAATGGGGGCCCAGTTGGTCTGGCGTGAGAAAACGCGCACGTCGTGCCGACATACCGGCAGTGTAGGGGGGTTGCTGCCTGACCGGTGCCCTCGTCAAGGCCCTGGGCGCCTGCGGCGAGAGCTCCATGCGGGATCTTCGCCGGTGCGCAAAACCATTTTCGACAGACCACACGTGGGCCCACGCGCTGCCTCGGGGCTCGAGACGTTTCGCTGCCCCACAACACCGTGTGTGAACGGGTCGATCAGTTGATGAAGAACGCGCACAAAGCAGAAGCCATGCTGTCTAAGCCGCCACATCAATAGGCTGGGGGCATGACCAGCGCCTTGCTGACCGACCATTACGAGTTGACGATGGTCGATGCTGCCCGCCGTAGCGGACGTGCCTCGCGTCGATCGGTGTTTGAGGTGTTTTCCCGGCGCCTTCCCGCCGGACGCCGATTCGGCGTGGTTGCCGGCACCGGACGACTCATCGACGAGATTATGAACTTCCGGTTTGGCGACACCGAGTTGGCGTTTCTGGAGGCTAATAATGTCGTCAGCGCTGAGACCTTGGCCTGGTTGGCCGACTACCGGTTTTCTGGAACGATTCGCGGCTACCGCGAGGGCGAGGTCTATTTCCCCCACTCCCCCATCCTCCAGGTTGAATCCTCTTTCGAAGAAGCCTGCCTGATTGAAACCCTCGTGCTCAGTGTCCTCAACCACGACTGCGCGGTGGCCAGTGCGGCCAGTCGGATGGTTGGTGTCGCGGGGGGGAGGCCACTCATCGAAATGGGTTCGCGTCGCACGAGTGAACACGCTGCCTGGGCGGCCGCCCGGGCAGCATTTCTGGTGGGCTTTTCGCACACCAGCAATCTCGAGGCGGGCCGCCGGTTTGGTATTCCCACTCTGGGAACAGCAGCCCACGCCTTCACCCTGCTCCACGATTCCGAAACCGAAGCCTTTCAGGCGCAAATTGACACCCTGGGCACTGACACCACGTTGTTGGTCGACACGTTTAACGTCGCGCATGCCGTGGAAGCGGCCATTGCGGTGGCCGGGACAAACCTCGGAGCGGTCCGCATCGACTCGGGTGATCTGGGTGTCGTGGTGGGGCAGGTGCGCGACCAACTCGACCGTTTAGGCGCCACCTCGACGCGGATTGTGGTCACCAGCGACCTGGACGAATACACCATTGCTGCCCTTCAGGCCGCACCCGTCGATGCGTACGGCGTGGGAACGTCGGTGGTGACGGGCTCTGGCCACCCCGCTGCGGGGCTGGTCTACAAACTGGTGTCCCGTCAGGACGATTCTGGCCAGTGGGTTGCCGTGCAAAAAACCAGCACCGGGAAAACCA
>CBFHWA010000119.1:0-2004 GCA_965659525.1 Pontimonas sp.
CTTCTTCCCGATCCGACCCTGTCTGCCAAACCGGGCGGTGAGCCTCAGTCGAGTGTTTCCACAGACGGTGACGGCCAGGCCCCAGATCAGCCCCAACGAGTAGAGCGTGGTGTCGATGATCGGGGTGTCCAGTCCAACCGCAGCCAACGGGTGGAGGCCGTTGGTCTCGGCCACGCGGAGCAGCCGGCGGGTGCGAACCTGTGGCCGGTGGCCCTGGGCTCGCTGGGGCTCGTGGCGGTGGCGGCTGGGATAGTGGTTTTTGTACTGGTTGGCTCTAGGCGTGCCCAGAGCGAACGAACCAGAGGGTGACCCAGGCTCCCCGCTACGCTCGGGGCTAGATGAACGAGACTCCTGGAGCAGGTCGCGCCGACCCGATTGATCGCATTCTCGCGCGCCACGGTGAGGATTCTGATCACACCTCCTCGGTCGTGTCTTTCACCGGAGGCGCTGATGCGCCGTCCTCTGCCGTGGCTGAGCCGACAATCGGCGAGCTTGACCTTGAGGCACGCAGCGGGCTTCGACGTGTCGGGGGGCTCTCGACAGAGCTCGAAGATGTCAGCGAAGTTGAATACCGACAGCTTCGGCTGGAAAACGTTGTTCTCGTCGGTGTTTACCCACACGGACAGATTGTCGATGCGGAAAATTCGCTGCGTGAGCTCGCGCTTCTGTGTGAAACAGCCGGTGCGGCCGTTGTCGACGGCGTCCTTCAGCAGCGCGATAAGCCCGATGCGGCGACTTTCTTGGGAAGCGGTAAAGCTCGTGAGCTTGCCGACCTCGTGGCGTTGGTCCGGGCCGATACGGTCGTCGCGGATACAGAGCTCGCGCCCAGTCAGCGCCGCGCCCTCGAAGACATCGTGAAGGTCAAAGTTATTGATCGCACGGCGGTCATCCTCGATATCTTCAGCCAGCACGCGAAAACCCGCGAGGGCAAAGCTCAGGTTGAACTGGCGCAACTGCAGTACTTGCTGCCGCGTCTTCGCGGCTGGGGCGCGTCGATGAGCCGCCAGGCCGGTGGTCAAGTCGGTGGAGCGGGCGCCGGGATGGGCTCGAGGGGGCCTGGTGAAACCAAAATTGAACTCGATCGCCGCCGGATTAATCAGCGCATCGCCCGGCTTCGAAAACAAATCGCCGGCTTCGCTCCCGCCCGAGCCAGTAAGCGCAAAAACCGTGAGCGCACCGGTGTTGCGTCGGTCGCAATCGCGGGGTACACCAACGCGGGCAAGTCATCACTGCTCAACCGCCTCACGGATGCTGGAGTGATGGTCCAAGATGCGCTCTTTGCCACGCTCGACGCCACCGTGCGCAAAGCAGAAACTCCCGATGGGCGGCCCTATACCCTGACCGACACGGTCGGTTTTGTTCGCAATCTGCCCCACCAGCTCGTCGAAGCGTTTCGCTCCACACTGGAGGAGGTGGCCGAAGCGGACGTGATCGTCCACGTTGTTGATGGGTCGCACCCCGATCCAGCGGCGCAAATTCACACCGTTCGCCAGGTCATCGGCGAAGTGGGCGCGCACGATATCCCAGAAATTGTCGTATTCAACAAGTCCGATCTGATTGACCCGGAGCGGGAGCTGGAGTTACGCGGTCTTGAACCTGGTGCCATTGTCGTCTCGGCGGCCAAAAATTTCGGCATTGAGCGGCTACAGCGCGCTATTGCCGAGGTGCTTCCCCGACCGACCCTTCATCGCCACCTGCTCATCCCCTTCGATCGGGGTGATCTCGTCGCCCACGCGCACGAAGCGGGCGATGTTTTGGCAACCTCTTATGAGGCGTCCGGGACCCGACTAGAGGTCATGCTCGATGAGCGCGCCCTTGGTTTACTGGAGGCTTTCGTCGTTGATGCCCCACGGGCCACACACTAGTCCTTGCTGGGTGAGTCCGGCACAACGCGCCCGTTTGCTCCGGGCTGTTGGAAGCGAATCGCATCGGCGGAGTCATAGACGGCGTCTGGTCCCTGCTCCACACTGACCCACAGCACATTCGCGCCCTGGCCGCGCAAGT
>CBFHWA010000120.1:0-1989 GCA_965659525.1 Pontimonas sp.
TGAAACAAATATCGTGGCTATCTGGCTTCGTCGCGACGCTAAAACCGCGCTGTTTCGCCTCGGCACGAACCTCGTCCTTCGACGGCGTGTGACCCAGCGGGAACCAACAGTGGCGCAGTTGCTCGGTAGTCAGCACACCCAGCACGTAGGACTGGTCTTTGGCCCACTCCGCCGAGCGGTGCAGCTGCGGGTTGCCCTCGTCGTCAACGGTCACCGTGGCGTAATGGCCGGTCACCACTTTGTCGAAACCCAGCGCCATCGCGCGGTCCAAGACCGCCTCAAATTTGATTTTCTCGTTACACCGCAGGCACGGGTTCGGGGTTCGGCCGGCCTGATACTCCTCAACAAAATTGTCGACAACGTCGGCTTTGAACCGGTCAGAAAAATCCCACACATAAAACGGGATATCTAAGGCTCCGGCCACCCGCCTGGCATCCATCGAATCCTCAATCGTGCAGCAGCCACGCGCTCCCGAGCGCAATGTTCCTGGCATCCGCGAGAGCGCGAGGTGAACGCCGACGACATCGTGGCCGGCCTCGACAGCGCGCGCAGCCGCGACGGAGCTATCGACTCCACCACTCATCGCTACGAGAACGCGCATAGCCTCCAGTTTAGGCCGACCGAACTGAGCCCAGCCCCCGAGGCTCTTTCGTGGCACCGGCCATTCCGGCCGATCGAGCCTGGGCAACGACATCGGGAAAAAGCCGGAGCACTTCATCGATATCGGCTTCGTCAGTCTGTGGCCCGAGGCTCATCCGCAGGGCACCGCGCGCCCGCGCCTCATCCAAACCCATTGCCAGTAACACATGCGATGGTTCTGGCACCCCTGCCTGGCAGGCAGAACCCGTGGACACCCGGACCCCTCGGGCATCGAGAAGAAACAGTAAGACATCGCCCTCGCAGCCCTCAATCGTGACGTGGACGATATGGGAGAGGCGATTGTCTCGGTCGCCGCTGGGGTGAACCCCCGGTGCTGAGGCGACGAGTCCGTCGCGCAACCGAGTTGACAGGCGAGAAAGACGCTGCTCGGTTTCAGTCCGGTTGGCCTCAGTCAGGCCAACTGCCCGGGCAAACGCCACCGCGCCTGGCGCATCGAGGGTGCCAGAGCGGTGCAGTTGCTGCCCGCCCCCGTGGTGAAGACCCTCAATCGGCGGGGCGTTTCGACTGACAGCCAAGACTCCCATTCCAACCGGTCCGCCGATTTTATGCGCAGAAATACTCACCGCATCGACACCCCACGAGCGGATGGGAAGGTCCATGTGACCAAACGCCTGAATGGCGTCGATGTGCACCGACACACCCCGTGCTCTGGCCAGAGCGGCGATATCCGCCACGGGTTGAACACTTCCCACCTCATTGTTGGCCACCAGGGTCGTTACTCCGGCGATCTCGGCGGGGTCATATTCACCAAGCCCACCCTCTAAGTCCCCCAGGTCCATGACGCCCGCCGTGTCCACGTCGATAAAGCGCACCCGAATGAGACCCCCCGCTTCTAACCATTCGATCGCATCGAGGGTGGCGTGATGTTCCGCCCGAGTCAGCAGCCAGACCGGCTTATCGACCCCGGCGCGGCGCATGGCGAAGGTGCGCCCCTTGAGCCAGGTGTTTGTCGATTCGGTGCCCCCCGAGGTGAAGACCAGTTCCATTGGGTCAAGACCCAAAACCGCCGCAATCTCCGCGCGGGCGTTTTCCACCACCGCTCGCTGGTCTTGGCCGGATTGGTGAATTGATGACGGGTTTCCCACCTGGTGGAGCGCATCGGTGTAGACGGAGAGGACCTCGTCAGGCATCGGCGAGGTCGCCGCATAGTCCAGGTAGATGCCCACCGTGTTGCCTAATACAGCAGCGAGGTCAGTGTTCCCCTCGCCGCGATCACGGAAGGGTGGGTGGGCCCGGCGATATCGAAATACTCCAACATTCTGTGGCGCACCAGCTCTTTACCCTGCGCATCGAGCGAGGGAAACAGTGCCAACAAGCGACTGAAAGCGT
>CBFHWA010000121.1:0-1954 GCA_965659525.1 Pontimonas sp.
CAGAAAAAGTGCTACATTGTAGAACATGGATGAGGACATGGTAGGAATCAGAGCGCTCAAACAAAACGCCTCCGAGGTGATGGCTCGGGTGAAAAAAGGCGCCTCCATTGTGGTGACCGACCGCGGCAGGCCCGTCGGGCGGATCGTGCCAGTCGCGCAGTCGATGCTTGAGCGGCTCGAGCAGGCAGGCGAGCTCACCCCACCCACCGGCTCGTTGGACGCAGTGCTCCAGGCGGCTGCGATTCATCCGGAGCCGATGGTGTCCAGTAGTGAGCTTCTCGAGCGCTCCCGTGAGGAGCGATTGTGAGGGTGTTCTATCTGGACACCTCCGCGGCGATGAAACTGTTGCGGAGGGAACCCGAAACTCCAGCGTTGGTTGAGTGGTTCCAATCCCTCGAGGGCACTGCGCACCGGACTGTGTCCTCAGAGCTGATCCGGACCGAGCTCTTGCTCAATGCCCCCCGGTACGACGTGAGTGTGGCTAACGTGCGCCAATTGGTGGGCTCGCTGTCACTGCTCGCCGTGACAAGCGCGCTGTGTGAAACGGCCGGGCAATTCTCGCAGCTGCAGCTCAGAAGCCTCGACGCCCTTCACCTCGCCTCCGCACTGTCATTGATCGAGGTGTTAGACGCCGTCGTAACCTACGACCAGCGCATGGTTCAGGCAGCCGGGGAGCTGGGCATAGTGGCGATCGGCCCGTCATAACCGCACCCGGGGCTCTCGTCAGATGCGAGGGGGTGAGGCCTGGCCCCATCGCCGTAACTGGCACTCACTTCACTGATCACGACCTGGTACGAGTGGTACCAGCGGCGGTAATTGTCTTTCGCGACCAAGTGTTCGGGGTAGCGCGAAAACGCTCCGAGTGATTCGCGGTCTGCCCAGTAATAGATGGAGTTTTGGGCCGCGCCATCGGGAGACAGCCACCGCTCGGCCCCGACAAAACCCTCCAGGGATTCGGCATAGGCGTCGATGGCGTCATTTAGTCGATGAAACTCATCGTCGTAGTCACCGGGGGTGAAAATGAACTGGGCAATCCACATGCTTTGAGTATCCCAGCACCCAACAATTCCTTCCGCGAGGTAAAAATGCTACCCTGTAGCACATTGTGGAAAATAAAGTAGGTATCCGTGAGCTGCAGCAGCATGCTTCTGCTGTGATTAATCGTGTTCGAGAAGGCGAAATCGTGGTGGTGACAGACCACGGAACACCGGTAGCCAAAATGATTCCCGCAGGGCCAACGACCCTGGCTGAGCTTGCTGAAGCGGGTCTGGTCAGCACTCCCGACAGGGACCTCTCTGACTTGCTCGCGCGCATTCCCCGCGGGGCGCCGTCGACCAAAGGCACCGACGCTCTTCGTGAGTTGCGCAAAGAGCAGTAGTGGGGGCGTTATATCTGGACGCCTCCGCTGCGGTCAAATTGATTGTCGAGGAGCGCGAATCAGCTGCGCTCGCCGCATTCATTCACAATCACGCGACGCGGCACGGCCCACAGCATTCCCTCGTCTCATCAGACGTGCTGCGCACTGAACTACTGGCCGTTACGGGGCGCGCCGGGGCGAGTGTCGACGATGCGCGAACGGTACTCCGAAGTGTTCACCTGATCACCTTGAGCCCCGCGGTGTGCGACTCAGCTGGGCGGTTAGCCGGAGCGGTAGCCGGCCCCGCATTGGGGGTTCTTGACGCGATTCATTTGGCCACAGCCCTGACAGTGGTCACCCAGATCGATACTGTCCTCACTTACGACCGGCGGCTGGGAGAAATCACTAGGTCCATGGGGATTGAGGCAGTTGCACCGAAATAGTAATGCTCCCGCGAGTGAACTCGCGGGAGCATTACTGAGGTGTCGTGGGGTTTACTGGTACACCATTCCGCCGTCGATCATGATCAGTTGACCGGTCATATAGTCGCTATCGGCGCTGGCGAGGTAGGCCGCTGTGCCGAGAATGTCGTCGGGG
>CBFHWA010000122.1:0-1904 GCA_965659525.1 Pontimonas sp.
CTCGGCTTGGACATCGCTTAAGTCAAAAACGCTGCGCAGCGTGGACTTTGCGGTTGCCGAATCGTCGGAACCGCGAATGACCTGAATGACCTCATCGATATCGACGATCGCGATGAGGAGGCCCTCAACTAAGTGCAACCGTTCACGCTTTTTGGTCAGCCGGTGCTGACTGCGCCGGGTGGTGACCTCGATGCGGTGGTCGATATACACCTGGAGCAGGTCGCGTAGCCCCAGCGTGCGAGGCTGGCCATCGACGAGGGCCACATTGTTAATCGAGAAGCTCTCCTCCAGGGGTGTGAGCCGGTAGAGCTGCTGGAGCACCAGTTGGGGGTCAAACCCAGACTTCACCGTAATCACGAGTCGTAGACCGTGCTGGCGGTCGGTGAGGTCATTAACGTCGCTAATGCCTTGGATTTTTTTCGCAATGACACCGTCTTTGATTTTCTCAATGACACGCTCGGGCCCGACGAGGTAGGGCAGTTCGGTGATCACCAGTCCCTGACTGCGCGGTCCCACCTGTTCTACGGCGACCCGCGCGCGGGTTTTAAAGCTGCCTCGACCAGTGGCATACGCCTCAGCAATGCCCTCGGTGCCGATGATGATTCCGCCACCGGGCAGGTCTGGACCGGGAACGAATGCTTGGAGTTCGCCGCTGGTTGCATCAGGGTTGCCAATGAGGTGGCGGGCTGCTTCGACGACCTCGCCCAGGTTATGTGGGGCCATATTGGTGGCCATTCCCACTGCGATTCCACTGGCGCCGTTGACCAGCAGGGAGGGAATCGCTGCGGGGAGGACGCTTGGCTGGGTGAGTTGGTTGTCGTAGTTGGGAACGAAATCGACGACGTCTTCGTCGATTTCACCGACCATCGAAACTGCTTCGGCCCGAAGGCGCGCCTCGGTATAGCGCGCTGCAGCGGGGCCGTCATCCGGGGACCCGAAGTTGCCGTGACCATCCACCATCGGCACCCGCATCGTGAATGGTTGGGCGAGGCGCACGAGCGCGTCGTAGATGGCGCTGTCGCCGTGGGGATGGAGTTTTCCCATCACCTCACCGACTACACGAGCTGACTTCACGTGGCCCCGATCGGGGGTAAGCCCCATTAACGCCATTTGGTAGAGGATGCGCCGTTGAACGGGCTTTAATCCGTCGCGAGCATCAGGCAGGGCTCGCTGGTAGATCACCGAGTAGGCATACTCGAGAAAGGAGTCAGCCATCTCGTCGGAGAGGTCAATATCGACGATGCGGTCGTCTGGTTCGAGCTCTTTGCCCGCAGACGCCGGGGGAGGGGGTGTGGCAGTCATAAGATGGCGCCTATGCTACCGGCGCCTGCACTCCCCGCCAGGAGCCTTGCCGACGTGACACGGGAGTTTGTCGGCGGACTGGGTTCAGACGCGGCGAGAGGGTCTGACCGCGCATCCAAACGGGCCATTGTCGTCATCGATGGCCTTGGCGCTGATCTCATCGAGCGCTATTCAGGCCACGCTCGCTTCCTCAGTGGGGGCCTTCGTGAACACGGCGAGGTCGTCTCGTCGGGTATCCCCTCGACGACCGCTTCGGCACTGGCAAGTATCACCACGGGGTGTGATGCTGGCCAACACGGTCTGCTGGGGTATCAGGTCCGAGATCCCGCCAGTGGTCTCATCGTTAACCACTTAAAGCCCTACCCGCAGCCGGTGGAGCCTGCGACGTGGCAGCCGTGCCCGACATTTTTTGAAAGCCTCTTTGCCGATGACATCGCCACGATTGCGGTGGGAGAGGAGCGCTTCGAGGGAACGGACTTCACGCAGTCCATTTTGCGCGGAGCCCAATACGTGGGCTCGCGCAGTATCGATGGGCACCTCCAGGCTTACCAATCCTTTGTTGACAGTTACGAGCGCGGTCTGTCCTACCTCTATTGGCCCCT
>CBFHWA010000123.1:0-1881 GCA_965659525.1 Pontimonas sp.
CATGTGGTTTTTCCCGGTCGCAATTGCGGCAGGCAACACCGTCATTGTGAAACCCAGCGAAAAAGACCCCTCGGCGGCCAACTGGATGGCGGCACTGTGGAAAGAAGCGGGGCTGCCAGACGGCGTGTTCAACGTCGTCCACGGCGATAAGGAAGCTGTCGATGCTCTGCTGGAGCACCCCGCGGTCCAGTCGGTGTCTTTCGTGGGATCCACCCCCATCGCCCGCTATGTCTATGAGACCGGCGCCAAAGCCGGTAAGCGCGTCCAAGCACTCGGCGGTGCCAAAAACCACATGCTGGTCCTTCCCGATGCCGACCTAGACCTGGTGGCCGACTCGGCAGTTAATGCCGGATTTGGGTCGGCGGGGGAGCGCTGTATGGCGATTTCGGTCGTCGTCGCGGTCGATCCGATCGGCGACGAGCTGGTTGAGGCGATTGCGAAGAAAATGTCGGCCATCCGGGTGGGTGATGGCCGCCGGGCGTGCGACATGGGCCCGTTGGTGACCGAGGCACACCGCGACAAGGTCGCTGGCTACATCGACATCGCCCAAGAAGACGGGGCGACGGTTGTCGTCGATGGTCGCGGTGTCCAGCCCGATGGTGAGGCGGATGGCTTTTGGCTGGGCCCCACGCTGGTCGACCGGGTACCCACCAGCTCCAGGGTGTACACCGAGGAGATCTTCGGCCCGGTGCTCTGCGTGGTTCGTGTGCCCAGTTACGACGAGGGTGTGGACCTGATCAACAGTGGCGCCTTTGGCAATGGCACAGCTATCTTCACCAATGACGGCGGTGCCGCTCGCAGGTTCGTCACCGATATCCAGGTAGGAATGGTCGGTGTGAACGTCCCGATTCCGGTTCCCATGGCCTACTACTCGTTTGGTGGCTGGAAACACTCACTCTTTGGCGACTCGCGTGCCCACGGGGAAGAAGGCTTCCGTTTTTTCACCCGCCAAAAAGTGGTCACCTCGCGCTGGTTAGACCCCAGCCATGGAGGGCTGAACCTCGGGTTTCCACAAAACTAGCCTGATCGCGCGCATGTGCTGGCAGCCGCGAGGTTGCCAGACACCGCTTCCCCCGAGCTAAGGCCGGGGTAACAAACTCATCATCCGTTGCTCACGGGTTCACGTCCCGTCCGCACGATCGGGTGCCTGCATTACGTCGGGTTATGCTTGATCCCCCTCGACGGTGGGTGACCTCACGGCTGATCTAGCGCTGTTGTGAGCGGCGTGTGTCGGTGTTGGGCCGGCCGCCTTGGCCACGACCACCTCGCCCCGCCTGAGTGCCACGATGGGCCGCGGTGTTGCCGCCGCTACCGCGTCGGGCCCTCTTTCGCTGGGCGTTTGCTCCAGTCGAAACACCCGCGCCGCGACGAACACCCCCGTGCTGGGGGTTTTCCTGGGTAGTGGGCTTCACATACGCCGCCACCTCACCGACGATGGCTGTCACTTCGGGTGACTGGGCGGTGACGCTGATGGGGTTTACCGAAATACCTGCTTTGCGCAGCAGCGTGGCCAAATCGTTTTTTTGCGTGGGCAAACACAACGTGATTACGTCGCCGGGGGCTCCTGCCCGGGCCGTTCGACCCGATCGGTGCACATACGCTTTGTGTTCCACGGGCGGGTCGACGTGGATGACCAAATCGACGTTGTCCACGTGGACACCCCGGGCGGCGACATCTGTTGCGACCAAAACCTTGACAGCACCTTGATCAAAGGCGGCGAGGTTTCGATCCCGGGCCGGTTGGGAGAGGTTTCCGTGCAAGTCAACAGCGGGGATGCCCGCCAGGGTGAGCGCCTTGGCGAGTTTTTTCGCGTGGTGTTTAGTTCGCATAAACAGAATCCGTCGCGTTGTTCCCGAGGCGAGAGCATAGAGAAGCTCCTTT
>CBFHWA010000124.1:0-1847 GCA_965659525.1 Pontimonas sp.
CTACGTGCTGGGAAGCCCCGCGGGGGGTCGCCGTCGCTGGTGGCTAAGGGGCATCGGGCTGATTGTGCTGGGCATCGCCCACGCGAGCTTGCTCTTCATCGGCGACATCCTCTTCCTCTATGGCCTGTTGGGACTGTTACTTCTCGCCTTCTATGGCCGCACCAGGAGGGTGCTCGTGCGCTGGGCAGCCTGGATCTATGGGATCTTCACTGTCTTCGCCATTGCAGTGGTGGCGCTGACTGCTGTCGTCGAAGCCAAGGGACTGAGCGCTGCGTTGGAATCCTCTGGGCAGGCTCGTGCTTATGAGGACGCGGTGGTCTCCAGTGACTACCTCGCCTCGATCCCGGCCCGCTTCGACTTTTGGTCCTCTGAAGGCCTCTTCCTCGTGCTATTCCAGGGCGCCCTCACGTTCGTGGCGTTTCTCGCCGGTGTGCTCGCTGCTCGGTGGGGGGCACTCACCGCCGTGGGACTCTCCTCACGCCAACTAGGGAGCATGATGGGCTGGGGTCTCGGGCTGGGTCTTGGACTTCAGCTGCTGCTTGCGGGGGTGTGGTTGGGTAACGCCCTCTCTGCAAAACCCTCCACGGCGGTGGAACTCGCGGCGTTCTTTGGCAGCTTTGTCACCGCTCCGTTGCTCAGCGCCGGTTACATCGGCCTGATCGTCACCGTGGTTCGCGCCGCTCCTCGGGCACTGGGTTGGTTGGGGAATATGGGGCGGATGTCGCTGACGGTCTACCTCGGCCAATCGGTGCTGCTCAGCGTGATTTTTGGTGGCTGGGGGCTTGGGTTGTATCAACAAGTGCCCTACTGGGTGGCGGTCCTCATCAGCATTGGGCTCACCGTGGTGTTGGCAGCCTTCGCCACCCTCTGGCTGTCGCGATTCCGCCAGGGCCCGATGGAGCGAGCGCTCACCGCCTGGTCGAAGCTCGGCTCCACCCGGCGTCGGGGCTAGTACCCCGGAGGGCCACCCCATATCTGTCGCCGTACGCAGACAAATGGTATTGTGTTCGAACGGCGACAAATAATAATGTTGCTGTACGGCGACAGTTGGGAATGCGATGTACACGATGCGAGAAATGGCGGCTGTCGTGCGGGAGCTTCGCCACAGTGCAGGCCTCACCCAGGCGGCATTAGCGACAAAAGCGCGGGTCTCGCGGTCCTTTATCGCCGATGTGGAGGCGGGAAAGCCCACCGTCGAATCCGATCGGCTCTTTGATGTCCTCCAAGCACTCGGATGTGAAGTGGCACTGCGTAGCGAGGATTCCGGGCAGGTGAGATGGTGAATGCAGCGATGCGCTTGGTGGCCGGATGGTTCCAGCCGAGCGCCAGCGCTTGAAACGCTCACGACACGCCCGGGTTGCGGGAAATGCCGGGCTGTGGCAGAGTTAGCGAGGTTCAACACGCGCCGCGTTTGTGGCGCTCACTGCCAGGCAGTGCATAGACAACGTCTAGGCCGCGGGTAGCAGAACTCTCATCGTCACTTCGGGTTACCCGCGTGAGTGTGGGTGGCTGGGGAGTGGTTCGGGCTGTGTGCCCGGGCATATTGACACAACAACAGTGATGTCGATCGGGTTGTCGCGTGCGGCAATCCGGTGGGAACGTCGGGGGCAGCAGTCTCTGGCGTGCAAACAAGAAGGAAGAAACCATGGCGGGACAGAAAATCCGCATCCGACTCAAGTCGTATGACCACGCCGGTCTCGACGTGTCGGCGCGCAAAATCGTCGACACCGTGACCCGTGCCGGTGCCACCGTAGTGGGCCCTGTGCCGCTGCCGACGGAGAGAAACATCGTCACGGTCATCCGTTCTCCCCACAAGTACAAGGACTCCCGGGAGCACTTCGAAAAGC
>CBFHWA010000125.1:0-1813 GCA_965659525.1 Pontimonas sp.
CACTTGTGCCCCCTCAAGGCTGAGACCGAGTTCGCTCGCCCTGGAGCGAATCGCCTGTTCGTCACCCAAAAGCGTGAGCTTCACCACACCGCGGGTGAGCAAGGTTGCGGCAGCGCGGATGATCCGGTCATCATGACCTTCTGGCAAGACAATGTGCTTCATGTTCGAGCGGGCTCGCTCAAGAAGGTCGTATTCGAACATCAGCGGGGTCACAACGTCAGACTTCGCCACATCCAAGCTGGCGAGCAGCGCGTCGGTGTCGATGTTGTCGCGAAACAGCGCGAGAGCGGTGTCGTATTTTCGCTGCGAGTCCGCGGCCATTCGACCCCTCGCGCCCGTCACCTGGAGCACTGTTTCGTAGGTACCCGATTGTGAGCGGATAATCGGCAGGCCGGACTTCAACCCAGAGACCAACCTCGAGACCACATCAGGAGTATCCACCCCGCCATAGAGCACAACGCCGGCGAGGCTGGGAAAGGTTTCGCTTTGGTGGGCCATGACGACACCGAGAAGGATTTCGTGTCGGTCGCCGGGAACCAAGACCAGGTAGCCCTCCTGAAGTCGCTCGAGGACGGTTTCCAAACCCATCGCGGCGACCCCCACACCGAGTGCTTCCCGGCTCAGTGCCTCAACATCTCCCTGAACAAGCTCCCCACTAACAGCCTCAATCACGGTGGAGACGGTTGGAGCAACGAGTACGCGGTCTTCTGGAACACAGCCCACCAGAAGACCGGGAAGAGCGTGCTGGAGTTCTTTTGTCAGGGTCTTCATCTGATCAGGCTCAGCCCGGTTTACGATCACAGCAACGGGGCGCGCATGAGCACTGCGAATTTCACCCAGTGCTGCCTGGGTAACCCTGGCGATGTCACCTGAGCTGCGCGCCGGAGCACCAGCTAGGCCGCGGTGGGCTTGTTCGGCCGGGTCGCGGCCGGTGACAACCAACACGACGGGAATACCGAGGTTGGTGGCGACTTCGGCGTTGAATTCAAACTCGGTGGGGTTTCCCACATCGGTGTAATCAGAGCCCAACACCACGATGGAATCGCAGCGCGATTCCAGGAGGCGATATCTCCGCACAATCTCCGACATGGCGGCGTCGGGGTCTTTATGGACGTCGTCGTAGCTGACCCCCACGCAGTCGGCATAGTCGAGCGTCAGCGCATCGTGGGAGAGCAACAGTTCAAGAACGTAATCGGGTTCGTTACCGGAGCGGGCGATCGGGCGAAACACTCCGACGGTGGACACGGAGCCTGCGAGCGCGTCGATTAAACCCAGGGCGACCGTGGATTTACCCGAGAAGCCCTCAGCGGCGGTGACGTACACACCTGATGCCATACCCCCAAGGCTATTCCTCTCAGATGACAAGCAGATCACGGACCGTCGAAGAAGACGTGCGTCCAATCGCTGCCTCCGTCTCGTCACTACACTTCCAAGCGTGGGCCTCCTCCAAGACCTCAGGCGCGGATGGCGCGTGCGTCAGCGCAGAACACAGCTGCCGACTCTGTTCGTGCCCATCACGCGCGGCCCGATTGAGAACTTTTACCACCTCTTCATGGGCTACTTTGTGCCTCTCTACTGGCACCTCACCCAGAACCCTGAGCGCGACATCGCGGTGATGTCAGTACCTCCGTTCAATCACTGGTTTGATCTGCTTCCCGGTGGCGCACCCAAGCTCGTCGACCAGTCGAAAGTAGCCAAAGAGGCCGTGCTCGCGGATCGTCAGGGCTATGCCCAGCACTACCGGGTTGAAGCAATTAGCTATTGGGATAAGTGGGAACACTTCAGCGATAAGCCGCTGCGTGAAATAGCGACC
>CBFHWA010000126.1:0-1764 GCA_965659525.1 Pontimonas sp.
CCTACCAGCTGGTAACCCAAGTGTCGCTCTCACCGATTGCTAACTGTGTTGACACGAACTACTCGGTGGTGACAAAGGTGCCAAAGTCCATCCTTCCCAAAGCCACCGCATTCGAGGGAATACACGACAGACTCCGCGGCGTCGCCCCGACGGTGATGTAGGCGGATACAGCCGCGAAAGGCGCGGCTGCTGGACAAGGAGGTCCACAGATAATGGAAAAACAAGCAAACCCGGCCGTCCTCGGGCTACTGGGTTATGGAATGTCGACTGTTCTACTCAGTCTGATCAATAGCGGCATCATCCCCTTTGACGGGATGATCCTGGCAATGGCCCTGTTTTTTGGCGGTGCTGCCCAAACACTGGTCGCCTCGATGTTGTTCAAACAGGGTGACACCTTTGGAGTCGTCGCCTTTGGCGGCTACTCCTTCCTCTGGCTGTCGTTTGGCCTGATGAATGTCGGTGTCGTTCGCGACTGGTGGAGCGCCGATGCGAGCTCCGTGGGCTGGTATCTCATCATCTGGATGATTTTCACCATCTTCCTCACCATCGCCTCCACCGTGGCACCTCGCGTGCTCACCTTCATCTTGGGGCTGACCATCATTTTGCTGGGCTCACTGGGTCTGGGTGCGCTAACCGGGAGTGCGGCGCTGAGCACCTTTGGCGGCTATGAGGGCATCGTCACCGGTGGGCTCGCGATGTATATGGCCTTCGCCCTGTTGCTCAACGAAATGTGGGGCAAAGAGGTCCTGCCGCTTGGCACACCACTGCGCAAAGCCACCGTCTCCCAACCACAGTAAGAAAGGATCACCATGGATCTCGGAATTAAGGGAAAGACCGCCATCGTTACCGGTGGCACGAAAGGAATCGGCCGCGCCATCGTCGAAACCTTCGCCGATGAGGGCGCCAATGTGGCCTTCTGCGCGAGAAACGCCGACGAAGTCGCCGAAACCGAAAAGGCCTTAAGCGCTAAAGGCGTCAAAGCCAAAGGCACCGCCTTGGATGTCGGGGACGCCGCGGCACTGCGCGCCTGGGTAGACGACACCGCCAAAGAATTTGGCGGCATCGACATGGCCGTTGCCAACGTGTCGGCTCTGGCGATTCCCGACGAGGATGAAAACTGGGAAACGTCGTTTCGGGTTGACCTGATGGGCACGGTGAACCTGTGTAAGGCCGTCATCCCGCACCTTGAAAAATCAGACGTCAAGTCACTGCTGGCGATTTCGAGTGTGTCCGGTCGGGAGGCAGATTTCGCCTCGGGCCCCTACGGCACGTTCAAAACCGCCATCATTGGCTATATGGCCGGCCTGTCGCTGTCGTTGGCGGAAAAGGGTATCCGCGCCAACTGCGTCTCACCGGGAAACACCTACTTCCCCGGTGGTGTCTGGAACAACATCGAAGAGGGCAACCCGGAGCTGTTCAACTTCGCCATGGGGCTCAACCCCACCGGCCGAATGGGGACCGCTGAGGAAATCGCCACCGGAGCGGTGTTTATCTCAAGCCCCGTCTCCAGTCGGACCAGTGGAGCAAACCTGCTGATCGACGGCGCGCTCACCCGAGGGATTCAGTTCTAGCACTCAACATGCCAGACGCCGGTGTGGGCTAACGACGACCCACACCGGCGTTTGCCTTATTTGCGGACTTTTCGGGGCCCTCCCCGCATGACGCCCCGCACGATTCGGTGGGACATGATGCCCAGCAGCGACAGGCTCGAGAGCACACCGAACACGCTGAAAAACGAACCGATCGAGAACATGCTGCCGAATG
>CBFHWA010000127.1:0-1636 GCA_965659525.1 Pontimonas sp.
CTACAGCTAAATCCCGCTGGGGATAACACCCCACCCGGAACCCGGCCGCTGGCTAGGGTTCCCGGGGGGGGTTGCTGTTTCTGGGGAACATTCTTCTTCTGCCGGTGCTCTTTTGCTTGGTGTGGTGGGATCAGTACAGCCATCGCCTACCCGACCGTTTCACCCTCCCCGCGTTGTTTCTCAGTGCTCTGTGGGTGGGCGGGGTGGCTGCGGTAGTCGATATCGCCGTTGTCCAGACAGCCGCGCTCGGCTACGCCCTCTCGGTTCTGGGGTTGTGGCTACTGGCTGAGGCGCCTGGCCGGCCGCTGGGGTTTGGTGATGTGAAGCTCGGAGCACTCCTTGGTATGCACCTGGGTGCACACCACCTGGATCTCATTGGTGTGTGGTTAGTGACAGCGTTTCTCTCCGGAGGTGCTCACGCTGTTGTGGGCGTTGTGTCCAAACGCATGTCTGCCCGGGACCATTTAGCCTTTGGCCCCCATCTGGTTATCGGGTGGCTGGTGGCACTCGCTCTCGGAGCACCTCCTGCCTCGGCGCCCGGCACTTGACCGGTTTACCCGCTGGGAGTAGTCTGGGCGATTGTGTGTTCGTTGGCACGCCCGTAGCGTGTGCCCAGAAAACGGGGCCGCTAGGTATCGGGTCACGAACCACGAAACAGGGTATGAGAGAGCTCATCTCGATGAGGTCTCACAGCCCCCACGGCATACCGTCACCAATCCAACCGGATCGGTTTCGGTCTGATGTCGCCCGGGGAGTGACACACCCGTCACACTCTGGGGTTCACCATCACACTGTCACCGTGCAGGACAAACACCAAGGAGTTCGAAGTGCCAACGATTCAACAGCTGGTGCGCAAAGGACGCTCGCCCAAGGTCGCAAAGACCAAGGCCCCGGCGCTACGCGGAAACCCCCAGCAGCGCGGCGTATGCACCCGCGTGTACACGACCACCCCGAAGAAGCCCAACTCGGCGTTGCGTAAGGTCGCGCGTGTGAAGCTCTCCAACGGAACCGAAGTCACCGCCTACATTCCCGGCGAGGGCCACAACCTCCAAGAGCACTCGATGGTGCTCGTTCGCGGCGGTCGTGTGAAGGATCTTCCCGGCGTGCGGTACAAAATTGTCCGCGGTTCGCTCGACACCCAGGCGGTCAAGGACCGCAAGCAAAGCCGCAGTCGTTACGGAGCGAAGTTGGAGAAGAAGAAGTAATGCCCAGAAAAGGTCCCGCTCCGAAGCGTCCCGTTGTTGCCGATCCGGTTTACAGCGCCCCTATCGTCACCCAGTTGGTCAACAAGATTCTCGTCCAGGGCAAAAAAGGCCTCGCCGAGAAAATTGTCTACGGCGCCCTTGAAGGCGTTGCCGCGAAGACTGGCCAAGACTCCGTTGACGTCTTGAAAAAAGCTCTCGACAACGTCCGGCCCACCCTTGAGGTGCGCTCGCGTCGTGTCGGTGGCTCCACCTACCAGGTTCCCGTCGAGGTCAAGCCTCACCGTGCGAACACCCTGGCTCTGCGCTGGTTAGTTAGCTACTCGCGCTCGCGCCGCGAAAAAAGCATGACTGAGCGTCTCACCAACGAAATCCTCGACGCGTCAAACGGCCTTGGTGCCGCGGTGAAGCGTCGCGAGGACACCCACAAGATG
>CBFHWA010000128.1:0-1544 GCA_965659525.1 Pontimonas sp.
TCGATGGTCTTATTGGGCGCGAGGGCAGCCTGTATTCGGCCTCGGCCCATCCCCCGTTGTTGGCCCAGCGTGCGCAGATGCTTGTCGCCTGCTTGCCCGACTGGGCTGTTGTGGCCGGCCACAGCGCCGGCTGGCTGTGGACCGGCTTGGGCCGGCCCGAGCCCTGGAGCCTCATCTGCCCCACACGCCCGGCTTTATCGCCCATTGCCCGAACCAGTTGGAAGCCTCGTGCGCGCCGGGTGGACACACTCGAAACCGTCTCGGTTGGCCAGTTGCTGGTGTTGAGTACCCGGGCCACCGCCGCGGACCTGCTGAGCTGCTCTGGCGATGACGACGTCGCCGCCGCGCAGTTATACCAACTCACCACACCCGAGGGACTCGATCAACTTGTCGCCACCGCTTCAGCCGGTGGGCAGAGCGGCCGAGAGCGAATGAGAAGGCGCGTCCGGCGAGTGCGTCAGTGGTGGCGGGATTACCCGGTGGTCACTCGATAAACGTCATAGACGGCGTCAATTCGGCGAACAGAGTTCAACACGCGTTCGAGGTGTGTAACGTCCCCCATTTCGAAGACGAACCGGCTGATGGCCAGTCTTTCATCAGAGGTGTGCACGGTCGCCGAGAGAATATTCACATGGTGTTCAGTGAGCACACGCGTCACATCGGAGAGTAACCCGGGGCGATCGAGCGCTTCGATTTGAATCTGGACCAGGAAAACTGCGCCTTTCGTTCCGGCCCACTCGACTTCAATCATCCGCTCGGGGTTATCCATGAGGGAGCCGATGTTTGTGCAGTCGCTGCGGTGCACACTGACGCCTGTCCCCCGGGTCACAAACCCGTGGATTTCGTCACCGGGAACAGGAGTGCAGCATTTGGCCAGTTTCACCAGAATGTCCGGCGCGCCACGAACCAAGACCCCTGATTCACTCGTGCGGGTGGGCAGACGCTGGGGCATGGCTGACGCGGACGAATAGTCCTCCTCGGAAACTGATTCATCATCCGCGAGGGCGACCAGTTTTTCAATAACAGACTGAGTCGATGTGCGACCTTCGCCGACTGACTGATAGAGCGCTTCAACACCATCAAGGTGAAGTTGGGCGCCCAGGCTCGCGAGAGCCTCGGCGGACATGAGTCGCTTCATCGGCAAATTCTGCTTGCGCATTGCTCTGACGATGGCTTCCTTGCCCTGTTCGATCGCCTCATCTCGGCGCTCTTTTGTAAACCACTGACGAATCTTCGAGCGAGCCCGATGAGAGGAGACGAAGTTCAGCCAATCCTGGCTGGGACCGGCGTCAGGATTTTTTGAGGTGAACACCTCCACGGTGTCACCACTGTTGAGGACAGTATCGAGTGGCACGAGCCGCCCGTTAACCCGCGCCCCCATCGCACGGTGACCGACTTCCGTGTGGACGGCATAGGCAAAGTCCACGGGGGTGGCATCCGAGGTCAGACCAATGACTTTTCCCTTGGGGGTGAAGACGTAGACCTCTTTGGCGCCAATCTCATAGCGCAGAGTGTCGAGGAATTCGTCTGGATCCTTCGTCTCT
>CBFHWA010000129.1:0-1517 GCA_965659525.1 Pontimonas sp.
AGATCACTGCTGCCCCTGGAGTGTAACACCGGGGGGTGAGCGACCCGTGAGCGCTCCGATCAGCCAGGAAGACCCTCAAGAGCCGCACGGGCATAGTCTCTGACAATCGTCCGTGCCGACTCGGGGCCCACGATGGTCACCAAGCCCGGATGTGTCGCCGCGAATCGCGCCAGTGCGCGTTCATGGGCGAAGGGAATCTCGGCCCGGTAGCGCCCGTCGTGTTTGACAGGCGGATTTGCGCGGTCTAAATACTCAGCAATAATGCCCAGCGCGTGCTCGTCGCATTCAACGGTGACCACCACATCAGACTCCGAGGGGTGGAAAATCTGCCACGACTCTGGGGCCTGGACATCCGGGTGGTGTGCCACGGCAGTGTCGTGTTCGACAATCTGACTCATTCGGTCCAGCCGGAATACCCGTAGCGCCTCTCGCGTGTAACACCAGGCGCGCAGATACCACACCCCGTCTCGAGCTTCGAGAGTGATCGGATCAACCCGGCGTAATTCCGATTCACCCTGGCTGGAGAGATAGTGAAATTCCAGTTGATGGGCCCGCTCAATCGCACCGGCTACACGACCGTGATGTTCTTGTACTTGGGCTGATTTCACGACCATCGTGTCGGAGTCGGGGTGCCCGGAGGCGACGCGCAGTTTGGCCAACAGTCGTTGGACGTCATCGCGCTCGCCGTATCGCGGGTGTGCGGCAAGGTATTGCAAACCGGCAATCAGCGCGGCCAGCTCCCGCGGGGCAAACTGCGGTTGCTGGTCGATCACAATGGTGTGTTGGAAACGAATGATGCGCTCGTGTTCTAACGCATCCCAGTCGATGTCAAACAGGTCAGCATGGAGATAGGCCGCCGAATCCCCGGGAATTCCCGCACAGGCAATGAGTTCAACAGCCCGACGAATGTCCTCTTCGCTGCGGTCAAACTGGGCTGCGGCTTGGGCAATGCTGACTTCGCCACGGTCCATCACGTAGGGCACGAGCGCGAGAAATAACACCAGATTCTCCCCCGCCGCGCGGGGGGTGTTAGGTGGCATGGTCGGCCACCACCTGTTTGAGAGCCTCCCGGTGGGCTGAGGCGACATCATCGGGAGCCACCGAGTGAATATCGGGTCCGTAGGCGGCCAGTTCGTCTCCGAGTGCCAACGCGTCGGTGTATTGCACCTGCACCGTGTCGGCCTCGACGACGCTTCCTGCGCGGTACTGAAGCTCCCGGGCGGCAACGCTTCCGGGAGCGACGCCAATCGTTGCACGCTGGGACCAGTACCGTTCGTCGAGCTGGGAACTCATCTTGTCGATTTGACCCGACTGAGCCCCGCGGGCGGGTTCGGCAAGTAGCCCAACACGGCTGACAATGCGGCGGAGTAAAAATGTTCGCTCACTGCCCGATGGCTCCTCCAGGCTCAACAGATGCCAGCGGCCCTCGTGGAGAACCACCGAGAGCGGTGAGACCGTCCTGGTCTTGGGGGCGCTGCTGCCTGGAGTGAGGTAATCAAAGCGCACCTGAACCCCGT
>CBFHWA010000130.1:0-1297 GCA_965659525.1 Pontimonas sp.
CAGCAGCGCTGAGGTTCTGGGGGTCCGAACCGCTTCGAGCTGGTCGACTGTGACCTTGTAGTCCTGGTCAGCGCCGGCGAAAACCTCAATGGTTTTTGCTCCGGTGAGCTCGATCGCTTCCGGATAGGTCGTCCAATACGGCGAGGGAACAATCACCTCGTCACCCTCATCCAACACCGCTTGGCAGGCCTGATACACCGCCTGCTTCCCGCCGTTGGTGACCACGACTTGGGAGGGGTCGACGGCCCACCCAGAATCCCGGGCAGTCTTCTCCGCAATGGCCTCCCTCAATTCCGGCAGTCCCACCGCGGGGGTGTAGCGGTGGTATTTCGGATTACGCGCTGCCTCCACGGCAGCCTCGACCACGTGTGCGGGGGTGGGAAAGTCTGGTTCCCCGGCAGCGAAGCTGATCACGGGCCGACCTTCTGCCTTCAAGGCTTTGGCTTTTTGGTCGACTTTCAGCGTGGCTGAGGGAGAGATTTGGGCGAGGCGAGACGAGATTCCAGGGGCGAGCGGGCTCATAGCTCCAGGGTAGTCGGGATAGCAGGGAGCGGACAGTAGACTCGGGGCTCGTGACCCCTAGGACTCTGATACGCGACCTTTCTTCCCTCCCAGACGGCCAGGAGGTGGCTGTTTCCGGCTGGGTCGATACGGTCCGGGACCAAAAGAAAGTCCAGTTTGTGGTCCTTCGCGACGAATCGGGCGCACTTCAGCTGGTAAACCCTGCCGTGCGTGAGGGTGATGAGGTAGCCAAGACCAACCCGAACGGATTGGCCCTCACCGAATCCATCTCAGAGCTCACCCACGGCAGCATGATTACCGCCCACGGTGTGCTCAAACACGACGAGCGGGTGAAACTCGGTGGTCTGGAAGTAAAAATCTCAGCACTCGCTGTCGAATCCCTGGCACTGCCGGAGCTTCCCATCGCCGATGACTCCAGTGTGGATAAGCGGATGGACTGGCGCTTTGTTGATCTGCGTCGCCCTGAATCGCAGTTGCTGTTTAAGGTTCAGACCACCTTTGAGCACGCTCTTCGCAGCTGGTGGTTAGAACGCGACTTCATCGAAATCCACACCCCGAAACTCATGGCCAGTGCCAGTGAATCCCGGGCGGAACTCTTCGAAGTCCCCTACTTCGAAACCACCGCCTATTTGGCCCAATCACCCCAGTTTTTCAAGCAGATGGCCCAAGCCGCAGGCTTCGGACGGGTTTTCGAAATCGCGCCTGCCTTCCGGGCAGACCCGTCGTTTACCGCCCGCCACGCCACCGAGTTCACCTCCGTGGATATGGAAGTCAG
>CBFHWA010000131.1:0-1021 GCA_965659525.1 Pontimonas sp.
AGCAGCATTTCATTAGCTTTAGAGCGATAATAATAAATTTGTTGAAAAATGCGTGGTGATTAGTTTGACTGGGGGCTATGACCACGCAGTTCGGTGATGTCATCGGCACTCCACGAGGGGCAATGGTGCCCCTCGTGACACTTGCTCTTGTTCCTCTGGTCGTCTCGGTGAGTCCCGCGCGGGCCACCGCAGACCCCCTCACCGATGGTGACGCCCTCGTTGTTGGCGGCGGGTCGGTCTATGCGCTGGATCTTGACACGGCAGCCCTCACGTCCGCCGCGACAATCCAGGGGGATACTCCCATTGGCGCCGTGGTTGGTCTCGAGGCGCAGCCCACTGATGACACCATTGTGGCCCTCGATCAAGCCGATCTCGGCGGTGAGCAGTTACTCAGTATCGACGCAGCGACGGGATCCTCAACGAGGGTTGGCAACCGTTTTTCTGGCGGGGAAGCTTTCCACGGCATTGCCCGGACCAACGCCGGTGTGACCTACGTCACGGGATCATTCGATGACGGTGGCGGAAATATGGTGAACCAACTCGCCACACTGGATACCAGTAACCGGACGCTTGGCACCATTGGTCCCACGGAGCAATCAGGCACTAGCACCCTCATTAGTGCTCTTTTCAGCGTTGATGGTGACCTCTACGGATTTGGCTTCCTCGATGTCAACACCCTCTATTCGGTGGATAAATCCACCGGCCAGCTCACCGAGGTGGATGGTTTTGTCTCGAGTATGAACGGGTCCTTTGTCGCGGGGGCGGATACCACCCCGGGCGGTGAGGTCTATCTTGTGACAACCGATGGAGTCTCGTCTTGGTTGTCCACTACCGACCTTGGCACTACTACCGAAATTGGCCAGATTTCTGGCGCCGTGATCGCTGAGAACCTCGCCATTGCCGCGCTGTTGGACTCTGAGCGCCCCGATCCCGAACCAGAATCAGAACCCGAACCAGAACCGGAACCCGAACCAGAAAAACAACGAGAATCAGAGCCCGAGCAGGAGCCCGAGCAGGAGCC